>CANEFS010000005.1 GCA_947426865.1 uncultured Coriobacteriaceae bacterium | reverse complement strand
CGGCAATCGTCTCAAAATTTATCCGCAAAAAGCGGGTCCGAGAAAAAATCTCGGGCCCGTTTTGTTTTTTTAGAACTTTCAAACTATGGTGGGGGGCTTTTGTGAAAGTTTTTTATGGCAGCGTTTATAGGAACCTTTGCGGCGGCCTGTAGGAAAACCTATATTCAAAATTTAGGCAGTCCCTTTTTAAGCAGGCCTTTTAGCGAGCCCCTTTTAAGTGGCCAGCTTTTTAAAGAACTTCGTGAGCGATTGATTTTGCCACGTCTACCATGGCGTCTCCGGAACTCAGGACGCCCACTAAAGCACAGATATCAGCGGCCACCAAAAAGATCGCCGCGTCCACTGAGGCCTTCGCTGCCTCCAGCAAAATATCGCCCACCTGCTTGGTTGGCGCCAAAGGAATCGAATGTTGGGATAGAATCTCTTTAATCTCGTCGGTTTCGATGGGGCGCTGATTGGTCTGGCTTTCCATCGTCAGAAGCTCCATTTGCGCCATGCCCGCAATCGGGGTGGGGAACTGCATAGATAGACGGTAGAGGGCATCTGCTTGATTCGTGTCACCTAAATGCCAGATGAGATAGGCGAGCCGATAATAGCCTAGAGCAATCGCTTCTGGATGGTGGGCGTATTGCAAAAGCTCCTGCATGGTCGAGGCTGCCATCTCCAAATCGTTCAGCTGTTCGTAGGCCTTTGAGGCGTAGAGATGCGCGGTGGCATCCATAGGATTCAGTTCGCACGCTCGAAGCGCATGAAGAAGGGCGCCCTCCGCGTTTTTCTCGGCGAGAAGACCGACGGCAGAGAGAAGATGGGCAAGGTAGTAGGCTTCCGGAACCAGTTTCACAGCGCGATTTCCTTCGCAAAGGCGGTTGTAGAGCACGCGGTCGGTGTAGGAATTGAAGGTGCGCCAGACCACCTCGTCGGTATCGTCGTAGGTGTGCGCCTCGTCGAGCGCTTTAAGCTCCGCTTCAATCTCTTGGAAGGGCACGCCGCCGCCGTCTTTTTGCGCCTTCATCGCGCGCTTGACGGCCTTCGATAAGCTGTCGCCTTCCTGGAATTCTTCGAGCAAAACATCCCAGTTTGCCTCCGTGAGCTCGCCTTCGATGAGCTTCTCGGAGATGTCTTCGCCGGCTTTGCGAATCTTTTCGTCCACGTTGTTTCGCGTGAGCTCCAAAATCATCGAGACGTTTTGTTGGGTCGAGTCACTCAAGTTGCGAAGGATTTTCTCGGCGATAAGAGAGCGCGCACGCCCCTCGTTAATCGCGAGGTCAGAGACGACTTCCGCGCCGAGGGCTTTGGCTTGTTCGGGCGTGAGGACGCTTGAAGAAAGCTCGGGCTGCTCTTTGCGATAGGGCGGGCAGAGGCGCTCGTCGTTGAGAGAAAAAGTTGGGGTGACAGGCGTAAAAATGGCGTTTTCAATTTGGCAGGTTGCCCCTAAGTTCTCAAGGGTCTTAAGCGGAAAGACGAAATCGTCCTTGGTGAGCCGAGCGATGTCTTTTGCGGAAAATAGGGCACTTACCAGGCAAAGGTGGTTTTTGTGATCTTTGTGGATGCCTTTAATCCAAATCTCTTCAATCTCCTGGCTGAGGGTGGTCGCGACAAGCGCGGTCATCAAAATCTCGCGGGCGAGAAGGTCGGTCGCAGCTTGCTCTTTTTCCGTGCGCGAGCGTTTGGAAAGGGTCGTAGTGCCTTCACGCAGGATGTTTGTAGCAATTGCCTCAGGTGGCATCGCCTCAATTTCCACGCCCAGAAGCCCCTCTTTAAGATTGAGTCTAAAGTCGCCCTGGAAGCGGTAGGGGAGAGAAAACTCCTCTAGGGCCGAGGCGAAGGCGTAGCGCACATCCCATTCGCCTTTCAGGTTCTGTGTTTGATGCGCCGTCTCAAGGTTCAAAACGTTCAACTGCATGGCGATGTTCTTCTCGAGACGGGTGTTGAAAAGATAAAAATCCGCTTCCGTGGCGGCCGGCAGCAGAAAGCCTTCTTGCATGGCGCGCTCGGCAAATTGCGCGCGGTTCAAGGCATTTTCTATACGCATAACAGCAGTTTTTGCATCCCAAGAAACGCGCTCGTCGAACATGGCGAGGTAGGCCATGTGAGAATTCTTGAGCACCGTGGCTTTCAGAGGTGGCATTTGTTGGGGAAGATCGAAGACTCCGGCCTCGCGAAGTTCGTGGGCGAGAAAAAGCTCAAGGGCGGTGGGTTGGTTGGCGGCTTGTTGGTTGGCAAAGGCCGAGGCATGGGAGCCAATACCCAATCCAGGGTTGCTCAGATTGGCCTCGCGTTTTTCAACCTCGCGTACGAATTGGCGTAGTTTTTGAACCGGCTCTTTTCCAAAGCCCAGGCTTTGTATGAATCTTTCAATATCAGTCATAACTCTATATTAAACTATTAAGCGAAAAAGAAAAGGCGTGCCTCTTGAACCTGGGGGAGGGCTTAAAACGCGCGAGGCGGGAGGATTGATTGGGCGTGTTGCGCCAAGTTTTGAAATTTTGGCCCCGGTTTAAGTAAGGCCGCGACCTTCACTAAAAGAAAGCCTCAAAAGACCGATTATCTCGGCTTTTGAGGCTTTCTGTTCGACGGGCAGGCTGAGATTGTTATGCGGCCTGCACCCGATTCTTGTTAAAAACTAGCAACCGCAGGAGCAACCATCGCCTTCATCAATAACGAGAGGCTCAGTCAGATACTCAATGGGCTCAAGCTCATCGACGGTGTGATAGCCCGCCGGTGACATAAGAACCGTAGGAATTCTGTTTACGATAGTTGCGCAGGTGTGCTCAACCGTTGCCGGTTTGTCAACGTGGACGGTGGTGGTGGGCTCACCGACAAGTTTCCAGTCGCAAAGGTCGCCATCGCCTTCACCATAAACCTTGCCGATTTGCGAGGTCACAATGTCGATACCTTCATAGGTTTTGGTGGTCACTCGCGTGTTCATGCCAAGCACCAAACCAGCTTTGATAGTCTCTCCCATGGTCTCGCTGTAGGTGTCTTTTTCGGCTAAGAAGGGAACATTTTCCTGAATGATTTCACTGATGGTAAGACCGAGCTTTTGAGCAAGGGCTTGGTTGGAGTTCCATACGTAGGAAGGAACGATTTCGTCAGGGTGCGCAAGGGTTTGCTCGAACTCTTCTTCAGTCAGGCCAACGCCGTGTGCCTTTGCAAGGGCAAGACCGTAGTCCTCAACGTTGTAGGAAACGGCGCCTTCGATGCGCTCAAGCTTGTCCATGCCGGCGGCCATAAGGGCGGGGAGATGAATCCAGAAAATGTCCTCCATACCAGCTCCTACGATGGTAGCTCCCGTCTCCTGCCCAATGGCATCGAGGCGATTGGTGATTTGAGCGCTCGTGGTCCAGGGGAAGGTTGCTTCCTCGCAGGTTGTGATGACAGAAATGCCTCTCTCGGCGCACGCTTGTGCCATGGGCTCGATGTCGCTCATGAGGCTGAAGAGCTCGAGAATAGCGATGTCTGGGGCAGCTTCGTCCAAGACCTTCTCGGCATCGTCAGAAATTTTTACGCCAAGCTCGACGGGGAGTCCGGCAAAAGTGCCCGCATCCATACCGATGACCTCGGGATTTACGTCGATGGCACCCACCAGTTGCGCGCCATGCTCGTGCGCGTAGCGGATGGTATATTTCGCCATCTTTCCACATCCAAATTGAACATACCTAATTGGTCTTGCACCCATTTTCGCTCCTTTCAAGCGGTTTTTGTTTGCTGGTATGAGCGTAGCACAAAGGCGGGGGCGTGAAAGCTAGTATTCGGCCGTTAGGCTCTGAAAATTTACAAGCCTAAGAATTGCTTAAGCTCCCTAAAATTGGCGCTTGCGATAGAACCGGGCCGCTAGCATCATCAGAACGAAATAGATGACAAGCGATAGAAGAGCCGTAATAACGCACACCATGCCGAGGCGACCGGGACTTAAAAAGAGGGATGTGAAAAAAGCGGTGGTTTTCTCGTTGATGATGCCGCTGCCCGAGATCCAGGCGCCCCCTGCCAAGCATACAAGCACGATTATTGCAGGAAAGAAGCGAAGCGCCTTAGTGAAGCCGCAGGCAGAAATAACGGCTAACATTATTGCGGCAGGAATCAACAGACAAAACGTAACAAAAAGCCCGACATAATATTGCAGCCACATGGGGAAAAAGATTGGTGTCTGAAGAATCTGCATCCAGACTTGCGTTAACACGGCGGCCAGAACGCCCACAACAAATCCCAAGAACGTCACGAAAATGATAAAAATAAAATGTCCTACCTGCGTTAAGGTACGTGAAACAGGAAAAGTAAGGCGCGCCATCTGCCAGTTCCCGCTTACTTCGTCGCTGGTTGCAAGTTGCATGACACAGCCAATAATGCAGGTCGTGTTAATGGCACAGAGCGAGAAAAACATCGCACCCTGCAGAAAATTCACGAGAACTCCCACAAAAATCCAGAGGAACAACGTCGTTTTCAAATAGATCGATGTTATGTTCCAATCCGTCACAACGGCGCTTTTTATCTCTTGTATCGCGGTCCTCAATTTCATGTTTACTCCCTTATTTGTTTATCTTCTTCGCGTACCCGTAAGCGCTGGCTCTGTCTACTGCTTTTCCGCTGCCGTATGGTGGCCCTTGATGGTGAGCAGCATCATTTCATCGAGTGAGCTTCTCGCAAACTCTACCTTGGGTAATACTTTTTCTGCTTGCTCTCGATTGTTCATCAAAATTTCGCTATGCATTTTTTTATCAATACTCCATGAATCAACGCCGCACGCTGCGAGTTTCTTCACGTACGCCTTTCGTTGAGTGTCAGTACATAAGAAAACCCCATAGCAATCTTGGAACGTGTCCATACTCAGCGAGAAAACGGTCCGTCCGTTGTCCAAGCAGACAATGGTGTCAGCGATGCTTTCAATATCCGAGGTAATGTGGCTTGAAATCAAAATCGCGTGCCGTTCGTTGGCCATAAAGTTCCGCAGCATGTCCAGCACATCCTCGCGCGCTATGGGGTCAAGCCCAGCCGTCGGCTCGTCAAGCACGAGGAACTCGGGTCTGTGTGCAAGCGCAAACGCCAGCTGCAATCGCATCCCCATTCCGCGCGACAACTCGTTGCATTTCTTGTTGATCTTAATGTCTGCCTTTGCAAGGCTGCGTTCAAAATAGCCCTGGTCCCACTGCTCATACGCCGCCCGACCAATCCGCGAAAGGCCCTTGATAGTGAGCGGCCCGAAGGGAAGTGTATCGAACACAAATCCAATCTTTTCTCGGAGCCTGTCGTAGGTGCGCACGCCAAATTCTAACGTGTGCCCAAACAAAGAAACCGAGCCGCCATCAGGCCTGTAAGCAGCCAAAATGCTCTTTAAAATCGTCGTCTTGCCCGCGCCATTCGACCCAACGAGCCCACATACGCGATTGCGCGCAATGCTCATCGAAAACGGCTCCAACGTGAAATCGTCGTAGCGTTTTTCTAGCTTGTCGATGCGCAACACCGGCGCATCTTCTGGTGCCTCATGAAGATCTTTCGCCTCATTAAAATCAGTCATTGCTTCCGCCTTTTTTCCAATATTTTCTCTTCCGTTTCAAAAAGATTCCAAGAAACTCTCGTCTTGCCGGTAACGGAGCTTTCGCCGCTCACGAACTAGACTCCCTTGCTTTTTGAGCCTTGGGGTGTCGAAACCGGCTTTAGGTTTGGTGAATCGTGAGCGGCCGCTGGAACATGAGTTGACGGGTCGCCGCTACCTTCTACACCTGGGCTGTGTTCCGCTGCTTGGGCGTAGGACTCTTCAGCAGCGCTAAGGAACTCATCTTGTGAGAGTGAAAGCTGGTGTGCCCGCAGAGCCAAAGCATCCAGTTCCTTTTCAAGTTCGAGCAGCTGGGTTTCTCGGAAAGTGTAAGAAAGTGAGTCGACGACGTAGGTTGCTTTGCCTGCGACGGTTTCAACAAAACCGGAGCGTTGCAATTCTTGGTAGGCCCGCTTGGTCGTGATGACGCTGACGTGCAGATTGTTGGCAAGGGCTCGGATTGAGGGGAGCTCGGTGCCCTTTGCGAGAGTGCCGTCCAGAATCTGAGCCTGAATTTGTACCGTTATCTGCAAATATATGGGGTTAGGGTCATGTTTGGAAAGAATTATCTGCATGAAGGAGCTCCTGTCGGTCTCGCGTGCTGTATATATTCAATATACACAATATACACAGGGGAAGTTGAGCTGTCAATAAGATTGCATCTCTCTTGCGAGGCTCGCCAACACGTGACAAAATAAAATTTGCAAACAAAACGTAAACCAGCATAAAAAACGCAAACCAGCATAAAAAACGCAAACCAGCATAAAAAACGCAAACCCAACAAAAACGACAACCACCATAAAAAACGCGAATCACAACAAAGACTCAAAACCACACAAATTAAAGGAACCAAAACACATGAAGGAATGGTCAGAAAAAACGGAGAAGTATCTACTTGCCGTCTCAGGAATCGTCTTTGTGGTAGGGGT
Source organism: uncultured Coriobacteriaceae bacterium (assembly GCA_947426865.1). Classification (GTDB taxonomy): domain Bacteria; phylum Actinomycetota; class Coriobacteriia; order Coriobacteriales; family Atopobiaceae; genus MGBC105563. The sequence goes on along the minus strand of CANEFS010000005.1, from coordinate 44,692 downwards.
TGTCTTGGAGATTTTTGCGCCCGTTGAGTGGCTAGCCTTCGTTTTTTATCTAGCAGCCGCCTCCACCGGCCTTCTCTACGTTTCGCCGGCTGTCGTCAAATCGGCAAAAAAGCTCACAGCCGATATGAACACCCTCATGGGAATCGCTGTTTTTGGCGCCTTTATCATGGGCTTTTACAAGATTGCCGTCGGCGAGCTTGACGTGGAGCTTTTCAGAGACGCGGCCATCGTCATCTTCCTTTACCAGATTGGCGAGCGTCTTGAAGATTGGTCTCTCGAGAAAACCCAAGGTTCGATAAAAAGCCTCATGAAGCTCGCGCCAGAGCGCGCCCACGTGGTAAAAGGCAGTGTCGTGGCAACCTCTGCTGCAAACTACGATGCGCTGCCTTTGGCAGAGGAAGATCTGATAGAAGTGGCCGTGGGCTCGGTCGTTAAAATTTTGCCGGGCGAGCGCGTTCCTCTCGACGGCGTCATCGTGGAAGGGGAGTCGGCCTTCAACGAGGCCCCTGTTACCGGCGAGTCGATTCCGCAAGACCGAGGGGCAGGCCAGTTCGTCTACGGCGGAACCCTGAACACCATCGCACCTGTTTTCGTGCGTGTTGACGCGGCTTATGACGGAGGCATGCTCTCGCGCATCATCGAGATGGTTCAAGGCGCGCAGAAGCAGAAAGCGCCTTATGAGTCGTTCATCAATCGCTTTGCCGCGGTCTACACCCCCATTATCGTGATTGTCGCTCTTGTCGTGGGCTTCGGAATTCCGGCCGGCCTCTCTTTAATCGGCACCTTTGGCGGTCCTGAAGTCGCAGAAAACCTTGCCAACTTTGTCGGTCCCACAGCAGGCATCGCAGCCTCTCCCATCTCTAACATCTGGTTCGTCTGGATTGCCCGAGCCCTCACGCTCCTGGTTATTTCTTGTCCCTGTGCCCTTGTTATCTCGACGCCCGTTTCGTTTGTCTCGGCCATCACCCGAGCCGCGCGCCTAGGGGTCCTCGTCAAAGGGGGAGCGGCTTTCGACACCGCCCGCCACGTCAGCATCGTCGCCTTCGACAAGACTGGAACGCTCACGAAAGGCGAGCCCCAGGTGGTCGCCGTCCATCCTTTCGCGCGCTCCGTGACCCCGCACGAGCCCCCGCGCTATCCCAAGGCAGATCTTTCGAAAGACCAGGTAGCAGCCCTTGCTGCCGCTCTCGAGAAGAACTCTACGCACCCCTTAGCCAAAGCCGTTGTTGTTTTTTCCAAGACGATCGACCTTACCTTCGCCCTCACCGACTTTGCCGAGAAGCCCGGAAACGGCGTGACGGCAAACTTGTCAGGAGAGCCGGTCGCCATTGGCAAGCCTGACTTTATCCGCGAGCAGCTGGGCCTCGCCGCGCTCCCCGATGTAGTGCAAGAAGAGATTGTTGCCATTACGCAAAAGGGTGCAACTTGCCTTCTGCTCAGCCAAGGAGCGGTCATTGTGGGTGCGCTTGGAATTTCTGACATCATACGAGAGACAACAAAAGAGGCGCTTGCCCAGTTAAAAAACAAGCTCCACATGAAGACGGTCATGCTTACCGGCGACAACAAGCAAGCCGCAAGTGCCGTTGCAAAAACGATTGGCGTCACTGAAGAAAAAGCCGAGCTTTTGCCCCAAGACAAAGTTGCCTACATCGAAAAGCTGAAAAAGGAGGGGACGGTTGCCTTTGTGGGAGACGGCATCAATGATGCGCCAGCTCTGGCCACAGCCAACCTCGGTATAACGATGGGGGCCGCCGCTTCCGACTCAGCCCTCGAGGTTGCTACGGTTGCGCTTCTGGGAGGCGACTTAGAGCAGCTCCCGCCCTTCTTCCGCCTGGCAAAACAAACGATGGCGGTCGTCAAAGAAAACATCGCCTTTGCTCTTATCATCAAGATTTCCATCCTTGTGCTTGCGATGCTTGGTATGGTGGGAATGGGTTGGGCCATTTTTGCCGACACGGGCGTGACCCTCATCGTCGTTTTGAACGGTATGCGCCTTATGCTGCCGTTTCACGCTCGCTTTTAAGCCGAGAAACCCTGCGCGCTCTCGCGCCGTTTCGTAATTTTTTCGCGGGCTTCTCTTAAAGTTTTTGGATTATTTGTTGGTTCTTTTTATTTCCGCCGTTTGTTGCGGTGCCCCAGAATATCTTTTGCCATGATAAGGGCGAGGATGAGGGCGATGGCATATCCCAAAAAGCCTAGAAGCGGGATGCCTAAAATCGTGAGCGATGCCCCTGCAAAATAGATAATGGAGCTTGCGATGAGAAGGCCTGCGATGATGATGCCCATCGTCAGACGGTCGGCGATGTGATTCAGGTCTTCCACGGGATTCTCGGAATTGGAAAAGTCCATGTTGACCTTGAGCTGCCCGCGCGTAAGCATGTCAGTCACAAGACCTGCCTGGCTCAGCGCCTTCAAGCCGCCTTTGAGAGCCTGTCTTGAGTCGATGCCCAGCTCGTAGAAGTCCTTCTCGAGAAGGCTCACAATATCCTCTGTTCTCTCCAAGTGCTCCTCGATAATTTGGACCATCGAAACGTCCGGGATGAACTCGTCGAGCACCCCTTCAAGCGTAATAAGGCCGCGCGCAATCATCGTGAGCGAGCCGGGAAGCTCAAGACCGTAGCGGCGCGTAAGTGCGATAAGCTCCGTGAGAAATTCGCCCAAATCCAAATCTTTCAAATCCACCGAACCGTAGCGCTGCACGATGAAATCCAAGTCCGCCAGAAAGGCACTATGGTCGATGTCGTCCAGACGGACCGCCTCAGATAGGTCCAAAAGTCCGTTTTTGAGCGTCAAAGAATCCCGAGAAGACACGGCGAGAAGCATCTTTTTCAGGATAGCGCGGTAGGAATCGGAGAGGCGCCCCATCATGCCCAGGTCGATGAAGACGATTTTTTTATCGGCAATCATGATGTTTCCGGGATGGGGGTCGGCGTGGAAAAAGCCGTCGTCAAGCACCTGCTTGGCGTAGTTTTCGACGAGCTTCTCGCCAATCTCTGTGAGGTCGTAGCCTTCTTCCTCGATTGCTTTGGGTTCAGCAATCGTGGGGCCCTGTATGTATTGCATGACCAAAACGTGCGTGGTGCAAAGATCAAGGTAGGGCTTGGGCGCGCTCACGAAGGCGACATCTTTGTTGTTGGCGCGAAACTCCTTAAGGTTTTTGGCTTCAATGAGAAAGTCAGTTTCTTGCGTGAACGATGCCCAAAGTTCGTTGATAACCGAGTCAAAATCGATGAATTGGTCAGCGGGCATGAAGTGCTTTAAGTGGCGAAGCACATTGCGCAAAATCTCAATATCTTGCGCCATCGTTTCTCGGACGCGCGGACGCTGCACTTTGATGGCAACGTCGTCGCCGTTTTTCAGCTTCGCGCGATGAACTTGCGCCACACTTGCAGACCCCAGAGGTGTTTTGTCGATAGAAGAAAAGACCTCTTTGATGGGTTTTTGGTACTCGGTTTCTAAAACTTCTGCGACGACGCTGAAGTCCATAGGCGCCACATTAGCGCGGAGAACTTCAAGCGCTTTTGTGAACTCCGGCGGAAGCATGTCGGAGCGCATAGACAAGATTTGTCCCGCCTTAACGAAGGTGGGTCCTAGCGCCTCAAGCATATTCACCAAGTTAGCGGGGGTGAGACCGCGCATCACTTTGTATTTGCGAGCGATGGCAATAATTTGGTGAAGACGCTTGCGCCGCGCTTTAGCAGAAATATCGCCCGAGGTAATGACGCGCTCGCCAAACGGGCCGAGAAGAACCTCGCGCTTGCCCTGAACCGCGAGTTCCTTCTCTACCATTTCCTTTTGAAGCTGCTCTTGGGCAGCATTCTTTTTGTTCGTCTGTTTTTTAAGGCGATCCGTCATGTGCTATTTCTTTTTGGTTGTCATTTTCTTAGCCGTTGATTTTTTGGCGGTCGTCTTTTTAGCGGTTGCCTTTTTTTCTCCGCCTTTTTTGGTGCCGTCAATCTCTTTTGCTGCATTGTTAATGTTTGCAACAAACTCCTTTCGCTCCTCAGGCGTCAAGCTCTGAAGATGAGCCTTGATGGCTTTCTGCGTTGTCTCATGAACGGCCTCGGTAGCTTTTTTTGTGAGTTCTTTGTTGAGCTCACGCCCTTGCTTAACCGAGATTTCTCCGCGTTTCACGAGGTCGTCGACGACATCCTTACTTTTCTCGGCCGTAACCGAAACGGCTCCTACGCCGGCGAGAAAAAACTTACGAGCTGCATCTGAAATATCAAAACCTTTTTTCGTTGCCATAATAATTCCTTCCGTTAAAAGTTTTTATGCAAAAATTTTCTACCCATTGCCCCAGCTATTACACAATTTGTTGCGCCAAGAGATAGAAGGAAAAGAACCGTGTCAGAAAGCGGCAAAAGAGGAGGGAGGGGCAGAAGAAGGAGGGAAAGAGAAAAGCATCGACGATAAAGCCTTAGCGTCTGCCGAGAATAACCTCTGCGACTTGCAAGGGCGACTTCGCGATGCGCGTGGCACCTGCCTCAAGCAACTCCTCTTCAGAACCCGCGCCGTAGGTGACGCCGATTGAATCGAGGCCGTTTGCCTTGGCGCCCAAAATGTCGTAGGAGCGGTCACCCACCATACAAGCCTTCTTGAGATCGGAAGGGTCTTCGGGGTCAAGCCCGAAGCGCTCGAGGGAGAGCCGGACAAGCTCAGCCTTGTCACCGTGGTTGCCAACATTTCCGGCAATGACGTCGAAGTAATCGAGGATGCTGAGCGTCTTAGACATACGAACGGCAAGTTCCTGCTGCTTTGAGGTGGTAAGCGCAATTTTGACACCTGCATCTTTGAGTGCCTGGAGCATCTCCTTTACGCCTTCGTAGGCCGGAAAATATTCGGGGCCCAGCTTGAAGTAGATATCGCGATAGTTTTGCGTAACGGCAGCAGCGTCTTCTGGCGAAAAGCCGTAAACCATCTCGAAGGCCTCGGGAAAAGGTGGGCCAATCAAGCGGTTTAAATCTCCCATTTCTTCGTCTGTAAGGCCCCAATCGCGCAAGACCTTCTCGGCGGTATTGAGAATTCCTTTTGGCGTGTTAGCAAGCGTGCCGTCGAAGTCGAAACAGGCATACGTCTTGGGAGGGTTGAAGGGGGCCTCGAAATTTTTTGTGGGAGAGGCTGGCGTTTTCGATGAGGTCATGTTCTCTTTTCCATTTCCTTTAAGGCTCGTTAAGGCTCGCGTGGGGATTCGTAAATGCTTTTTCAAGAATAACCTAACACATTCGCTTGTTGGGTTGAGGTTGCGCCAAAAAAGCGTTTACCTACCACTCACGGAATATATACGCCGTTAACCAAGTTCTTGTCAAAAAAGGCATTTTCAAAAAGCTCGAAGAGTAGTATAGAGCGAGCACGACGAAAACCGCAGGTCAAAGAGTAAGGATTGGAAATGGCACAGGGAAAAGTTAAATGGTTTAATTCCCAAAAAGGCTACGGCTTTATTTCGCAGGAAGAAGGAGACGACGTTTTCGTTCACTTTTCCGAGATTGAGATGGACGGCTATAAAACTCTTCGTGAGGACGATGTCGTTGAGTTTGAGATTACCGAGGGCTCTAACGGAAAGCCCCAGGCAACTCACGTCAAAAAGATCGAAGTTTAAGCTTTCCTACGTTTTCAAAATTTAATAGTTCGTAGAGCTGCGTTCCTCAAAAGTTTCAAAATCTGAGAGCCATAAGGCTCGATTCGTGCATTCGTGTCACGAGTAGGTCGATTTCGCAACTTTGAAATGAACCCGCCTCTCGCAGGTGGGCGCTCCTACCGCTTTTTCCAGCTTCCACAACAACGGAGGATTCCTGTACTCAAGACGCGAATTGAGCTCCCGAATAAATGTCGTCGGTTCACCCAGTTGTTGTCACGAAATCGACACTATCGAATAGTATAAACTACTACGCAGAAAAAACCGGGGCGGCCCCGCTTTGGTAAGATTTTCTCGGTAAGCGAGTTTTCTCGAGAAACCCTTTTCTTTTCTCGAGAAATAATTGAGGAGAAGAAAAGGCGCACAATGCTCTGGCTACCTTTCTCTTGCTTGTTTTTGGTTGCGCTGGCGGCGGCTCTTGCCTTTACGCCGGCGGCTCGCTTCATCGCCATTTGGGCCAAAGCAATCGACTATCCCTCCAAGCGTCGCATCAACGCGAGGCCCGTGCCTCGGATGGGCGGCATCGCTATTTTTGTTGCCCTTATCGTGGCCGCTCTCATGCAATACCTGGGCACGAGCGAGTGGGGATGGCCGGTGGTTTTGGTGCCTTCCGCCCTTTTGAACGTTAACTACTACGGCTTGGCAGCCTCGTTCACATTGATTTTTTTGGTGGGAGTAATAGATGACGTCTTGACACTGAAACCGCTTCCTAAACTTATGGGCCAGACCGTGGCTTCTGTGGTGGCGGTCGCCTCCGGCCTCGTTATAGGAAACGTGACCAATCCGTTTGGCGCCTCCAACATCGTTTTGGGCTGGTTTGCCTACCCCATTACCGTCGTCTATTTGGTGGCTTTTGCCAACATCATCAATCTTATCGATGGTCTCGATGGGCTTGCCTCTGGGGTCTCGTGTATCTCGGCTTTTACCATGTTCGTGCTCGCTTTTAACGCTGGGCGCCTGGATGCGGCGGCCATCGCTATTGCTCTCTGTGGTGCTACCCTTGGCTTTTTGCGCTACAACTTCTATCCAGCCTCAATCTTTTTGGGCGACTCCGGATCGCTTCTTTTAGGATTTGCCCTGGGCGCCATCTCGCTTTTGTCGGTCACGCGCATCGCAGGTCTTACCACCCTCATCATCCCCTTGGTCCTCGCGGGCATCCCCATCATCGACACGTTTTCCGCTATCATTCGCCGAAGCCGAGCCCACATCTCACCTACGCACGCCGACGCCGGCCACATCCACCATCGCCTTATGCAAGAAGGCTACAACCAGCGCCAAGCCGTTATCATTATCTGGATTTGGACGGCCTTTCTTTGCCTGGGAGCTGTCATTATGACGCAGGTACAGGTGCAGATTCGCGTCCTCGTGTTTTTGCTCCTCTTGGTGGTAAGCGGCGCTTTTGCCATCCACCTCAAGCTTTTCAAGCCCGTCCTTTTGCACCACTACACCGCCTCCGGCCAGGACACCCTCATCACCCCCGACGACCCGGCGTTCAAGGAAGAGGCCGAGCGCCAAAACATCGGCCACACTAAGTTTGAAGCTGCCGAGAAAAGCCTGTCGGGAAAAGTGGGGATCCACAAAGGGCGTTTCGAAAAAACCGAAGACGATAAGGTTTTTCTCGAGAAAAGTGAGTCTCAAGGAAACAAGAAAGAAAATGGTGGAGCCTAGGGGGATCGAACCCCTGACCTCGGCATTGCGAACGCCGCGCTCTCCCAGCTGAGCTAAGGCCCCACATCTTTGCGCGTTCGAAGCGCGCGTCGACGTTCTAAGAGTATAAAGGAAAAAAATCCAAAGGGAATTCGAAATAAAATGGAATTCGAAAAAGCGCTCATAGAAAACGGCTGCCGTCTTTGTCCAAAAAAGTGCGGAGTGGACCGCGTCGTGGCTCCCGGTTCCTGCGGCCAGCTTGAAGCGCCCAAGGTAGCCCGGGCTGCGCTTCATTTTTGGGAGGAGCCGCCGCTCTCTGGTTTTGAGGATGTGACAGGAAAAGTCCCAGGTTCGGGAACGGTTTTCTTTAGCGGCTGTCCGCTTACCTGTGTCTATTGTCAAAACCGCAAGATCTCTTCCGGGGTTGCCGGAAAGACGATAACGGCCGAGCGCCTGGCTCAAATTTTTCTTGAGCTTCAAGCGAAAGGCGCACTTAATATCAATCTGGTGACGCCGATGCATTTTGCGCCCGCCGTCTACGATGCCTTGCAACGCGCGCAAGGAAGAGGCCTTACGATTCCGGTGGTGGCAAACGTCGGCGGCTACGATAGCGTAGAAACCATCGAGGCGCTCTCGCCAATGATTGACATCTGGCTGGTAGATGCGAAGTATTTCTCGGAAACTTTGGCAAGAGAGCTCTCTTCAGCTCCTGGCTACTTCAACCTTTTCCGAGAAAATCTTAAGGCGATGGTGGCATCGACGATGCGAAAGGGCGGTCTTCGCGAGCGCGCGGACGGGACGCTTTTGCAAGGCGTTATGGTGCGCCACCTCGTTTTGCCAGGGCAGGTAGAAGATTCGAAAAAAGTTCTGGAAGAGCTGGCGCGTTCGCGCGACGTCTTTGAAAAAGAATACGGTGTTGAGCCGCCTTTTTCGCTTAGCATCATGAACCAATACACGCCTCCAGCAGATGCCCTTCAAGATCCAGCAGGAGATTCGCAGGCCGCGGCTGTTGCTTTGCGGGCGCCGGCAGGTGACTCACAGGCGACGGGCAATCCTTCTGCAGCCGCTCCCTTGCGCAAAATTTTCGAGCGCTACCCCGACCTTCTCCGGTCGCTTTCTTCAAGCGAATACGAAGAGGTTCTCGACTATGCGGCAAAACTTGGCTTTGAGGAGGTTTGGTCACAAGAGGAGGGGACGGTAAGCGAATCGTTCATTCCTGCTTTTGATTTAGAGGGCGTGGAGGATGTTGAAGATGTGGAGGATGCGGAGGGTGTGGTGGGCGAGGCAGAAGATAGCCCTTCGAAAAAAGTTGAAGATGCCCAGAGTGGGTAGAATAGAAACTCGAGATAAGAGACGAAGGAGCGATTATGAACGATGCATTTTATGAGCCTCTCAATAACCGGGAGGGCCTCGGCGGAAAAGAGAAACTGCAGCGTGAAGAGGCTGTAAAGAAAATGCACGAGCAAGAAGAGCTCGACCGCCGCGAGGAACGCGCCCGCGAACAAGAGCGCGCGAAAGACAAAGCCGCCGCTGAAAAATGTAAGAAAGAAGAAGCGGAATAGAAAGCCGTAAATGACCGTAAACAGCCACAAATAACCACAAACAGTCACAAACAGTCACAAACAGCCGCAAATAACCACAAACAACCGTAAACAATCATCAAAAGCGGCACATTTGGATCAGCGAAAAGAAGTGAGAGACAAAAGAAGAGAAAGAGACAGATTAGTTTCCCATGTCACTAACGGATTTTACTAAACCCACTGACATCGCGCTTAACACTGACCTTTACGAACTCACCATGGCCCAAGCCTTTTTCGAGGCAGGCAAGGTCGACACACGCGCATGTTTTAACGTTTTTTTCCGAGAAAATCCCTACGACGGTGGCTATGCCATAGCGTGCGGGACGGGTCAGATTCAAGCCCTTGTAGAGAATGTCAAATTTGAAGAGGACGCCCTTTCCTTTTTAAGGAGCCTTCAAGCTCCGGGAGGAGGCGCCCTTTTTAAAGAAGAGTTTCTCGAGTTTTTGAAAGACCTCAAGATTGACGTCGATATCTATGCCATTCCCGAAGGCGACCTTGTTTTTCCTCGTGAGCCCTTGGTTTGTGTGGAGGGCCCCATCATTCAATGCCAGCTTTTAGAGACAGCGCTTTTGAATCTTGTGAACTTTCAAACGCTTGTCGCGACAAAAACAACGCGCGTGATACAGGCCGCAAAGGGAAGGGTCGTTTCTGATTTTGGCCTGCGTCGCGCACAAGGCCCGGACGGCGCGCTCACGGTTGCGCGCGCATCTTATATTGGAGGCGCTGCTTCTACCAGCAACGTCCTCGCCGGAAAAATTTTTGACATCCCCGTTTTTGGAACGCACGCCCACAGCTGGGTAATGAGCTTCAACACTGAGCTGGAAGCTTTTCGCGCATTCGCCAAATCCAGTCCCAAAAACTGCACGCTTCTTATTGACACCTACGACGTCGCGCAAGGCGTGGAAAACGCTATTGTTGTGGCGAAGGAAATGGAGGCAGTAGGCGAGAAACTCTCTGCTATTCGTATTGACTCGGGCGATCTGGCAAAGCTCTCAAAACTCTGCCGGAAGCGCTTGGACGAGGAGGGACTCGACTATGTCAAGATTTCTGCCTCAAACGATTTGGATGAATACACCATTCAATCGCTTTTCGAGCAGGGCGCGCCCATTGACGCCTTTGGGGTGGGAACGAAGCTTGCAACCTGCGATCCACAGCCTTCCCTTGGCGGCGTTTACAAACTTTCTGCATTCATGAATAAGGACGCGAAAACCTGGCAGCCTGTTATGAAGCTTTCCGAGCAAGCCTTCAAGCGCACCATTCCAGGCGTTCAAGATATCGTTCGTTTTAGCGACCCAGATGGCCAGTTCATAGCCGACGTTCTTTTCGATATCTCAGACGAAGAGGGCAAAGAGCGTGAAAAAATGGCCGAGAAAGACGCCTCATCGGGCGGCTTTAAAGCGATTGACATTATGGATGCGGACAAGGCTTACACCATCAAAGCCGCAAGCTGCCAGAAGGTTTTGGAACCTGTTATAAAAAAGGGAAAGCCTTTTGCCGCGCCCGCTTCTCTCGTGGAGGCAAAGGCGCGCACGAAGCAAAGTCTTGAAAAGCTCGATCCTGCAACAAAGCGTTTCTTAAACCCAGAGATATATCCTGTAGCCTTAAGCCCGCACCTAGCAAAAGTCAGAAGCATTCTTGCCCGCGAGGAGAGTGTTAACTCAGGCCACCCCGTGTCCTTCACGTAGTTTCTGCGCTTTTCTCGTTTTTGAATACCGTTTCGCAATGGTCATTGTGTTTTTTGCGCGATGGCCATTATTTTTTTTTCAATTTTTTGCACTATACTAAAGAGCCAAATGAGAGCCCCTGCTAAAGGCTTCATTAAAGGCGTGATTCGAAAGAACGCAAAAAATATAAAAAAAGAAATGCACGAGAAAAAAGTGAAAGACGAAAAGGCGAAAAGCCAAAGAACGAAATAGCAAAAGGACGAAAGACGAAAGAACATAAAAATAAAGGAAGAAAGAATGCCTGAAAAAATTGACGAACTCATTAAAAGTGCAATAGCTGCCGCTCAAGCCGCAGGGGACCTGCCAGAATTCGAAATTTCCGACACCGGCATCGAGCGCCCCGCCGACACTGAACACGGCGAGTGGACTTCAACCGTAGCACTTCGCTCTGCAAAGCTTGCCCACGCCGCCCCCAAGCAAATTGCAGAGGCAATTGCCGCTCACATGCCTGATGACTCTTCCATAAAAAAAGTCGAGGTAGCAGGTCCCGGATTTATCAACTTTTATCTCAATACAGCCGCCAACAATGAAATTTTCAAGACGGTTATAAAGGAAGGCAAAAACTTCGGACGCACCGACGCAGGCAAGGGCGAGAAAATCCAAGTCGAATTTATTTCAGCCAACCCCACAGGACCTCTCCACGTGGGGCATGGACGCTGGGCGGCAATCGGCGACTCCCTTTGCAACGTTTTAGATTTTGCTGGCTACGACGTTCAGCGCGAATACTACATCAACGACCGCGGTTCCCAAATGGACATTTTTGGCGCCAGCGTGGCCGAGCGTTACAAGCAACTAAACGAGCTCGTCAAGGAAGGCAAGACGCTGGATGCGGCTTACCAAGCCCTTCTCGAAGACCGCGAAGCCTATATCGCAGACGAGACCGACGCCCACCCTGAAAACTACCCCTTTACCGCGGCTTTTAATGAGGCGCTGGGGGACAACGCTTACGGCGGCGACTACGTTATCGACATCGCTCGCGCCTTTTACGAGCAAGAGGGAGACGCGCTCGCTGCCCTTGAAGGCGACGAGGCCATTTCTACGTTTCGCGAGAAGGCCTACGCGGCCCAACTCGAGAAAATCAAGAAGACGTGCGACAACGCGAACTGCTGCTTTGATGAATGGAAAAGCGAGCGCACTTTCTACGTGCCGGATGAAAATGGCCAAACGCCGCTGGATAGAGTTATGGCAAAGATGGAGGAAAAAGACCTCATTTATAAGACGGACGACGGGGCGACCTGGTTTAGAACGACCGAGTTTGGCGACGACAAGGATCGCGTTGTTATCAAGTCCGACGGCGACTACACCTACTTCGCTTCCGACGTTTACTACACCTGGGACAAGTTCGACCGCTTTGATTACGAAATCAATATTCTTGGCGCCGACCACCACGGCTACATCAAGCGCGTCCAAGCTGTCGCAGACGCCCTTGGCTATCTCGGTAAATACGAGGTCGTGCTCGGCCAGCTCGTGAACCTCCTTCGTGGGGGAGAGCCGGTTCGCATGTCGAAGCGCCGCGGCACCATGGTCAGCTTCGATGAGCTTCTCGACGAGGTGGGAACCGACGCGACCCGCTACACCCTTATCTCCCGCTCTTCCACCCAACCCATCGACTTTGACATCGACGAGGTTATGAAGCAGGAAAGCTCGAATCCCGTTTTCTACGTGCAGTACGCCCACGCGCGCATTTGCTCTATTTTGAGAAAAGCCGCGAGCGTCACGCTAGAAGAAGCGCAGGCTAAGGGGATGGATGCCGTGGCCAGAAAAGCGATGGGCGAAAACCCCGACCTTTCGCTTTTAGTTGAGCCTTCCGAGGTGCAACTCGCTCGCCGCTTGTCGGAGTTCCCTGAGCTTGTGGCCGGTTGCGCGCGTGACCGCGCACCCTTCCGCATTACGCACTACGTCCAATCGCTTGCCTCGGACTTTCACCACTTCTATACCGAATGCCCCATTCTTCCCCGTGAAAACAAGCCGGTAGATGAGGCCATCTCCAAGGCGCGTCTTGCTGCATGCGACGCCGTTCGCATCACCCTTAAAAACGCTCTTTCTCTGATTGGTGTCTCTGCTCCGGAGAAGATGTAGGGCATTTTGCGAAGCGCTTTCGAAGGCGTTTTGAAAGACGTTTCCAGAAACGTTTTCAGAAACGGTTTCACCGACGTTTCCAAAGGCGTTTTGTAAAGCTTATTGAGATTGAGAGAGCGAGGTGGCTGCGATGGATGTTCATGAGTTTCTCGCCGTCCGCGTGTTTTTCAATCGTGCCAAGGAACTTCTTCCTCAAGCGAAGGCTGAGAAGCGCCTCTCTTTTGAGGAGTACGCGCTTCTTGCTCATGTTAAGGAAGCTAAGCGCCCACCTAGTCTTTCAGAACTCGCTGACTACCAGGGAGTTTCAAAGGCAACGGTGACGCAGCGCGTTTCTTTTCTCGAAAAGTCTGGGCTCTTGCGCTGCATTGAGGCAGACGAAGACAAACGCCTCAAAACCTGTTTTGTCGAGGAAGCCGGACAGGAGAAATTGGATTATATGGGCAAGTTGCTTTCCGAACAAACGAGCCCCAGTTTTCCGCTTTATTGCTCCGCGCCTGAGCGCATGACAAAGTATGCCGATGCGGTCGGGTCGCAAAATCTCTCAAACAAGGATCTGGTTGTCCTTGCACTTGGTGCGATGCATAAATCGAATGCCTCTGTGTTTCAAATTTCACGGGCATTGGCGCTTTCTTTGCCCACGACAAGAAATGTTTTCAAGAAGTTGCTGGCAGAAGAGATTGCCACTTCTTCCTCGGGAGGCACAGGCGCAAGGAAGCTTTCATTGTCAGGCGAAAAGGACTCGCCGAGAAGAGCTTCGATGGAAAATGAGCAGTTCCGTCTCACCGTGAAGGGAAAAACGCTAGCCAAGAAAGAGATGGACCGGATTGCTGCGCTTAAAGTGCGCCGCAACCGCATTGGGACAGAAGTTTCATAGTTGGAAGCTGAATTCGGCAGGGTCTGGCCGCTGGGTTGGGTGCGTCGAAGAAAATGCGAACGAGCCTTTAACATTCTCGGAATAATTGCTATTATTTCAAGGTGTGTGTATTTTGGTTTCTTGGTAAGGTATCGATTTTCATTCAATACGCAAGTTTGAAAGGAGCCCTCATGCAGCCGGGCGAAGAAATTGAAAATTTATTGGCCGATCTTGAAGAGGCGATTGAGCAATCGAAGTCAGCACCCCTAGGCGGTGGTCAGAAAAAGGTAGTTGACTCACAGGAGCTTTACGCCATTCTCGACGAGATTCGCGATCGGTTCCCTGAGGAGTTCCAAGCTGCTCGCCGCATTCTTCGTGAGCAAAACGAAATCTTGGCGCACGCGCAGCAACAGGCTGATTCCATTATTGCTGACGCACAGCAACAAGCCATGATTTTGGCGAGCGACCAAGAGGTTGTGCGCCTTGCCCAGTCTCAAGCACAAGACATCCGCGATGCAGCTCAGCAGTACGAGCGCGACACGCGCTATAACGCCGAGGAATACGCTGAGGATGTTCTCACCCACCTTGAGGACAATTTGAAGTCCATCGTCAGCCAAGTGACGCGCACCCGCCAAACCATCACTGAGAACGTCTCTGAAGGGCCCGGTGTTGGCGCATCTCAAAATCAGGGCTGGTAAGCGAGTTTAAAAATTTGTTGAAACTTGCCGGGCGGCCGCCGGGTTGGTCGCGCGGTATGTTTTAGACAGACTGGTTAAGCATTATGGACATCGATCCAGTTGAAGTTCTCATACAAGATCATCTGAGAAACGTCGGTGATACTTTCCCCGTTAAAGGTCACGCAGACGTTTCTTCTTATTCTTTAGGGGACCGCGAGTTTCAAGTAAAAGACGGTTTCGACTACGATTTGCTTCTCACCAACACGGGGGAGGGCATTCTCGTAACCGGTATTTTGCGAGGTCGGGCCAGAGGAGTTTGCGACCGCTGCCTTGAAGAAGCCAACTTTGATATTTCCTCAGAGATTGAAGAATATTTCCGCTTTGATGACGGGGAAGCCTCAGCTGCTTATCCGGGAGACGACGAAGAAGGCGAGGAGGCCGAGTACGAGTTCGTCTCGAAAGAAGGAAAAATCGATCTGACCGATGCCCTTATCGCGGGCATTTATGGCGAGACACCCTTCGTTTTGCTTTGTAAAACGGACTGCAAGGGTCTTTGTCCGCATTGTGGTGCTAATCTCAATTTCGAGAAGTGCGACTGCGACGAGAAAGCATTTAAAGATCCTGAGCTGAATCCGTTTGCCAAGTTGAAAGAGCTTAATGGCCTTGAGGATCAAGAGGACTGAGGGTTTGAGAGGGCCAGAGAGGCCCTGAAGCTTGATTCTCACAACTAATGCAACAAGGAAATATTTTGCCCCTTCGAGAGACCCTGAAGGCTAAACTTAGCTAATTCCTCTTTTTACCAGCGTTATTCCGTGCTATTATAGAGAGCCGAAAAAAAGATAGAATAAGCCGCGAAAAAGGAATGAAAAAAGGCTTCCCTGCGTGGGAGCGATTTTCTTCTCAATAGGAGTGATAGACATGGCAGTACCTAAACAGAAAAAAGGCCGCGGAGCTACTCACAGAAGACGCACTGCAAATTCCGTGCTTGAGAGCCCCGCAAAATCAACGTGCCCTCACTGCGGCGCGGTTAAGCTTCCGCATCACGTGTGCCCCAGTTGTGGTTACTACCGCGACCGCGAAGTTGTCTCTGCGGAGTAAAACTTTTCAAAAGATACGTTAAAGCCGCAGTTCGTGCGGCTTTTTCTATGTGGAGATAAAAAGGAGAATTTGTGAATAAGGTTACAGAGATTGCCAAAAGAAAAAAGGTCGAGAAAAAACTCCTTTCAAACGAGAAACCAGTTACCGTTTGCGTTGATGCGATGGGTGGAGACTTTGGTCCAGAGCCTGTTTTGGAAGGAATCTTTAGAGCTCTCCACGCTAAAAACAATTTGAAGGTATTGATTGCCGGCGATGAAGACATCATCGAGCCTCTGTGCGCCGAGTATGAAAATGCTCTTCCTCTTCCTTGCAGCCAAAACATTGATATGGATGAGCATCCTGCAGAAGCGGTGCGCACCAAAAGAGATTCCTCCATCGTAAAAGGCTGCAAGGCGGTGAAGGAAGGCAAGGCGGATGCGTTTTTCTCGGCAGGATCGACAGGTGCTGTCTTAACGGCGGCAACCCTTAACGTCGGTCGCACGAAGGGCGTTAAACGCCCAGCTCTTGGCGCTGTTTTGCCGGGAAGAGACAAACACAAAACGGTATTTTTGGACCTTGGCGCCAACGCTGATTTGCGCCCTGAGCTCTATCCACAACTGGCGTCTATGGGCGTATCGTTTTATCACACGGTTGTCGAAGATAAGGTTTGCAAAGTGGGTCTTCTGTCGAACGGTTCTGAGGACTCAAAGGGCTCCGAGCATTCGCTGGAAGCTTTTCAAGCGCTGAGTGCCGCTGCTAAAAAAGCTCCCTATTCATTCGCAGGAAATGCCGAGGGCAACGATCTTTTACTGGGAAATTACGACGTTATTGTGGCCTCGGGATTTTTGGGCAATGTGGCCCTGAAATCGATGGAGGGCGCTGTGAAATACGTGGCCAACTTCTTAAAAGCTGGTCTTGGGGCGGCTCCGCTGCGTGCGCTTGGTCTTCTTTTAATCAAGGGTCGCCTGAAAAAAATCGGCTTCGATTTGTCGGGCGAGGCTTATGGGGGAGCGGTTTTGTTAGGCCTTAAAAATCCCGTGCTCATAGGACATGGCAAGACGAGCGCGAAGGCGGTTTGCAACGGTATTCTTTCCGCCGCTGAAATGGTCGAGAAGGGCCTTTGCGACAGTGTCGAGAAAGAACTGAACGGGATGGAGCCTCCCGTTGAGGGGCCGAAACCCATTCGTATGCCTGTCGTTGAAGAAAAGCCGGCAGAAGAAAAAACCGAGGCCGAGGCGCAAAAAGATTAGCTTTTCGCGAACTGCCTCGGCAAGCCCTTAGGAAAAGCCGAAGTAGTCACTGCAAATTTCAGGAAAGGACGCAGCATGGAAAGAGAAGAAGTTTTCAATAAGGTGCAAGAAGCGGTTGCCGATTTAATGAACAAGGACGTCGCAGAGATTACAGAAGCGACAACGTTTGAGGAATTAGCAGCTGATTCTCTCGACCTCATTGAGCTTATTTCCGACATGGAAGATACGTTTGACACCACCATCGAAGATGAGGATCTGAAAAGTATCACCTCCGTTGGTGATGCTGTTGACGCCATTTTGGCTGCTCTGAATAAGTAAAGAGAATAACGAGAAACTCTACTCGTGGAAAACTCAGCGACAGAAAAAATCGAAAAGCTGAGGGAAAAATTTGTTGCTCACGTAGAAGAAATACTCTCCTACACATTTTCTGACCCGTCGCTTTTAGCTCGTGCTCTGACGCACCCTTCTTCCGTCGAGGAAAAAAGGGACACGGAGTCGTATGAGCGCTTGGAATTTTTGGGAGACGCAATCCTGGGCGCCGTTATCGCCCTGGAAGCTTACAAGGCCTATCCATCGGCTGATGAAGGAAGGTTGACCCGCATCAAAGTGGCGCTTGTATCCGGCGAAAATCTTTCGCGCATCGCCTCTGAACTAGGGCTTCAAGACTATATCGTTCTGGGAAAAAGTGAGCGGCAATCCAATAGCCGCGGACTAGAAGCGGCTTTGGAAAACGTGCTTGAGGCCATTTTTGGCGCCCTCTATTTGGATGGGGGCATCGCCGTGGCTTCTCGGTTTATAAAAAATCTTTTTGCGAACCAAATCAAAAACGTAGATCTTTCAGAGCTCAAAGATCCCAAATCAAGGCTGCAAGAACTCGTTCAGAAAGAGTTCGGAGAAACCCCTGTGTATCGCATGCTTCAGAGAGAAGGCCCTGCCCACACGCCCACGTTCGTCTTCGAGGTTCTTATCGGCGAGAAAGTCATAGCTCAAGGCGAAGGCACGTCAAAAAAGAAGGCGGAGCGCGCCGCTGCCGAGAAAGCCTTACAAGAGCTGAAAACTCGCTAAATTCCTGCAGTAAAACGCTGAAAAACTCCTGCAAAAGCGCTAAAATAAACGTCTCTGTATTTTGGCCAAAAAACAAGGTAGGAACGTTTGTATTTAAAGTCTTTAACACTCAAGGGGTTCAAATCGTTTGCCGACAAAACCCCGATGATTTTTCAGGATGGCTTAAACGTTGTTGTGGGACCTAACGGCTCCGGCAAGTCCAACGTTGCCGACGCTATCCTTTGGGTTCTCGGCGAGCAAAGCGCCAAGCAGCTGCGTGGACAGGCCATGGAGGACGTGATTTTCTCGGGATCTGCCGAGCGAAAAAGCGTCTCGGTGGCGGAGGTCACGCTCGTACTTTCCAACGAAGATGGAACGCTGCCGCTTGATTTTGCCGAGATTGCTATCACCCGCCGCATGTATCGCACGGGCGAGTCGGAATACTACATCAACGGCGCCCCGTCGCGCCTTCTGGATATCACGGAAATTCTGCACGATTCGGGTTTGGGTCGCGAAACCTCCTCTATCATCTCCCAGGGAAAGCTTGACGCGGTTTTGTCGAACCGGCCAGAGGAGCGCCGCGAACTTGTTGAAGAAGCTGCAGGTATCGCAAAGCATCGTCGCCGTAAAAAGCGCGCGGAGAGAAAACTGGCGTGCATGGACGAGCATGTAGCTCGCGCAAAAATTATCAACCGCGAATTGAAGCGCCGCCTGCGTCCCCTGGAAGACCAGGTTGGCAAAGCGCAAACATTTAAGGAGCTGGAAGCTGAGCGCATTAGCCTTTCGACTGAGATTGCCGTTGACGACGTGCGCCGCTTACAGACCCGCTACAACGACCTTATGGTCAAAAAGCAAGAGGTAGAAGCGCAAGTTTCCCTTCGTGAATTCGAGGAAAAAGAGAAGCGCGAGCACCTTGAAAAGCTTCAGACGATGCTCGAGAAGCGCGGACTCTACGTAGGAGACATCAGCGAGCAAAGGCGCCGCGTTGGTGCTTTGGAGACGAAGGTGGAGGCTACGCTCTCTCTTCTCGCCGAGAAGGAAAGAAGCCTCACGGAACGCATCTCTTCTGCCGCCTCGCAAATGGCAAACGTCTCCGAGCAGCTTCGTGCCAACAAGCGACGCATGGCCGACTTCGAGCGCACTCTTGAAGAAGCGCGCGCTGTAACGCGAAAAGAAACGGCTAACGTCGCAGCTTATAAGCCAAAAACGGAAGAGATCCAAACGAGCCTCGCCGAGCTTGATGGCAATATCACGAAGTGGCAGTCGAAAAAAATGCAGCTTGCCAAAGAGACGGACGAGGCGCTTCTCGCGCACACTAAGCTCGAGCACGAAATCCAATCGCAGGAGCTCCAAGGCGGCATCTGGGTGAAAAAAGTTGCCTCCCTAAAAGAGGAGATTTCCTCCCTTGAAGCGTCTTTGAAAGAATCGACCTCAAAGCTGAGCGCAGAAAAAGCTGCTCAAGAGAAGGCAGAAAAATCTTTAGCTGATACCGAGGAAACCTTGCGAAAGGTGCAAGACGAACTTTCCTCTGAGCGAAAAAACCTCAGCCAGCTTCAAAAAGATGTTCTTTCGCAAAGGGCTGAAAAAGGTGCGCTTGAAGATTTGCTCAGTGAAGTAGATAGTGCAGAGACGCCTGAACCTATCAAATTAGCGAAGGACAAAAAGACGCTTCTTTCAAGCGTTGCTCAATTTATTGCCTTCCCGAAAGAGCTAGAAGGGGTAGCAGAAGCGCTCTTGGGACACTTTGTTCAGGCTCAAGTTGTAGCCTCAGCCTCCGATCTTAAAGCGGTCGTTTCCCAGATGGCCTCTGACTATCGCGACTTTAAGGGAACCTTTATCGCAGAAGGCGAGAAAGCGGCGGAGGCGCCCCAGGTCAACGAGGCTTCCAAGAAAGCAGGCGTGACGCCTTTTGCAAAAGCTTACGAGCAAGCCCTTGAAAATGAAGGCACTGCACCGGAAAAAACAAGTGTTTCTCTCGTGAAGCGCTTATTTGGAAACGTTGTCCTTGTGGAAACCAACGACGAAGTTCTTTCACTTTCCGCTTGCTTCCCACAGCTGACCATTGCGTCCAAAGAAGGTCTTGTCGCCTTTAGCAATGGTGTGGTCAGCCTGGGCCTTATGCGTTCGGAGGAAGGTTCTTCGCTGGCGCAATCCAGGCGCCTTCGCGAGCTGAACTCTTCTCTTCCCAAAGCGGAAAAAGAGCTTGAAAAACTTGCCGGGCACATTGACCAGTTGGTTTCCCAAGAGAGTGATACGAAGAAAACGCTTGATGCACTCCACCAAGAATTTCTCGAGAAAACCTCCGCAGTGAATTTCGCCACACAAGAGGCGGAGCACCAAGAGAAGCAAAAGCAAGATTTGCAAGGAGAATTGGAAACGATTGAAGCTTCTCAAAAGAAGGCCATCGAAGAGGGGGAGGCCAAGCAAAAGCAGCTTTCAGAATATCAGGAGAAAATGGAAGGTGCGCGCGCAGAGCAGACGAAGCTGGATGAAGAAATTGAAAACGCCACGGCAAAGCGCACAGACCTTCGACAGGCAGAAATCGACTACTTAAGGCATTTGAACGAAGCGAAGCTTTCTCTTGAGGCGGCCGAAGAGAGGATTTCTCGGATTGAAAAGGAGAAAGAGGAGTTCGCCTCGTTTAAGGATTCTTCTGCCACTCTCACCCAGAATCTTCGTGAAACCCAGACGCGCTTAAAGATTCAAAAAGATCGCATTCCTGCAGCTCAGGTCCAGCTTAAAAAATTGCTGGAATTAGTGGGCACGTGGGTCGCAAAACTTCAGGACAGCGCAACGCTTGCAGCTTCGGACTCTGAGGAGCTTCGCCAAACGATTGAAGACGCTCGTGCAGAAGCGGAGAAAGCTCGCGAGGCCCACACGAAAGCTGTTGCCGACCAAAACAAACTTGAAATTGAAGAGGGCAAAATTGAAGTCCAGGTAAGCGGAGCCGTCGAGGCGCTCAAAGAGGTTGCCTCCATCTCTGTTGACGAAGCCCTTCTGTTCGAACCTATTCAAAATCGAGAAGAGAAAGCGAGCCGCCTCGCGGAAGTGAAGGCCGCTCTTGTCAGTCTTGGACCTGTGAACCAAGTCGCGCTTGAAGAGTACGACGACTTGAAGGAACGTGCCGCCTTCTATGAGAATCAACTTGAAGATTTGAAACTGGCGCGCCGTGCCCTCGCCAAAATTACGAAGACAATCGATGCACGCATGCGGGGAGCCTTTGAAGAGACCTACGCCGAGGTCAACAAGCACTTCGCAGAAACGTTTGCGCTTTTCTTCCCCGGCGGCAAAGCACACTTGGAACTCAGTGATCCGGAGAATCTGGAAGAGACTGGCATCGAAATTGTGGCCCAGCCCAAAGGAAAGCGCATCCCCAAGATTGCGCTCATGTCGGGCGGTGAGAAATCGCTTACGGCACTTGCCTTCCTGTTTGCCATCTATCAAACGCACACCGTTCCCTTCTACGTCTTTGATGAGGTCGAGGCAGCCTTAGATGATGCAAATCTCGACAAGTTCTTAAACGCTGTGATGATGCTGAAGAAAGACACGCAGCTTATCGTCATCTCGCACCAAAGAAGGACGATGGAAGCGGCAGATGTTCTCTATGGCGTCTCGATGCAAAGCGACGGCATTTCCAAAGTGGTTTCTCAAAAACTTGATGAGTACGAGAAGAAATTTTTGGAAGCTTAAGGGGGGAGAGCAATGGGACTAAGAGATAGGCTGCGTCGCGGATTAACAAAATCCCGAGAAGCCCTCAATGAACTATTTTATTTTGGTGGAGAGGTTGACGAAGATTTTTGGGAGCAGCTCGAAGACACGTTGGTGCTCTCTGATTTGGGTGCAGAAGTTGCTGCGCGTGTTTCTGATGAGATGCGCGACATGGCGGCAAAAGAGGGTCTCACAACGGCCTCGCAAATCAAAAGCGCTTTGGCAGAGCGACTCTCTCTTGTCTTTACAAAAACAGCGGAGGACATCTTTGCTGAAAACCCCGTCTGCGTTTTATTTGTTGGTATAAACGGTTCAGGAAAAACGACGACGATTGGAAAGCTGGCAGCTGCTGCAAAGGCACACGGAAGAAATGTTGTGTTGGGTGGAGCTGACACGTTTCGCGCCGCTGCCATCGAGCAACTTGACGTCTGGGCTGAGCGCGCAGGTGTTCCTCTTATCACGCGCGAGCGCGGAGCAGACCCCGCCTCTGTTTGCTACGACGT
Source organism: uncultured Coriobacteriaceae bacterium (assembly GCA_947426865.1). GTDB lineage: Bacteria > Actinomycetota > Coriobacteriia > Coriobacteriales > Atopobiaceae > MGBC105563. Next base: position 22,915 of record CANEFS010000005.1, on the reverse strand, counting down.
CCTCGACGTTGCTGAGCGAGAGGGAAAAGACTTCGTCTTGATTGATACCGCAGGACGCCTTCATACTTCCGACGACTTGATGCGCGAACTTCAAAAGGTTGTCTCGGTAACACGCAAACGCGCAACGATGCCCGTCTACGTTGTGCTTGTCATTGATGCCACAACTGGTCAAAACGGCCTCATTCAAGCGCAAGAGTTTAACCGTGCTCTTGATTTGGACGGTCTCATTTTGACGAAGCTTGACGGCAGTGCCAAGGGCGGCATTGCTGCGACTATCTCTCACGATTTAAACCTTCCCATCTTGCGCGTAGGCATTGGAGAGGGAATTTCTGATCTTGAGCACTTCGATGCAAAGGATTTTGCCGATGCTCTCGTTGGAGATTTGCAAGAACAGAAGCGCGAACAAGAATAAAACTGAAAAGAAAAAGATTGCAAAGGTTACGCAAAGAAAATGTTTTCTAGTCTTTCTGAAAAACTTCAAAGCTCTTTCGAGAAGCTCTCGAAAAAAGGGCGCCTCACAGAAGAGGACATAAACGTCGCCATGCGAGAGATTCGTCTGGCTCTTCTCGAAGCGGACGTTAACTATAAGGTCGTCAAAGAATTCGTTGCCAAGTGCAAAGAGGAGGCTTCAACCGAAGAAGTTTTGACCTCTCTGACGCCTTCACAAAACGTTGTCAAAATCGTTTTGGACCAGCTGACCCACCTTTTAGGCGACACCGAGCAAGGTCTTGTCTTTGCGCAAAATCGTATCCCTAACGTCATCATGCTAGTGGGTCTACAAGGCTCCGGAAAAACAACGGCTGCGGTAAAGCTTGCCTACCTCTTGAAGAAAAAGGGGAGAAACCCGCTCCTTGCTGCAGGCGATATTTATCGCCCCGCTGCAGCCGATCAGCTAGAGGACCTCGGTAAAGAGATTCAAATTCCTGTCTTTCGCGAAGACGGAAAAGATCCGGTGGAGATTGCCCAAGATGCTATCAAAGAGGCGGTCGATACTCTTCACGATGTCGTCATTATTGATACGGCCGGACGCACGCAAATTGACGAAGCGATGATGCAAGAGGCAGCCAACATTAAAAGTGCGACAAAGCCCGACCAAGTCCTCATGGTGGTCGACGCGATGAGCGGACAAGACATTGTAAACGTCGTCACCGAGTTTTCCAACCGCACCGACTTCGATGGCGTTATCCTCTCAAAGCTCGACGGCGATGCCCGAGGCGGAGGCGCGCTTTCCGTTCGCCAAGTTACCGGCAAGCCCATCATGTTTGTCTCGACAGGCGAGAAACCCAGCTCGCTTGAACCGTTCTATCCCGACCGCATGGCCAAGCGCATTCTTGGCATGGGAGATGTCTACGGCATTATCGAGAAGGCCCAAGAGGCAGCCGACGAACAGTCACTCGAAGACGCCGAGCGCATGCTTGAGCAAGGCCTTACGATGGATGACATGCTGAAGCAGCTCCAGCAAGTGCGCAAGATGGGGGGCGTGGGCAAGCTCTTAGGCATGCTTCCCGGCGGCGCGAAGATGCTCAAACAAGCAGGCGACAAGCTAGACGATGGCGCGCTCGATAAGATTGAGGCCATCATTCAATCGATGACGGCGCAGGAACGTAAGCGTCCAAAAATAATTAACGGCATGCGCAGAAAACGCATCGCTGAGGGTTCTGGCCGCACGGTTCAAGAGGTTAACCAACTCATGAAGCAGTGGGGCGAGATGAACAAGATGATGGGAAAATTCAAAGCAATGACGCAGGGCAAAAAAGGCAGAATGCCAAACCCTGCGGCTATGAAACAAATGATGGAGGAGATGGGGCTTAAGTGAACCAAAAGAAAAAAAGACAATCGATGATTTTGTACGTGCTGATCGCGATTGCGGTCTTGCTCGTATTGCGTACGGTCGTCTATCCAACTTTCGACACGCAAAAGGTTTCGGAGGTCGACTACTCAACGTTCGTTTCGATGGTTGGCGACAATCAAGTCACGCAAGTTCAACTCGACGAGAACAACAAAACAATATCGTTTAAAACGGGAGACGGCGATAGTGCCACCTATTACAAAACGAATCAGTTCCCTGGAGACACTGACCTTGTGAAGCGTTTGACTGAACACAACGTGCCTTTCTCGGCAGAACCGGTGCAAAATTCGAACTCGAATTTAGGCTGGATTGTTCTCATGATTTACGGTCTGCCTATTTTGGCGCTCGTTTTGGGCGGCTGGCTTTTGAATCGTCAGTTGAAAAAATCGATGACCGACGATGATGAAGGTCCTTCAATGAATTTCGGCGGCGGAGGATTTCCGGGAGGCTTTGGCGGCCTTGGGGGCTTTGGAAAATCAGGCGCGAAAGTCGTGGCACAAAAGGCGACCGGTGTTACGTTTAAAGATGTCGCCGGCCAAGACGAAGCGAAAGAATCGCTTGAAGAAATCGTTTCTTTTCTCGAGAAACCCAAACGCTACGAATCTATCGGCGCGAAGCTTCCGCGCGGCGCGCTCCTTGTGGGCCCTCCAGGAACCGGTAAAACACTTCTTGCCAAAGCGGTCGCAGGAGAAGCAGGCGTTCCCTTCTTTAACATCGCTGGCTCCGAATTCGTTGAGATGTTTGTGGGGCGCGGTGCGGCAAAAGTGCGCGACCTGTTTAAGCAAGCAAACGAGAAAGCGCCCTGCATCGTTTTCATCGACGAGATTGATACGGTCGGAAAGCGTCGCGACGCCGGTCTCACCACTAACGATGAGCGCGAGCAAACCTTAAACCAACTGCTGACAGAGATGGACGGCTTCGACAACCATAAAGGTATCGTTGTGTTGGGGGCCACCAACCGTCCCGACACCCTTGACCAAGCCCTGCTTCGTCCGGGTCGTTTCGATCGCCGCATTCCCGTTGAGCTACCTGATCTTGCGGGGCGCAAAGCTATTTTGCTACTTCACGCGAACGATGTGAAGATGGACTCCGATATCGACCTTGATATCATCGCGCGCGCAACACCTGGTGCCTCCGGTGCCGACCTTTCTAACATCATCAACGAGGCAGCTCTTCGTGCGGTTCGCATGGGACGCCAAAAGGTCTCGCAAGAAGATTTAACCGAGGCCGTGGAAGTTGTTATCGCTGGTGAAAAGCGCAAGTCGACGGTTCTCTCGGAAGAAGAGAAAAAGATAGTTTCCTATCACGAGATAGGGCATGCCATCGTGGCCGCTGCTCAAAAGAAGCAGGCGCCGGTTTCAAAGATTACCATCGTCCCGAGAACATCAGGGGCGCTGGGATACACGATGCAAGTTGAAGAGGACGAGCACTTTCTCGTTTCCAAACAGGAAGCGATGGAGCAACTTTCCGTTCTTTGCGGCGGACGCGCCTCAGAGGAACTTATCTTCAAAGAGATTACAACCGGGGCTTCCAACGATATTGAGCGCGCGACGAAACTGGCCCGCAACATGGTCACTCAATACGGCATGAGCGACAAGTTTGGCATGGTCGCCCTCGGCGAGATTAACAATCGTTACTTAGGCGGCAATTCTGATTTGGTTTGCTCGGAAGGAACGGCGCAAGAGATTGACATTGAGGTTCAAAATCTCGTTGAGACCGCGCACCAAAACGCCCTTCGCATTCTGAAAGAGAACCAATTCAAACTGCACGAACTTGCCCGCTATCTCCAAGTGAAAGAGACCATTACCGGCGAGGAATTTATGCGGCTTTTTAAAAATGAAGGCTTGAAGGACATCCCTCAAACTGGCGCCTCGCAAGCTTCCACATCGCAAGCATCTGAAACCGAAAAGGACAAAAAACAATAGCGCACTTTGCTAATCGCACAAAGATAGAAAGAAAAAACATGGCTAACGAATACAAAGACACTACGAACTTGCCATCGACGCAATTTCCCATGCGCGGCAACCTTGCCAACGCCGAGCCTGAGCGCTTGAAGAAGTGGGAAGAAGAAGATGTCTACGAACTTGCTCGCAAACAAAATGAGGGCCACTATCATTTCGTCTTGCACGACGGGCCTCCTTACGCTAACGGGCCCATTCACCTAGGGCATGCCCTCAATAAAATTACGAAAGATTTCATTAATCGCTTTCATATCATGCAGGGCGAAAAGATTACGTTTATTCCTGGATGGGACTGTCACGGTCAACCTATCGAGCACAAGGTGGAGCAAAAGCTCGGTACGAAAAAATTCAATGACACACCCATCCCAGAGATTCGCAAGATGTGTGCAGAGTTTGCTGTCAAGAATATCGATTTGCAAAAAGAAGGCTTTCGTCGCTTAGGCGTTTTAGCCGACTGGGCACATCCTTATCTCACGCTCACACACGACCACGATGCCGCAGACGTTGCCGTCCTCAAACGCTTCTTCGACACCGGCGCTCTCTACAAAGGAAAGAAGCCGATCTATTGGTGTATGCATTGCCACACAGCTCTTTCAGAAGCGGAGATTGAATACCACGACATCGAAGGACCTTCCATTTTTGTGGCCTTTCAAATTAAAGACCCCTCCCACATTTCTGGTCTTGGCGACCTAGCTGCGCGCGGTATCAAAAAAGTGAACTTTGCTATTTGGACCACCACCCCCTGGACGCTTCCTGCAAATGCGGCGGTTGCCCTAAAGCCAGAAGAGACGTATGTGGCCCTTCAAAACGAAGATGAAATCTACATCGTCCAAGAGCATCTTGCAAACGAGGTCGCGGAGGCGGCCGGCTGGGACGCGGTTCTTTTTGAGACGGCGCCCGGTACTCCTTGGACTGCAAAGGCAGAAGAGCTCGCAGGAACTGAGTATGTCCAACCCATCTTCGTCGATGTTTCAGGAAAAGCTATTCTTGCCGATTACGTGACGACACAAACAGGAACCGGTATCGTCCACATTGCTCCCGGACACGGCGTCGACGACTACTACGCCGGCATGGAAAATAGCATCGATGTCATCATGCCGGTCGCTGACGACGGAACGTTTTACAAAGGCGACGACTACGGAACGGGAGGCCCTTGGTCAGGGGAGAACGTTTGGGATGCAAACCACAAAATTATTTCATGGCTTAAGGACAAAGGCACTCTCATTGCCGAGAAAAAAATCGTCCACAGCTACCCTCATTGTTGGCGTTGCAACAACCCCGTCATCTTTCGCGCCACCGAGCAATGGTTCGTTTCAATGGATAAAACGCATCTACGCGAGAAGGCGCTCTCAGCCATCAAAAACGAGGTGCAGTGGCATCCCGCCGTATCTGAAAAGCGCATCACGGCGATGGTCGAAAACCGTCCCGATTGGTGCCTGAGCCGCCAGCGCGTTTGGGGCGTGCCCATTCCTTCTTTCACCTGTCAGGATTGTGGCAAGACCGTTATCAGCGACGAAATCTTAGAGGCCGTCATAAAACTTTTTGCCGAGAAAGGCTCGGACGCCTGGTTCACCGAAGACCCCAAGGACTACTTAGGCGAGCTCGCCGTCTGCCCCGAATGCTCTTCTCGAAACCTTGTGCCGGACAAAGATATTTTAGATGTGTGGTGGGACTCGGGTGTCTCGCATACGGCCGTTTTGAAGACGCAAGAAGATTTGAAGTTTCCAGCAGATCTTTACGTTGAAGGTTCCGACCAACATCGCGGCTGGTTCCAGAGCTCGCTTTTGACGTCGATGGGAGCCTACGAGGAGGCGCCGTATAAAGAGGTTCTCACGCTTGGCTTTACGCTCGACGGACAAGGGCGCAAGATGAGCAAGAGTTTAGGAAACGTGGTCGACCCCAACAAAGTTTGCAAGACGCTTGGCGCAGACATCGTGCGCCTTTGGGTGGCTTCAGTTGACGCGACGCAGGACATGCCCTGCGACCAAGAAATTCTGAACCGCGTCAGTGACGCCTATCGTCGTTTCAGAAATACCTTCCGCTTCCTTCTGGGTGAATTGGAAGATCAGTTCGATTTGCAAGAAAACGGTGTGGCGATAGAGGATATGGAACTTTACGACCGCCTCATTCTTGCAAGGACGTGTGCGGTTCACAAGGAGGTTACGAAGGCTTACAAAGAGTATCGTTTCAACGCCGTTTTCCGCACGCTCTACGATTTCGTTGTCACCGAACTTTCCAACGGATACCTGAACGCGACGAAAGATCGCATGTATTGTGACGCCAAAGATTCCGCTTCTCGCAGAAGCGCGCAGACCGCTTGGTACTTCATCCTTGCGATGCTTCTGAGCGACTTGCAGCCAATTCTTTGCTATACAACCGACGAGGTTTTGCAATACGTTCCCGCCTCTCTTTCCAAAGGCAAAAAATTCGCCGCTCTTCTCGAGTGGTTCAAGGCACCTATGGCAGATGCGGAAGTTGAAAAGGCTGCTCCCGTCTATGAGGCGCTCGTGACAATCCGCGAGACCTTCACGAAGGCCTACGAAGAGGCTCTCTCAGAAGACCATTTCGCCGAGAAAACCACGCAAGCAACTTGTGCCGTCGTGACGCTGCCCGCGGACATGAAAGAGCTTTTGGGTCCGGAGATTTTAGGGGACCTGGCCGAGGTTCTCGTTGCCTCTTCGGTAGAGATTAAAGATGCGGCTTCCGGCGAGGAGCTTTCGGTTGAGGTAATTCCTGCCCATGGCGAGAAGTGCCCGCGCTGTTGGAACTGGCGCGAGCTAGGAGAAGACGGCCTTTGCGCTCGTTGCCACGAGGCGGTTGCTTGGCAAGGAAAGTAGGGGAGACGTTTTGAAAACGTCAGACTTAAAGTACCCTTACAAGTCAGCGCTTCGACCGCAGCTTATCTTTCTTTTTGTTGCGCTCATCACGTTTGCCCTTGACCAGGCCTCGAAATTTTTCATAAGGGTGGCAAGTGAAAATAGCCTGGGGCGCGACGTGGGAGGAGTTGACGGGCTCTTTAAACTTCGTCCTGTTACAAATGACGGAGCGGCATTTTCGATGGGCACAGGACAGACGATTCTCTTTATCGTCATTGCAATTGCCGTCATCGTTGCCATCACGTTTTGGGTTCTCTATAAAACGAGACCCATTAAAGAAAAAGATTCTGCAAACGCAAACGCGCAATACAAAAAAAATAATCGCACGGAGGAAACGGGCCTTTCCACACCGCTCATTGTATGTGCCGCCCTTGTCGTCGGAGGCGCTTTAGGAAATCTCGTTGACCGTCTCTATTTTGGAGAGGTGCTCGATTTCATTTGGCTCGATTTCTTTCCTCACGACCTCTTTTCCTTTCCCATCTTTAATCTGGCCGATGTGGCTATCACATTTGGCTTTTTTATAGGCGCTATCGTTTTTATCCGAGAAGAACTTGGGCACCCGCAAAATAGCAGCGAACAAGATAGGCACCAAAAAGCCTCTCAAGAAAATCACAATGCGAACTAAGAGGGATACGTGCTTTTAGAAGTTGACATAGCAGAAGATAAAGAGCGCATCGATTCTTTTCTCGCCGATGCTTTCCCGGCACTCAGTCGAAACCAGGCAGCGCACCTTATTGAGGCGGGTGAGGTCAAGGTGAACGACGTCACAAAGAAGAGCAAAAATCTTCGCTTGCGCGCAGGCGACATGGTTCAAATTGATGATGCGAAGTTGCATGATTCCACCGCGCGCTCACGCCTTCCAGAAAATGAACAAAGCACAAATTATGAAAGTGAGGGAGCGCAGGAAGCGCTGAGTGGAAAGGGAACGCAAGAAGCGAAGAGTGAAATTGGCGCACAACAATTTCAAGCTTTCCCAGAAAATCCCCACGAAACAAGTGCGGCCTATTTCTATCCTTTGGAGCCTGAAGATATCCCTCTCGATGTGCGCTACGAAGACGATGATCTCGCCGTTATCTCTAAGCAAGCAAACCTTGTCTCGCACCCAAGTCCCGGGCATGAAACGGGAACGCTTGCAAACGCGCTCGTTAACCGCTTTGGAAAAGAAAACTTAGGCACCCTTCAAGGGCCCGATAAGCTCGGCCTCGTTCATCGCCTTGATATGGACACGACAGGCCTCATGCTTGTTGCAAAAAACAACGAGACACAGCAGGCGCTGCAAGACGCCATCAAAGAGAGAGCGGTCGACAGACGCTACTTGACGCTCGTGCAAGGAAACGTCGTGCCCGAGACCGGCCTCATCGACGTTGGAATGAAAAGGTCTTCTCGGCATCGCATAAAAATGATGGCAAGTGATGACCCGTCTGCCAGAGATGCAGTGACAACCTTTAAAACGCTTGAGCGCTTCTCTGCAGGGCCTAAGGACGAAGGCTTTTCTCTTTTGGAGTGCCACCTTTTGACGGGGCGCACGCACCAGATTCGCTTGCATATGAACCACATTCACCATCCCGTGGTAGGAGACCCGCTCTACGGAACGGGCGATAAGTTTAAAAATGCGGAGGCTCCGCGTCAGTTTCTCCACTCCTATAAACTCTCCTTTGTACATCCTAAAACCGGCGAGAAACTCTCGTTTGAAGACCTGCTCCCTAAAGATTTGCAGGGCGTTCTTGATTCTTTGAAAGACCGCGTTCTTTAAAGGGTAAAGCGCTAAAATTTAAGGCCGAGCATAAACAAAGACGAAGAAGGAAAAAGCGTGGAACTGTCTCGACTCTCTATAACTCCCATTACTCTTTTCAATTTCATACTTTGGCTTTTCTTTACGCTTTGTTTTTTCTATCAAATCGTTTACTTCCTCGTAGGCTATTTTAAAAATGAAATCGTTTTGCCGGCAGCGAAAAAGCAGCACCGTTTTGGCTTCATGATAGCCGCGCATAACGAAGAAGTGGTTATCGGCCAACTCGTCCAATCGATTCTCAATCAGAACTATCCCAAAGAGCTTTTCGACGTTTACGTGGTGGCCGATGCCTGCACGGACAAAACAGCTCGGCGAGCACGAGAAGCCGGCGCTACCGTTTTCGAGAGAAACGATTTGGCTCGCAAGGGCAAATCGTGGGCGCTCGACATGGGCTTTAACAAGGTGCTGAAAGACAAAGGCAAAACATACTACGATGCCTTCATCGTTTTCGACGCCGACAATCTTCTCTCCAAAGATTATTTGGCCGAGATGAACAAGCTCGTTGATATGGGATATTTGGCAGGGACGTCTCTTCGCAATTCCAAGAATTTCGATTCGTCTTGGGTGAGTGCTGCCAACGCCATCTGGTTTTTACGAGAGGCGCGCTATCTCAACAATGCCCGCATGCAACTTGGCACGAGCTGTGCTATTTCTGGCTCGGGTTGGATGGTAAGTGCAGATATCATTCGCGGTATGCAAGGATGGGACTTCCATCTTCTCACAGAAGACATTCAGTTCTCTACGTTTTGCGCTGCGCAAGGCATAAGAATTGGCTACGCTCCTGCTGAGTTTTACGATGAGCAACCCGTTACCTTTAAGGCCTCTTGGATTCAGCGCCTCCGTTGGACGAAAGGTTTTTACCAAGTTTTCTTCTCTTACGTAGGAGACCTTTTTAAAGGCATGGGAAAGGGAATGTTTGCCTCCTACGACATGCTGATGACGGTAGGGCCGGCGATGCTTCTCACGCTCATCAGTGCTTTGGTCAACTCGGTCTATCTCTTTATTGGAACCCTCTCGAACGGTTTTCTCGCCACGCAAGACGAACTATCCATGTGCGTCGGCTCTCTCATCATGACGTTTTTATCTATCTATTTTGTCTTCTTTTTTATCGCCGGGTTCACCACGATTACTGAGCGCAAACATATCCATGCAAAAAAGAAGTGGCGCATCATAAGTAACGTTTTCACGTTTCCCCTCTGGGAGATGACCTACATTCCCATCACGGTTATCGCTCTTTTCAAGAAGGTTGAGTGGGTGCCGACTAAGCACGAGTTCGCGATGAGCGTTGATGAGGTTACCGGTCTTGAAAAGGGCGAATCGTAGAGCAAAAGGTAAAAGGGGACCCCTCTTTTCCCAAAGCGCTAGTCTTTCGCGTATCTTCCGCGTTTTTCTCGCTTTTTTGCGATGATTTTCTCGCACAAAAAGATGGGGTAGTTTGTTATCATAAACGCCACATGTAGTGCTTTTTCCCTTCGGAGATAAAACGCAATCGCTTAGGAAAAAGCCGGGGATTCAGTAGGAATCCAACGTAAATTTGAAGATTCGTGGGGATTTTTTCATGGCATTTGTGCATTTGCATAACCATTCGGATTATTCCATGCTGGATGGAGCGTCTCGCGTTGAGGACATGGTTCAGCGTGCGGCTGATTTGCGCATGCCGGCAGTGGCGCTCACCGACCATGGCTACATGTACGGCATTCCTGATTTGGCGCTTGCGGCAGACGCGGTCAACGCAAACGACCCTGCTTTTGTGCAATGGAAACAAGACAAGAAAGCGGCGGAGGCCGGACAGAAACTAACGGAGCCGGCCACAGACGCGCCGCGCGAAGCCTTCACGCAATATCAAAACGATTTGGAAGCGGTTGAGGCAGGAAACCTCCTTGAGACCACAAAGCCCGCTCCTCGCGTGAAACCCATTTTTGGTTGCGAAATCTACTTTACGCCCGACTCCACTTTGGCGCGCGACAAAAAGCCGCAGCTCTATCACATGATTTTGCTTGCCAAGAACGAGACGGGTTACGTGAACCTCATGAAGCTTGTCTCGGAAGCGGCAACGGAAGGCTTCTACTACAAGCCGCGCGTCACGCTGGAAAACCTGCAAAAACATGCCGAGGGCCTCATAGGTACGAGCGGATGCGTGGCAGGAATTGTTCCCGTTTCTATCATGGAGAACAATCCGGAAGAGGCGCTTCGTTGGGCAAAAACGTTCAAAGATATCTTTGCGCCGGGCGACTTCTACCTAGAGATTCAAGACCACGGCCTGGAAGTGACACCAGGCTGGCCGGACCGTAAGCTCGCAGAAACTATCACCGAGATCGCGCATTCCATTGGCGTGAAAACGGTGGCCACGAACGACTTTCACTATCTGTTGCGAGACGACGCCAACACGCAAGACGTCGTGGAGTGCATCGGCACCGGCTCGCAGCTGGATCAGACAGACCGCCTTCGCATGGACCGCGCCGCAGACGGCACCGGCGAGTTTTACATGAAGACCGAAGAAGAGATGCGCGCGCTTTTTGATTGGAACCAAGAGGCTTGCGACACCACTTTAGAAATAGCCGAAAAGTGCAACTACCAGCTGGATTGGTCGAAACTCTACCTTCCCAAATTCCCGCTTTTGGAAGAGGGGGAGACGAGCGAAGAGCGCTTCCGCAAGGAATGCGAGGCCGGCCTTGCCATGCGCTACGGTGACGATTGGCAAACCCGCGAGATCAACGGCGTCAATATCAAGGAGCGCTTCGAAACCGAATACGACGTTATTTGCACGAAGGGATTTGCCGACTACTTCCTCATCGTTCAGGAATACGTTCAGTGGGCAAAAGATCACGGCATCGGAGTGGGACCGGGACGTGGCTCTGCCGCGGGCGCTATCGTTGCTTACGCCCTTAATATCACAACGATTGATCCTCTCGAAAACGGCTTGATGTTCGAGCGCTTCCTTTCGATTGAGCGCACAGAAATGCCCGATATCGACATGGACTTCGACGACGAACGACGTGAAGAGGTCATCCAGCACGTGCGTGAGCTGTACGGCTCGGACCGCGTGAGTCACGTTATCACGTACTCGACGATCAAGGCGAAACAGGCCATTCAAGACTCCGCGCGCGTTTTGGGGCTGCCGTACTCGACGGGCCTCGACCTTTCGAAGATGGTTCCGTCCGACCCCGGCGTGAAGCTGTACAACGTTTTGCACAAAGTCCCCGGCCACGAAGATTCCTTCAACGCTGACCTCGTGAAGGCGGCACAAGAAAACGAAGAGTATGAGCGCGTCTTGGAAACAGCCTTGTCCATTGAGGGCTTGAAGCGCGCTGACTCCATGCACGCCTGCGCCATCCTCATCACACCAACGCCGGTAAACGATCACGTGCCGACGAAACTTGATAAGACCCGTGGTGTGGAAATCACCCAATACGAAGGCCATTCCGTGGCCGACATGGGCCTTCTCAAGATGGACTTTTTGGGTCTTCGAACGCTTACGGTTATCTCGAAGGCACTGAAAAATATTAAGGCCAACTACAACACAGCTGAGGCGGTCGCAAAAGCACCGACTAAGGTGAAAGAAGCGCTGCGCGAGCCGGCCGATAAAGCCACAAGCCTGGATATCGATGTCGACAAAATCCCCTTCGACGATCCCGCCATCTTTGAGCTTATGGGCAAAGGCAAAACCTCGGGTGTCTTCCAAATTGAGTCGCAAGGCATGACAGCCACGATTCGCCAAATGCAACCAAAAGAATATCGCCAGGTCGTCGCTCTTATCGCACTCTATCGTCCGGGACCGCTGGGTTCTGGCATGGTCCAATCCTACGTGTGCCGCATGAACGGCAAGGAGCAGGTTCGCTACTACGATCCGCGCTTGGAATCGATTCTTTCAGAAACGTACGGCACCATCGTCTACCAAGAGCAGGTTATGCAAATCTCTATGGTGATGAGTGGTTTCTCGGCAGGTGAGAGTGACTCGCGCATTAGAAAGCCCATGGCCAAAAAGAAACTCGCGATGCTCACGAAACAGGAGTTCGACTGGGAAAACGGCGCGCATGAGACGACCTACGACCACTGGATGAAAGGCGCTGTTGCCAACAACTTCAAGCGCGAGACGGCAGAGCGCATCTGGAACGAGGTTCTGGAGTTCGCCTCTTACGCCTTCAACAAGTCGCACTCGGCCGGATACGCCATTCTCGTTATGCAAACAGCCTGGTTAAAGGCGTATTTCCCGCACGAGTACATGGCGGCAGTACTCACGAGCTACACCGGAAAGACCGACAAGATTCAAAAGTACATCAATGCCTGTCGCCACGAAGGCATCAACGTTTTGCCGCCTGACATCAATGAGTCCGGCATCGAATTCACCGCCGTTGAGGAGGGCATTCGCTTCGGTCTTGCCGGCATTAAAGGGGTCGGCGTCGCAGCTGCCCAAGCCATCATCGGCGAGCGCGAGAAGAACGGTCCTTTTGAAACGCTTCACGATCTTGTTTCACGCGTCGAGAAGGAAGCGCTGAAGCGCGGAGCTTTGGAGGCGCTGATTAAAGCGGGCGCCTTCGATTTCTCGGGTTATCCCCGCATGCAACTGATGGGCTTTATCGACAAAAACAATCCTAAAAATATCGTGGACGTTTACGCCGCGCGCGCCAAAAACGAAGCGTCGGGACAGAGTTCTTTGCTCGACCTTGTAAGCGCAGAAAACGAAATCGAAGGCCTCTCCGACGAAATCCCCGACCCTGACGTGGACGCAGAATGGGAGCGCACTATCAAGCTTCAGTTCGAGCGCGACGTCTTGGGCATCTTCGTTTCTGACCATCCACTCTCGCCCTACACGTATCAGCTGGCGCAGACTCGGACGTATTCTCTTGCGCAGATTCAGGAAGGCGTCGAAGAGAAGGACGAGGCAGGAAACGTGGTTTTAAGAGAAGTGCCTGAAAACGTTGAATTCACGCTCTCCGGCATGGTGAGCGGTTTTTTGCGTCTCACGACGAAGAAGGGCGACTCGATGGCCCGCTTCAACTTGGAGGATCTGGAAGCCGAGATTGAGGTCATCGTTTTCCCCAAGGTTTTCTCGAAAACGGCGCAGTACTTGGAGTCGAACGGGCGGGGGGAAGCCTACGTTTCTGTCACGGGCACGCTTGAGCGAAGTGACCGCGGCAATCAGTTCAAGGCCCGCACTATCGAGCCGCTGGAGCTTGATGAGGCCAAAAACTTACCGAAGACGCTTGAGGTTACCCTTCCTTCCGAGAAACTCTCGCACTCGATGGTGGAGCATCTGGCATCTGCTCTCACCTCTCATCCGGGCCTCGATACGGCCGAGTTGTTCGTTCAGAATACCTCCGGCGAAAAGATGCGCCTTGAGATGCCGGCAAAAATTGATGCTACTAACGTGATTTTGTTCGCCAAACTGCAGCAACTCGTCGAACCGGAAGGTAGTGTGACGCTGGTAGGGTAGGCGAGCGGCGAGTGCTGGGTGACGAGCGGCGGCTTGCAGGCGCCCGGCGGCAAGCGGCAAGCGGCAGGCGCTCGGCGGCAAGCGGCAAGCGGCGGCTCGCGGCCCTAGGCAGGCGCTAAAATAAGCAACGAACCAACAAGCAGCTCTGAGAAATCGATAGACAGGAAGCGCATGAAAAGAAAACGCGCCCTTTTTGGTACGACAAAAAAAGTTGGCTTTTTAGGTCTTGTTGCCTTCGCGATTTCTGCAGCCATTGGTGGCGGTATTTTTTCTCTTCCCCAATCCGTGGCCGAGCGTTCCTCCGTTGGTATTACGTTAGTTGCTTGGGTCATCACCGGCCTTGGCATCTTTTTTATCGTGCGCTGCTTTTCCATTATCTCCGTTAAAAAACCTAAACTCAAAAACGGCATATACACCTATGCAAACGAAGGATTTGGCAAGCTCGTAGGGTTTCTTGCCGCCTTTGGCTACTGGGCGGCAGGAGCTGGGGCCATGGCAAGCTACGGCTTGCTCGTAACGAAAACACTTTCAAGCCTCGTTCCCGCCTTTGGCGCCGGCAACACGTGGCCTGCGTTTTTCGCCGCCAGCGTGATTGTCTGGACAATATTTCTTCTCGGCACACTAGGCATCAAAAAGGTGGCAATTTTGAACGTTGTCGGCACGATAGCCAAGTTCATCCCTATTGCAATTTTTATCATCGCGATGATTGTCGTTTTCCAGCCTGCCCTTTTCGTCGCCGATTTTTGGGGCGAGCTTAGGCACGGTGCCAGTGTCATGAACGCCAACGACACGCCAATGGGCGAGCTCATGGATGTCATTCTCGTTACGCTCTGGGTTTTTATCGGCATCGAAACGGCCGTCGTCGTTTCCCGAGACGCTGTTAATCAGAAGTCGGTTGCGCGCGCGATGATGGTTGGCTACTTCATCACGCTCATTCTCTACATTCTCGTCTCGCTTTTGCCTTACGGCGTTATGGATCAAGTCGAGCTTGCCCACCTCCAAACGCCTTCGACGGGATATCTTTTGCAGATGGTGATGGGGCCTTTCGGTCTCATTCTGATTTCGGTTGGTATCATTCTCTCCATTCTTTTTGGCTGGATTGTGTGGGCGCAAGTCCAGGCCGAGATGCCCGCCACCCTTGCAGAAAACGGTTCGTTCCCGCCCCTGTTTGCTCAGCGAAATAGTCATGGTGCTCCCGTGGCAAGCCTTTTCATCACGTCTTTGTTCGTCGAGTTCTTTATGCTTTGCGGTATCGTTTTTGGTGACGCGGCGTTTCAGGAAATGGTCTCCTTAACCTCGACGCTTGCCGGTCCGGTTTATTTCCTTGTGACGTTCTACCTTTTGAAGCTTGTCTTTTTCGAGAAAGACCTTTGGGCCGAGAAGAGCCGCGAGAAAGCAGACGATAAGGCGTCCGAGGTTCTGTCGGAAGGCAGCGGCGCCGCTGGTGAGCCCGCAAAGGCGTGGCCGGCAGCGCGCATAGGTGCGCTTATCGCAGCTATCTTGGGAACCGCTTTTAGCACCTTCGTTGTCATCTCGGCAGGACTCGTGCACATCTTCTTTGGGCTCTGTGTCCTTTGTGTTTCTCTCATCTTTTTCTTCTGGGGCACAAAATCAAGCAAAGTCCACACAAAACTGAAAAAATACGAACTGGCCATCGTGATTGGAGCGCCCGCTCTTGCCTCGATTGGCTTTATCACGTTCGCGCTCGGCCTTTGGCCGTAAAATCTTAAAGGATTTTATTCTGAAGAGCTTTGAAGAACTATGAAGAGCTCGAAAGAGAGTTGGAACGAAAAGGTTGGAAAATGACTGAAGCAGATGAGAAAAAAGTTCGCATTATTGAGGTAAAAGAGTCCGTTTTTGCGGCAAACGATGAGGCGGCGGACAAACTGCGCTCGCGCCTTAAAGAAGAGGGCACCTTCCTCATGAACGTCATGGGCTCTCCCGGAGCCGGCAAAACGAGCACGCTCTTGAAAACAATCGCTGAGCTCAAAGGTGATATTTCGGTAGGCGTCATGGAAGCAGATATCGACTCGGATGTCGATGCGCGCGACATGTTAGACGCAGGAATCCCCTCCATCCAAATCCACACCGGAGGGATGTGCCACTTGGATGCCGGCATGACCGAGACGGGCGTCAACGAACTGCAAGCCTATGCTCAGGAGGAAACGGGTGCTCCGGTCGACTTGGCTATTCTCGAAAACGTCGGAAACTTGGTGTGCCCGGCAGAGTTTGACACCGGCGCAAACGCTAACGTCGAGATTCTCTCGGTTCCTGAAGGCGACGACAAACCCTACAAGTATCCGCTCATGTTCGAGACGACCGACGTGGTTCTCGTGAACAAAATTGACGTCATGGAGCACTTCGATTTCGACAAGAAATATTTTGAGGACGGCGTCTACCTGCGCAATCCCGAGGCGACCATCATCTATCTGAGCGCAAAAACGGGAGAGGGGATTGACGCGTTTGCCAGCTGGATAAAAGACCAGATTTCGGTATATGATTTAGCGTAGCGCGCAACGCATCAAGCCTAGCACGCAACGCGCAGAGCATAGCGTGCAACGCATTAAACGTAGTGGGCCAAGCATTAAACGTAGCGCGCCAAGCGCGACAAGAGTTTCATTTTTTTAAGAAAGGGTGGGCATGGCCAAAAACAAAACAGACATGATAGATGAAGAGATGACGCACACGGGCTATGGCGAGCTCGTACCGGGTGACATCGCGCCGGAAACCGCTGAAGAGGCAGGTCTTGACCCTCACGCTAAGGGCTCCAAAAAGCATGGCATCACTCACCCTGACCGCTTTGAGCCTGCCGTCTTCGACGACGAGGGCCGCATCGTTTTGGCGCAAGAATTCACCGACTTCAAAACGATTGATTGGACCCCCGAAATCTCTGAGGAGGAGCGCGCCCATCCCCGCAAACCCATCATCGATCTTGCGAACATGGTCACAGACCGCATCGGCGTGAAGGTGACCGCCGACGACCCTGAATACTGGGGCTTTGCCGCCAACATCACCGACGAGATGGCAGAGGTTGCCCTCAAGATGAAGGTGAGAAAGCCCAAGACGCTGAAGCAAATTGCTAAGGTCACAAAGCGCAACGACTTAGAAGCTCTCGAGAAACTCTTAAACGAGATGGCCTACATTGGCTTAATCGAATACAACTGGGAAAATCCCCAGCGCGAAAAGCAATACGTCCTGCCGCCTTTCGTTCCCGGTTCTGCTGAGTTCTTTAACTCCCGCAGCGTAGACCTTCAGTCCCACCCTGAGTCGGCGAAGATGTTCGAGCGCATGACGCGCCTGCCGCTGGATAAGGTGACGCCGATGGTACCTCCAGGAGGTGCGGGCATCGGTATGCACGTCATCCCGGTTGAGCGCGCCATTACGATGGAAAACGAAACAGCCACCGTCGAGCACATCAGCCACTGGTTGAAAAAATATGCTCCCAAATATGCTGGCTCTCCGTGCTCCTGTCGCATGTCTCGCGAGCGCCTAGGGGAGGGTTGCGCAGATGATCCAGAGGATTGGTGCATAGGCGTTGGCGACATGGCTGACTGGCTTGTTGAAACGGATCGCGGCCGCTACCTCAGCTACGACGAGGTTATGGAAATCCTCAAAAAAGCTGAGGATAACGGCTTCGTCCACCAAATTACCAACATCGATGGCGAGAATAAAATCTTTGCAATATGTAACTGCAACGTCAACGTTTGCTATGCGCTGCGTACCAGCCAGCTCTACAACACGCCCAACATGAGCCGCTCGGCCTACACGGCAAAGATAGAGCCGGACAAGTGCGTTGCTTGCGGGCGCTGCGTCGAGGTCTGTCCGGCAGGCGCCATCAAGCTAGGACAGAAGCTTTGCTCGAAAGACACCCACGAGCCGCCCGTCTATCCCAAGCACGAACTGCCCAACGACGTTGACTGGGGTTCAGAAAAATGGACGCCCAACTACCGCGACGTGAACCGCATTGAGACGCAAGAGTCGGGAACCGCGCCTTGTAAAACGGCCTGCCCGGCCCACGTTTCCGTGCAGGGTTATTTGAAGCTTGCTGCTCAAGGCAAGTACCAAGAAGCCCTCGAGCTCATTCGCAAAGAAAATCCGCTGCCTGCTATTTGCGGGCGCATCTGCAATCGCCGCTGCGAGGACGAGTGTACGCGCGGCAAGCTGGACGGCGCGGTTGCTATCGACGAAGTGAAGAAGTTCGTCGCCGCCCTTGAGCTCGACCCCAAGACGCGAAAGACGCCCGAAAAAGTCATCCCCTCTGTCCGCGGCGAGTTCGACCAAAAAATCGCGATTGTGGGCTCCGGTCCGGCGGGTCTCTCGTGCGCTTACTATCTGGCCGAGAAAGGCTACCGTCCCACCGTTTTCGAGAAAAGTTCGCGCGCAGGCGGCATGCTGACCTACGGCATTCCTTCCTACAAGCTCGAGAAAGACATCATCGACGCCGAAGTCGACCTTATCAAATCGATGGGTGTTGATATCAAGTTGAACACCGAAGTCGGAAAAGACATCACCCTTGACGACCTTCGCAAGCAGGGTTATCGCGCCTTTTACGTGGCTATTGGCTGCCAAGGTTCGCGCTCAGCCGGCATCGAAGGCGAAGAGGCAGAAGGCTCCTGGACCGCCGTTGACTTCCTCCACGCCGCCGCAGAAGGCGAGCTCAAAGGAGAAGATTTGGGCAACGTCGTGGTTATCGGCGGTGGAAACGTCGCGATTGACGTCGCGCGCACAGCCGCTCGCTTGGGCGCGAAATCTGTTGAGATGCGCTGCTTAGAGAAAGCCAATGAGATGCCAGCTTCTCCCGACGAGGTTGAAGAGGCTACAGAGGACGGCGTCAAAATCGTGAACAGTTGGGGGCCCGCAGAGGTTCTTCGCGACGACGCCGGCGTGACGGGCGTCACCTTCAAAAAGTGCACCTCCGTTTTCGACAAGGAAGGCAAATTCAACCCGCTCTACGACGGAAAAGTCACCGAGGAGGTCCCTGCAAACACCGTGGTTTTCTCGGTCGGACAAAAAACGATTTGGGGCGATTTGCTCAAAGGTGAAGAGATGGCCTTCGAGAAAACCGGCGCCCCTGTCATCGACAAACAAACGTATCAGACGAGCGTAGACGATATTTTTGCGGGCGGCGACGTCGTAACAGGACCGCGCTTTGCCATCGACGCGATTGCGCAAGGACACGAGGCGTCCATCTCCATCCACCGTTTCGTCCATCCTGGCTCGACGCTTACGATTGGGCGCAACCAGCGCTACTACAAGGAGTTCGACAAGGACAACGTCGAGCTTGACTCCTACGACACCGCCCAGCGCAACGTCCCTGCGACTTCAAAGGCCGCGGCCAACAACCCCTTCGCCGAATACGTCGAGACGTTCACGGAAGATCAAGTCAAAGCCGAGACGGCGCGCTGCCTGTCCTGCGGCGTTTCCTACGTTGACCCCAACAAGTGCATCGGCTGCGGTCTCTGCACCACGAAGTGCGCGTTCGACGCGATTCACCTGCACCGCGACCACCCCGAAAACTCCACGATGTACAGGAGCGAGGACAAGTTAAAGGCCATCGCGCCCTACGCCCTGAAGCGCCTCATTCGCATTCGCAAGAATAAGAAGGCTCAGAAAAAGGCCGAGAAGCGCGCGGCAAAAATTGCCTCTAAAGGGGGCACTGTCACAGAAGGTGCGGCCGAGAAAAGCGCAGCCACAGCAAGCGCGGCCTCAGAAAACACAGAGGCGTAGCGTTCCATGCACGAGCTTGGAATCGTTTTCTACATTATTGACGGCGTTAAAGCTGCTGCTCAAGACAATAACGTCTCCCGCGTAGAGGCAGTTACCGTTGAGCTTGGAGAAGTGTCAGGCGTAGTTCCCGACCTTCTCCAAGACGCTTGGAACTGGGCTATTAAGCGCGAACCCATCATGGACGAAGCGACGCTTTTTACCGAAGTCCAACCCGCGCTCAATCAGTGCGATGATTGCAAAGAAACCTTCAGCCCCACCAAGTTTGGTAAAACGTGTCCCGCGTGCGGGAGTCCCAACACGCACCTCATTCAAGGCTCGGGTGCCATCATTAAAAATATCGCTGCCCGCTAGCGAACGCTTCGCCCTTGCATCGCTGTTGCTTTGCACGTTGCCTTTGTCGTTATCTCGGTCTGGCTTAGCCGAAGGTTGCCCCTGCGTTGAGGCATCGCCACCGGGCGCCTCGCCACCCCGGACCCTGGGTCAAGGCCCCAGAATCAAGGCGATTTCCAGAAACTTCAGAAACTTCAGTCGCTCTGATCCCCTGAGATGCAAAACCATTCGCGAACCTTCTCCTTCGCATGAAATTGACGAACCAGCATCCACACGAATCCACACGAATCTGGCCTAAAACTTGCGCACGAGAAAAGAAACAACAGCGCGTTGTGGCATTATAGAGACAGACGCAACGCCACTGTAAAGAAGGACAAAACGTCCGAGAAAAGAAGGGCGAAACGTCATCGTTGGCGCTCGCAAATTTAAAGCGCGAAGCGCCCAACAAGCAAAAGAAGGTCTGAGAAGAAGACCCAAAAAAAGACACGAGGAGAAGAAATGTTAGTTAATGCAAAGGACATGCTCGATTCAGCCGAGGCCGGACATTACGCGGTCGGCGCTTTCAACACGAACGACCTTGAGTGGTGCCGCTCCATTTTGCAGGCGGCCGAGGACACGAACTCGCCAGTTATTGTGCAGTGCTCGATGAGTGCCGCCAAATATCAGACCGGCTTCAAGACCGTTTCCGAACTCGTACACGCGGTCTACGACGCCATGAATCTGACGGTTCCCGTCGCTTTGCACCTCGATCACGGCACCTACGAAGCCTGCCTTGAGTGCATCGATGCCGGCTTCACGAGCGTAATGTATGATGGTTCCCATGAAGAAAATTTCGAGACAAACCTGGCGAAAACGAAAGAGCTCGTTAAGATTTGCCACGACAAGGGCATCTCGATTGAGGCAGAAGTTGGCTCGATTGGAGGCACGGAAGACGGCGTCACAGGAACAGGGGAGTGCGCAGATCCTGATGAGTGCGCAACGATTGCCGAGACCGGCGTCGATTTTCTCGCTGCGGGCATCGGAAACATCCACGGCCTCTATCCCGCAAACTGGGAGGGCCTGCGCTTCGACGTTCTGGAGGCCATCAAGGCAAAGACGGGCGACTTGCCCCTCGTTCTCCACGGCGGCACGGGCATTCCCGACGACCAGATTCAAAAAGCTATCAACCTTGGTATCGCCAAGATTAACGTAAACACTGAGCTTCAAGTGGCCTTCTGTGATGCGACTGCTGCCTACATTGAGGCGAAAAAGCATCAGGCTGAGAAGGGCTTTGATCCTCGCAAACTCTTGAAGGACGGCGCTGAGGCGATTGTTGCAAAGACCGTTGAGAAGATTGAGCTTTTCGGTTCTGCCAATAAGGGCTGGAAATAAGCTGCCAAGAACCTGAAATAAACGGCGAAAAACGGCAGGCGCGCGCGTTCTGCGCACCTCGGCCGTCTTCATAAACTCTTCACAAATCGCTTTAATCCTCTTTAGGGCAGCGGTATAATGTTGGGCGTTTTACGCGCTGCAAGAATGAAGAATCAACGAAACCAAAGGCACGCGTAACCGAAAGCGATTGATGACAAATAACGACGATGGGCCACGATAAAGTGATAAACAGAAACCAACAGGCTCATCTCAAAAGCATTGACCTTACAATCGCGAGAAAATGTAAGCTACTTTTAGGAGAAGCATGTTACTTAAAAAAATGAAAGGTTTTTCATTTAAGAAAGAAGTATCCCTTCCAAAACGGGCAACCGCTCTTGTTCTATCCGCCCTCCTCGTTGCAACCTCCTTCACAGGTGCTCGAACCGCTTCAGCAACCCCTTCCGTTGAGGCTGCAAAAGCCGAGCTTAATCGCTTGTATGACGAGGCCGAACAAGCCTCAGAGTGCCTAAACAACACGGCGGTTCAACTGAATGACACGAAGGCTAAAATCGATGCCGCCAACGCTGCCATTGCTGAGTCTGAGCAAGTTATCGCGCAAAAGCAAGAAGAGCTCGCGGCAAGCCAAAAGGTTCTCGCCGAGTCAACGAGAAACGATTACAAAAGTGGCGGAATCGATCTTCTTTCCGTCATCTTCACATCGACAAGCTTCGAAGACCTCGTTTCCAAGCTTCACTACACGGACATGGTCGCTTCTTCCCACGAGAAGGCCATCAACGACGCTCGCAACATTCAAAACGAGCTGAACAACAAAAAGAATGAACTTCAAAACTCGCTTTCTACCCTTAATGCCGAGAAAGACCAACAACAAGCTCTTCTCAACGATCAGCAAGCTCAAAAGACTGAGCTTGATAAGCGTGTTTCTCGTGCTCAGGCCTACTTTGACAGTCTCGATTCCTCGACCCAAGACGGCATTAAGCCCTCGGGTGGCGGTGGTGGCGGAGACGTTCCTCATCCCGATTCCGGTGGCGATGCTGCTCGCCAGGCTGTTCTCGACGCTGCCTATTCGATGATTGGCTCGGCCTACGTTTACGGCGCGTGTGATCCTGTGGGACGTCGCTTCGATTGCTCGGGCTTGACGATGTATTGCTTCAGCAAAGCGGGCATCTCTTTGTCGCACTCCTCAGAGGCGCAACGCGGCCGCATCACTAACTTCAAACCGATTAGTCAATGTCGTGCTGGCGACCTCATTTGGACCAGCGGTCACGTCGGAATTTACTGCGGAAACGGCATGATGATTGATGCCGGAAACCCCACCGTGGGTGTTTCTTACCGCTCGGCTTCGTGGCTTGTGGGAGGCGGCTGGCCTGCGTAAAGCTTTCTTGCTTAGGGGTACGTAAGTTTTTCTTTCTAGAACAACGTAACGCCCTCTAAAAGCACTCATAGCTCAGAAATTAATGAGTCCGCTCGTTTCAAGGTTGATTGGAATGGGCGGATTTTTTGTGTGTTGTGGGGGGCTAAGGGAGGGTTATAGGACAAAAAGTGTGTCTAGTTTTGGGCGTTACCGCAGGTGGCGCC
>CANEFS010000004.1 GCA_947426865.1 uncultured Coriobacteriaceae bacterium | reverse complement strand
AACTCATCTTACGCTTCCTTTCCTTTAATTTTTTGATGCTTGCTCATGCGCTAATATAAATGACGGTATAAGTTTATATAGTCTTGCTGTTCGATTCAAGCAAAATTCAATGACTTTGGAATGCAACTTTTGCGACTAAAACGGCCTTTTTGGGTACAACTTTTGCGATAACCGCAGGTAGATGTGTTACTAAGAAATCTTTTGATAAATCGGCTTTTTTGCTTTAAAAAAAATTGCAAAAAACTTCTTTTTTACACAAACATGAAATTCAGTTCGACACAGAAAAAAAGATAAAGTGCCGTTTTTTGAAAGCGTAAAGAAAAATGCCCCTATTTTAGAAGCTTTCAATTAAAGCAGCTCTTGAATCTCAGCCACAAGCTGCGGCGCCGTCAGGCCGTTTTTCTCGAGAAGGCCCTCAACGCTATATTTGCGCACGAGCTCCTGCGAGATTCCTTTTACCAGCACTTTCACCGAGTCAGTTCCGCAAAACGCCGCCACCTTATCGCCAAATCCACCCTCAGCGCGTCCGTCCTCAAGCGTGACAATGAGCTCGTGTTTCACGGCTAGCCGCCGCAGTCCCGCTTTGTCAACACCCGAGCAAAAACGCGGATTCACAACGGTCGCATCAATCCCGCATTGCTCTTTCAAAAGCTTCGCGGCTTCCTCGGCAAGCGGCAGGAAAGTTCCCAGCCCCAGAAGGGCAACTTTTGAACCCTCGCGCACAACTTGGTAAGTCGAGAAAGGCGTTTTGGCAGCAGCAGATGCAGCAGGCGCAGCAGATGCAGCAGGTGCAGCAGCCAATGCGGCGCACGAAGCAGCCACAGGGGCGTCTTCCTGGTAAATGCCAGGTAGCTTGATGGCGACGGAGAGGTCGCGCTGCGAGAGCGACCAGGTCAGCATCGCCTCATACTCAGCGGCCGAGGTGGGGCAGAGGTAGGTGAGGTTGGGGATCGACGAGAGCAGTGGGATGTCGGAAAGTCCCTGGTGAGTAATGTCGTGCATGGCGTAGAGCGAGCCCGTGAAGATGACGAAGGTCACAGGCAGCGAGTCGATACAGACGTCTTGGGCGATCTGGTCGTAGGCACGCTGGACAAACGTGGAGCGCACGGCGAAAAGCGGTTGCGCACCGCCTTTTGCGAGGCCTGCGGCAAGTGAGACGGCGGCGGGTTCTGCGATGCCGACGTCGATGAAGTGCCTTCCGGCCTCATTGCGTTCGGGCTTCCAAAAGCCCATCATCGAAGGCGTACCTGCAGTGATACCCACCACGTGCTTGTCTTGATCGATGGCGCGCTTCAGAATGCGTTCGGTGTCGGCGCCAAAAAGCGTTGCGGCATCGGTCTGGCCGGCGGCGAGCGCTTTGCCGGTGGCGCGGTCAAACGGGCCCGTGGAGTGAAAGAGCTCCGGGTTTTTCTCGGCTGGAGGATAGCCCTTGCCTTTGACGGTGTGGATGTGGAGCACCACAGGGCGCTCCGTGTCGCGAACCGCCTCCAGCGCCTGGCAGAGGATCTGTAGGTCGTGGCCGTCTTCCACGTAACGGTAATCGAGGCCCAGGGCGCGGAAGTAATTCTTGTGCGCCTCGCCTTTCGTGCGGCGCAACTCGGCCAGGTTCGCGTAGATGCCGCCGTGGTTTTCAGCAATTGAAAAATCGTTGTCGTTCACGATGATGATGAGGTTGCCGCGGTAGTCGCCGGCCGCGTCAAGGCCCTCAAACGCCTCGCCGCCGGAGAGGGAACCGTCGCCAATAACGGTCACAACGTGGTAGTTTTTTTCGAGAAGATCACGCGCTTTTGCCAGGCCCAGCGCAAGCGCCACCGAGGTCGAGGTGTGGCCGACGGTGAACTGGTCGTGGTCGGACTCGAGCGGGGAGGTGAAGCCGGAGACGTCGCCAAAGTGCGCCGGATCGAGAAAAGCCTTCGCGCGCCCGGTGAGCATTTTGTGCGGGTATGTCTGGTGCGAAACGTCGAAAACGAGTTTGCCGGCAGGGGAGTTGAACGTGCGATGCAGTGCCAGCGTGAGCTCGACAACACCGAGGTTGGGGGCGAGGTGGCCGCCGACTTGGGAAGCCTTGGTAAGAAGGGCTTCTCGGATTTGCTGGGCGAGGTCTTCAAGCTCGGGAAAGCTTAGGGCGCTCAGCTGGGATGTATCTTTCAGGTCTTGCAATTTCATACCTCTCCATAATAGCGCAAAAAGCGGGCGTCGCGGCCAGGCGCTGGAGCCTTGGCCATTGCACGGGCGGCCCCCTTTTGGGTAAAACTTGCATCTTTGTTAAAATAGTCAGCTGGAAACAGAAACCAAAGGAGTAACTGTGGCTAAAGTTGATGCAGGCCGCATCCCCGATATCGATGACGATTTGGGAAGCTCGGCACATGCAGCATCTCCCGAGTCTGGCACCCATGGTACCCATGACGCAGGTGCCCACGGCGATCGGCATGCTGGCACCGCCAGCAGCGCAGCCAGGACGGGAAAGCTTGGGAGAAAATCGGCGTCTGTTAAAAGAAAGGCACACACTTTCTCGGAATCCAAAAAGAACACGACCGAAACCGATTCGACTTTCGACGGCATCGATGCGGTCATTCCTCAAACGGCAAAAATGCAGGGTAAGGCACTCTCAGACCTAACGCCGCCCGTTGCCAACCCGGAAAACCCCGCGCTTACGCAAAGCGATAAAAGCGCTGCGAGGCGCCAGAAAATTACGACGTCGATTCCCAACACGCAGACGCCCGCGCAAGAAACCTACGAGTCGGTTTTCTCGGCGTTAGCACCAAAAGGGCCAGCAAAGAAAATTAAGCGCACGGGCACCCCGACGATTTTGATGAAAAACGTCTCGATGATATACCCGGCGCGCCCCAACGAACCGGCGCTTGAGGACGTTTCGCTCGAGGTTTACCCCGGCGAGTTCGTCTTTCTCGTAGGACATTCGGGCTCGGGTAAGTCGACGCTTTTGAAGCTTCTGACCCGCGAGATTGTCGCTACCGACGGCCACGTCATGGTTGCCGGCCAAGAGCTGGGCCGCATGCGCAACTGGAAAGTGCCCTATCTTCGCCGCCAAATTGGCTGCGTCTTCCAGGACTTTAAGCTGCTGCCCGACAAAACCACCTACGAAAACGTGGCCTTCACGCTTGAGTGCATTGGAAAGCCGCGCTCGGTCATTCGCACGCAGGTGCCCGAGGTTCTTCGTCTTGTAGGTCTGGCCGAGAAAACCGATATGTACCCCGATCAACTCTCCGGCGGCGAGCAGCAACGCGTCAGCGTCGCGCGCGCCATGGTGAATCGCCCGCCTCTTCTGGTCTGCGACGAGCCCACCGGAAACCTGGATCCTGCCATCTCTCTTGGCATCATGAAGCTCTTGGAGCGCATTAACCGCACCGGCACAACCGTTGTCATGGCCACGCACGATCGCGAGATGGTCGACTCCATGAAGAAGCGCGTTGTCGCCCTCGAGGCAGGACATGTCATCCGCGATCAAGAAGGAGGAGGTTACGGTTACTATGGTGCTCTCTAATTTTCGCTACTCATTCCACGAAGCGTTCCTCCATTTCCGCAGGAATTGGTCGACCGCTCTTGGTGCTGTCGTCACCATTTTCCTCTCGCTCTTCATCATCGGCCTGTTCATGATTGGCTCATCAATGCTTTCTCGCATGGTGGGATCTGTCGAGGACAAGGTCACTATTCAGGCGTTTCTCTCGGATGGAGCTGACCAAAGTGCCGTCGATTCCATGAAGGCAGAAATCGAGAAGTGGGACAACGTCGAGTCGGTGACGTACAAGTCGAAAGACCAGGCTCTGGAAGAATATCGCACTACGATGTCGAACCGCAACGCCACCTCTGCCGTTGACGCTTTGGATGGGCAAAATCCCGTGCCCGCGTCCCTCGTTATCAAGTTGGACGATCCCAAGTTGGTTCAAACAACAGCCGAGAAACTCACAGATGACGCTAACTTTCAAAAGATTTGCGACGACCCGGAAGATCCGGCACAGTCGGTGCAATACGGAAAGGATACGGTTGACCGCCTCTTTAACGTCACAAACTACATTCGCATCATCGCTGCTGTGCTCGTCTTGCTTTTGACCTTTGTCGCCTTCGTCTTCATTAACAACACGATTCGCTTGGCCATCGCCGCCCGCCGCCGCGAGATTGCCATCATGCGTCTGGTAGGAGCGAGCAACGGTTTCATTCGCGGACCATTTTTGATGGAAGGCGCGATGGAGGCATTTTTTGGCTCGATACTTGCCATCGTTATCCTGCAAGTTTTGCTCTCCGTTTTCGTTCCGCATCTTGAGGACGCTCTTCAGTTTTTGAGCTTCTCAGTCAGTACGGCAACGGTGGCTCTGACCTATCTTGCTCTCATCATCATCGGCATTCTCCTGGGTCTGTTTGGCTCGGCGATTGCCATGCGTCGCTACTTAAAGGTTTAGTTAGGCAAGAGGGATGGCTTCTAAGTCGTCGTCCTCGCGCAAGTCTGGGCGTGGGTCCCGCTCTGGGACCCAGCGCGGCTCAGGATCTTCTGGCGGCTCCCGTGCGTCAGGCAAATCTTCTCGGCCCGCTTCCGGGCGCAATCAATCGCGCAATCAGTCTCGTGGCGCCAGCGCCTCTCGCAACAGCAAATCGGTAAAAGATTGGAAGCGAGGTCGGTGCAGCCCCGAGGCAAAAAAGGCCCTTGCGCGCAAGCAAAAAAAGCATGCACGCAGGGGTTTTGCTAAAGGCAAAGGCAAAGCGCGCTCGCCCTATAAACGCTTGTCGCCCGTCCAAAAAGGGCTCGCGGAAATCTATTCTCGCTACAAGCTGCCTAAGCGCTTTCCCGAAAAAGTTGAGGGCGCCGCGCGAGAGATTGAACTTGAAGCGCATCGCGCAGAGGAACTTCAAACTTCCAGAGGATGGCAAGACGCCGCTTCCGGTCAAAACGCCGGTTCCCGCCAAGACAACGCTTCTGGTCAAAAGAATTCGCCCGCGCGCCTCTCCTCGAAAAACTCGAATCAACCAGCACCCTGCTCTTCAAACTCCCTCCGCCAAGACCGCACCGGCGTCTGCTGTGTGACGATTGACCCGGCCGATGCGAAGGATTTTGACGACGCCGTTTTTGCGAGAAAGCGCGAGAATGGAGGCTATTTTCTCTCCGTTTCCATCGCCGACGTGTCGCATTATGTGACACCCGGCTCCCCGCTCGACAAGGAGGCGCAGAAGCGAACTTGCTCCGTCTACTTGGCAAACCAGGTCGTCCCTATGCTGCCCTTCGCGCTCTCCGACGACGTCTGCTCGCTCGTGCCGGGAAAGCCCCGCCTCGCGATGACGGTGGAGATTGACCTTTCCGCAGACGCTGAGATCGAAAGCATGGACGTCTTTCCCTCGACCATCCAGTCGGCCGGGCGCTTCTCCTACGAGACGGTTCTGGAGTTCTTAGACGCGCAGCCCGCAAATCCACAGCACAACGCTCAGCCCAAAACCCCCCAGCTCAACGCTTCTGTCCTTTCTATTCTCGAGAAGGGCGAAGGCCTTCCAGAAAATCCCGCCGAGAAAACCAAACGGCTCGAAGAAATTGCCGACTCGCTTTTGGTCTTGACGGAGCTGGCAGAGAAAAGGCACCAGCGCCGCTTAGCCAAAGGCTCGCTTGAGTTCGAGTCACAAGAGCTGAAGTTCATCTTTAAGGACTCTAATGCTGGCGCGTCAAAGGACGGTGCCAATAAAAACGTCGACGACAAAAAGAACACCGCCCCAAAAAACGCCGACCCCGTCCCCATCAAAATCGAAAAGAAAACCTCCACGCGCGCAACGCAGCTGGTAGAAGAAGCAATGCTTCTCGCCAACGAGGCGGTCGCCACTAAGCTCGCTCATCTCGATCTCAAGACGGCCTACCGCGTCCACGAGCGTCCAAAGGAAGAAAACCTCGAGGCCGCCATCCCCATCCTTCGCGAGCTCTCTCTTGTCACCAACGACCAAGCCGAGCAAATCGTGGCCGGAAACCCCCACGCCATCGAGGACGTCTTGCACCGCGCTCAGGAAACTCCGTACGCCTTTCTCGTCTCGACGCTTCTTTTACGAGCGCAAAAAAAGGCCATCTACGCGCCGGTCAACGAGGGCCACTACGCCCTTCAAGCCCCCGCCTACCTGCACTTTACCTCTCCGATCCGCCGCTACCCCGACGTCATTGTGCACCGAACCGTGAAGGCTCTTCTCGGTCAGAGCATGAAGGCGAAAAGCTACGTTCACCTCATAAATAACCTGGACGCGCTTTGCACCGCTTGCACCGAGGGCGAGAAAAACGCCGCTGAGGCCGAGCGCGCTTCGGACGACGTGATGATGGCCGCTTTCTATTTGCCGCGCATCAACCAGGCAGAACGCGGTACGATTGTCAGCGTGACCGAGTTCGGCGCCTTCGTCGAACTGGACGAAACGGGCGCCCAAGGCCTTCTGCCCGCTCGGCTTCTCTCGAAAGGGGAGGCTGCCGGCGATTGGTTCGCTTTCGACGAGAAGTACCTCTCGCTTGTTGCCGAGAAAACCGGCTTAAAGTATGAAATTGGGCAAAAGATAGAGGTGCGGATTGACTCGGTTGACGTGGCTAAGGGCTACATCAATTTGGATTTGGAGACAAAATGAGCAATAAAACACCTGATTTCAGCCGGCTTAACCAGCGCCTGAAAGACGCCGAGGCGCTTCTGGCGGATGAGAAGATCGACGAGGCCACTGGGCTCTTGTCCCAGATGGCAGAGGACGCCGAAGAATACATCGACCGCAACTGCCAGACGACGAAGGACACGCAATACTTCGCCTTCCCGACTTTCTTTGATCAGCTGGCCTACCGGCGCGTGGAGCGCGACCCTCGAAAAATTATCAACCTGCCGGAGCGGTTGGACGCACTCTACTCGGAGCTTGCGTTTGCTCTGATTGGGGTTGGCGACTACGACGCGGCCGACGCGGCTCTCATGCAGTCGATTCGCTGGAACCCCATGAACTGCGCGAGTCGCCTTGACTTAGCCGAGGTCAGACGCGTTGCCGGAGATATTAAGGAGTGGCTAGGACTCTCGTTCAGCGTCTTTTCGCGCGCAAGTGAGGTGCGCCATATCGTGCGCGCGTACGCCAACTTTGCGACCTACTTTGCTGACACGGGAAACGCCAAGGCGGCCAGAGCAGCTCTTCGCTGTGCGCTCAATTTTGGCTACGAAGATGCGCTGGCGATGCAGCTTCAGGAGGCTTGGCGGGGCACGGAGAAAGATCCTGCCGACATGACGATGGCAGAAGCCGGTCCAATTGTGGAGGCGGAAGGCCTTCCCGAAGGCGCGAATGCAGAGATTGCTCTTTGTCTGTTAATGTGCGCCCAAGACGCCGCCGAGGCCCAGGACAAGCCCCTCGCCAAGGAGCTTTTGGGCAAGGCGAACGACCTGATTGGCAAGAAGGCGTGCGAAGCGCTGCTCGCCCTCATCCAGGAGGCGGACACCGCCGCGGACACCTCCGATTCTGCGTCCTCCAATCCTGCTGTCGACACCGCCGACACTTCCGATTCCACCAACCCCGCCGAGAATAAATAGGCTCCGCCCATGTCTCTTGCGAACAAAAAAAATACAGACGCCTCTAAAAAAGGCCAGCTAGCGGGCAAAAAAAAGGGTCAGCCAGAAAAGCAGCTTCTCGCCAAAAATCGCACCGCCCACTACGAGTATGAAATTCTCGAGACATTCGAAGCGGGCCTCGAGCTCTTTGGCACCGAAGTTCGTAGCTTGCGCGAGCGCTCGGCTCAGATAACGGAGGCATTCGTCCTGATTCGCAAGGGCGAGGCGTGGCTTCACGGCGTTCATATCGCGCCTTTCTCTCACGGTAGCTATGCCAACAAAAACCCTGATAGAACACGCCGTCTTCTTTTGCATCGCAAGCAGATTCAATATCTCGAGAAAAAAACGGAGCCTAAGGGCATGGCCATCGTTCCTCTCGAGCTTTACTTCGACAAACACGGCCGCGTAAAAGTTAAGATTGCCCTGGCAAAGGGAAAGAAACTGTATGACAAGCGCGCCTCGGAGGCCAAGCGCGAAAGCGACCGCCGCCTGGCCCGCGAGTTGAAAGAGCGCAACAACGCCGCACGCTAGCAGTGGTTTTGTCAAAGGAAACCCAGCCCGCCAGAAACAGGACTTTTTGAAAGGAACGAAAATGCCTGAAGAAAAAAGCACGCACACAACCAAAACAACAGAAACGCACGCAACCGAAACGCAACCAACCAACCCCCAGCTCGACCCGACCGTCATGTTCAAGTGCAGCTATGGTCTCTACACAATTTCCACTTCTACCTCGGACTTAGACGCTGGCTGCATCATCAACACCACAACGCAGGTCACCTCCGCCCCCATCCGAGTCATGACCGCCGTCAACAACGAGAATGAGACCTGCAAGGCAATCAAGGAGACCGGTCACTTCGCCCTGTCTATTCTCGATCAGAGCGCTGACCTGCCCTTTATTGGCCGCTTTGGCTTCAGAAATTCCAACGAGTTCAAAAAGTTCGCTGACATTCCAGCCGAGAAAACCTCCCTCGGCGACATCTACACTCCCGAGCATAGCTGCGGAATTCTTACCTGTCTCGTCGAGAAAACCATCCCTTGCGGGACCCACACGCTTTTCATCGCAGAGGTGAAAGACGCAAAGTCTTTGTCCGATGAGACGCCTCTGACTTATGCGTACTACCACAAGGAACTGAAGGGAAAAACGCCTCCTAAAGCCTCGAGTTACCAGGCAGAATAGAATTTTTACTACGGCTAAGGAATGAACGATTAAAAAGAAGGGCTCTTGCAACGGCGCAGGAGCCCTTTTGTTATCTGGTGGAGGCGCGGAGAATCGAACTCCGGTCCTACACAACTCCCCGGCAGGCATCTACAAGCTTAGTTACCTCTCGGTTTTGGAGGAAGCTGGCGAGGCAACGGGCCTACTTACTCCTAGTCGAGTCAATCTTAGCGTTTGGTTTGTACGACGCATCCAAACGAGCATCTTCTGTCAACGACGCAGATCTAACAAACCAGAAGAACATCTGTTAGGAGCGTGTCGCTTTTATATTAAGCGGCAAGGGCGTAACGCCCATTAAGTGAAGTGTTGTCAATTAATTGTTGACATTACCCCTGTTTAACGTGGCGAGGAGACCACGGCTTGCTTCCTACCTCAGAGCTATCTAGTCGAAACCAGTCGCCCCCTTGTAAAAAACTTTGCTCCTCGCGGCAAAGCAAGGAAAAATGCCCTTCACTAAAGCATGGGAAGGGCATTGTAACAAGTTCGCTTTTAAAAAGCTATCGGATTTTTAGAAGAGAACTTGGGCTCGATTGACGTTCGATTGAGATTTTTGGCTTTCGGGGGCTTTAGTTCTCGACAAGTTCAAAAAAATCGCGGCCGACGCCACACACGGGGCAAACGAAATCCTCGGGGAGCTCGGGCTCGTCAATCGTTACCTCATAGCCACAAACGGTACAACGGAAAGTGTATTGTTTTTTCTCATCTGCCATAAGAATTCTCCTTCTCTTATATGCAACTTCTTCAGCTGCCTATCCCATGGACATACATTTTTTCTGTACCCCTCCGAGGTTGTTTTATGCCGCAGGGCTTGGGGCGCTGAAGGCTTGAGAGGCGGGGCGCGGCCCGGCCTGGGAGGGAGCAGCTAGCATGTGGCCTGCAAGGCATGATGTGCGGGAGCACGCTGCCGCTTAAGAGGTGCGCCGCCCGCCTGCGCTCAAGCAATCCAGAGTTGGTAAGGTTTTCTCGGATGGTAGAATAAGAATTCCTGATAAGGGCGCTTAAGCTGGAGAAAAGCTTTGGCCGTCGGCAGTAGAAGTAACTGCGGCCGTAAGACAGAGGGCCGCGTTAGAAACAGCTACGCCCACGAGAAGAAAAGACCGAACATGATATATACCGTCACTCTTAATCCGGCGCTTGACCGCACCGTTTTCGTCGAGGATTTTTCCATCGGCCAAGTGAACCGCGCCAAAGAAGACCGAGACGACGCCGGCGGAAAAGGCATCAACGTTTCCAAAACGCTCTCCGCGCTGGGCTGCGAGTCGCTTGCCCTTGCGCTTCTGGGAGGCTCCACGGGATCGCGCATTGAAAAGCAGCTGGAGGAGCTGCACGTGGACTGCTGGCCCTTCTACATCCCGGCCGAGACGCGCACGAATACGAAAATTGTGGACGAAACGCTTCAGAAAAACACCGACATTAACGTCGTTGGTCCTAGGGTTGACCAGGCTACAATCGATAACATGCTGAAGATGCTTTTACGCATCGTTGAGGTGGGTGACCTCGTGATTCTCTCGGGTTCGCTTCCGGTGGGTGCCTCGGCCGACACGTACAAAACCTGGATTTCGGCGCTTACCGAGAAGGGCGTGACGAGCTATCTTGACGCTGACGGAGAGGCTTTCGAGTTCGGCATTGAGGCCAAGCCTTACCTGGTCAAGCCCAACACGCGCGAGCTTTCCCAGTACGTTGGGCGCGCGCTTTCAAAAACGGACGAGATTATTGAGGCGGCCCAGGAGCTTCTTAAGAAGGGCGTGCAATACGTCATCGTCTCGCGCGGCTCGCACGGGGCACTCTTTATCACTGCCGAGAAAATCTGGAAGGCGAAGGCACTTTCTGTTCCGGTGGGCTCGACGGTTGGTGCGGGAGACGCCATTATCGCCGGACTTGCTCTGGCGCACGAGGGGAAGGTTTCTGACGAGGAAGCGCTGAAACTCTCGGTAGCAACGGCGTCCGGTTCTGTCATGCAACCAGGAACGCAGCCGCCCTCAAAAGAGCGGGTGGACTCGCTGATTGATCAGGTGGAGATTGAGGAGCTGAAGTAGGGCTGGGCGGTGGGCTGCGCGGCGCAGCCTGCGTGCTTCGGTCGCGCGGCGGCCAGGCAGGCAACGATGCGGCGGGCGGCCGGCAGGCAGCCGGCAGGCCGCCGGCGCAGAGAATGCTCTTTAGGCCTCGTCTTTCTCGGCTAGAAGGTATTGCAAAGAACTCATAAGAGCGGGGATGACCTGCTTCTTTCTTGAAACGACGCCCGGAAGAACTGCCTTGCCATCCTGGGGCACGACGTCGAAGGCCAGGCGGATGAGGTGCTCGGCTTCCTCGCCAAAGTAGAGCAGGTCGCTCGATTTTTCTTTGATGTTCGTGAAGAGATAGAAGACCATGGGGAGCTCTTCGTTGTAGGCGGCCGTCGAGAGGTAGGGCTCGATGAATTCCTCTGCGGCCTTGCGGCTTTTCTCGGTCATGTAGGAGCCCTGCCCAACACCAAAGCGGGCCGAGCCCCGGCTGAACACCTTGAAATCGCTTTTGAAAATTTCTTCCTGCGTGCTGCCGTCGACGCTGGAGCCGGCGTCGAACATTTTGTCGGCGTAGGTTTCAATGTCGACCTTTGCGATTTTGGCGAGGTCATGGGCGGCTTTTTTGTCCGTTTCTGTGCAGGTGGGGGAGCGAAACGTTAGCGTGTCGGAGAGTATGGCCGAAAGCATGATGCCGGCGATGTCTGCGGGAGTCTTCACGCCTGCCTCGTCAAATATTTTCTTGACGATAGTGCAGGTGCAGCCCACCGGCTCGTTTCTGAAAAACGTGGGCGCGGCGGTCTCGATGTTGCCTATGCGGTGGTGGTCGATGATCTCCATAATCTTGGCGTGAATGAGGCCGTCGACCGCCTGCGACACCTCGTTATGGTCGACGAGAATGACGTGCTTGCGGTTGATGTCAATCAAGTTGGAGGAGGAGAGGACGCCTGCGAAACTTCCGTCCTCTTTCAGGACGGGGAAAAAGCGGTGGCGCGAGGCACTCATAATCCTTCGCGCCTCTTCGACCGTGGTATTCTCGGAAAATGAGACGATATTTTCGCGCAGCATAATGGACGAGACGGGCACGGACATCGAAATAATGCGCGTCGCCGAGTACGTCTCATACGGCGTCGCAATGAGCGTGCAGCCGTTCGCCTTGGCGTTGGCGATAAGCGCTTTCGAGACGGGCGCGTCGCAGCAGATGATGAGGCAGGAGGCGCCGGCCTCGATGGCGTAGTTTTGCGTTTCGTATTTGTCCGAGACAAGCACCATGTCGCCCTTGGAAAGGACGTCTTCCATGATGTCGGCGCTGGTGCCAACGGCTAGCTTGCCCTTCTCGACGCGGGCGTTTTTGTCACCCACAATCATCTTGCCTTTGAGCGTCTCGAGAATGTTTTTGTAAGGGGTTTTCGCGCGCGAGATCTGGTCTTTGTCGAAGATGGCCATGTTTGCGTTGGCGATATCCTTAACGGTAATGAGGCCCTGGAGCCCTTCGCCTTCTGTGATGACAAGGGTGTCCTGCGCCTTCTCCCGCATCATCGTCCAGGCCGAGAGAAGCGACATGTTGCCGTCGATTCCTTTTTGCTTGTCGTAGGCGAGGTCTTTGATTTGCGGGCGGACGGAGGTGATGAGAGCGGGCTCGGGGATATTGAAGTAGTCGAGGACGAAGGAGGTCTCGCGGTTGAGCGCGCCCGCGCGACGGGGAACGAAAATCTTGCGGCCTTGCGCGTTTTTGAGATAGGCGTAGGCAATCGCCGAGCAGATAGAATCTGTATCAGGATTGCGGTGGCCGATTATGTTGACCTTGCGCAGGGCTTCTATCGTTTCGGTGTCGTGCGCGTGGGCGGGGTTCGTCATCTTTTTATCCTTTTCGCAATGGGACCTGGGGACCCAAGCTCGTAAGGTGGTGCGATAAGCCTCAATTTTTAAGTCTGCTTATTTTAGCATTAAGACCTCGTGGCCTGCTTTAGCTGTGATTTTCTCGGCTGAAAGGTTTTCTGTAAGCCCAAGCGCGTCAGGAATGAGGCCGAGCGCCACGCAGGCGTTGTAGATGCCGTTGTTGTCGATGTTGGTGGTGATGAGGTCGGCCTGGTCTTTAGCGCGAAAATCCGCGTTTCCCATTGCCACGCCCACGCCGGTGTAGGCGAGCATCGTCGCGTCGTTGCCGCCGTCGCCAAAGGCAAAGGCTTGCTCGCGCGTGAAGTCGTAGTGGTCCAAAACGGCCTTGATCCCTTCGTCCTTGCCGCCTTCAAGAGGGATAATGTCGACAAAATCGTCGCACCAGCGCACGCCTTGAACGTGCTTCGTAGCAGCGAAAATGAAGGGCTCTTCCTCGGGGGTTACAAAGGCGTTCATCTGGTAGATGGGCTCGTCGCCAAGGCTCTCCAGGTCGCCGTCTTCAAACGTGACGTTCGCCTCCTTAATGAGCTTTTGCACGCGTGGGCCTCGGTGGTTCACGCAGATGCGCGCGTCGGTCATGGCCGAGAGGTCGAAGCCGTGCTTATCGACGTTTTCTTTGATGATTTGGATGTCTTCGGTGTCGAGAGGAACTTTGCGAAAAACGCCGCGCATATCCATGCAGATTTGGCCGGAGTTGCAGAGGAAGCCGTCGAAGCCGGGGAAGTCGCCCTCGCCGTGGAGGATGTTTTTGGGGAGCTGGAAGGGTGCGCGTCCGCTGGCGATGTAGAGGAGCATGCCGTTTTCGTGAAGTGTCTTGAGAGCGAAAAGCGCCGAGCTTGGAATCTCGTGCGTCTTGAAGGAAAGGAGCGTGCCGTCGATGTCGAAAAAGCCAATTTTTAGAGGTGCGCCCGTTTCTTTGAGTTCTTTTTGTTGGGTCTCGGTGAGGTGCATAGACGAAATCTTTCTGTCTGTATCCCGGTCTGTGTCGCTGCTGGTATTGCTGCTTGTGTCGCTGTTTGTATGGCCTAGGGAATTTGTGCCACCATCATCATGTTCGTACTGGTGATGAAGTCCCCTTGGGTGGGCGAGGTCTGGGGGTCTCCTGCCGTTACGACAACGAGGTCACCCGAGGCCACCTTCTGCTCTTTTCTCGCAATGTTGAGCGCGTCGTAGATAGTGGCAGAAAGCGTGCCTTGTGTAATTGATTTGAACGCCTCAACGCCCCAGTAAAACGCGCATTTTCTAATCGTTATATCCGAGGGACTCATCGCATAGATGGGAAGCTTGGGGCGAAAGTTTGCGACGATACGAGCGGTTCGCCCCTGTGCGGTGGGCACGATGATGGCGCAGGCATTGCAGCGGTCAGCCGTTGTCACAGACGCAAAGCCAATGGCGCCATTGATGTTTTTAATGCCGCCGCGATCGTAGTAGTGGCTGCGTTGCTTTAAGAAATGTTCGGTCTCTATGCAGATGGAAGCCATCGTTTTCACGGCCTCAACCGGGTACTTTCCGGCCGCTGTCTCGCCCGAGAGCATCACGCAATCGGTGCCATCCAGGACAGCGTTTGCCACGTCGGTTGTCTCGGCACGCGTGGGGCGGGGGTGGTGAATCATCGAGTCGAGCATTTGCGTGGCGGTGATGGCTGGCTTGTAAGCCTCGTTACATTTATGGATGATTTGCTTTTGGAGGTGCGGGACTTTGGCAGGCGGGACCTCTACACCAAGATCGCCGCGGGCCACCATGATGCCGGAGGCGACGTCCAAGATTTCGTCGATGTTGTCGACGGCGCGTGCGCACTCAATTTTTGGATAGACGCTAATGCGCGGGCAGCCCTGCTCGGCACAGAGGTCGCGAATTTCTTGCACGCCGGCGGCGTCGCGGATGAAGGAAGCGGCGATGGCATCGATTCCCAACTTGCAACCAAAGATAATGTCTTCTTTGTCTTGCTCAGTGATAGCCGGAAGCCTAACGGCAACACCGGGAACGTTTACTCCCTTGCGTTCTCCCAGCTCACCTCCACTAAGAATTTTACAAAAAATTTCGTCGCCCTTAACCGAGGTCACTTCAAGCTCAATCAGACCGTCATCGATAAGGATGAGAGCACCCGGCTCAACCTCTTGGGGAAGGTCTTTATAGTCCAGCGAGAACTTCTCGGCCGTGCCAGCAATATCGCTTGTCGTGATGATAGTCTGGCCGCCCTCGGGGAGCATGACGCTTCCATGGTTTTCGAGAAGCCCCGTCCTGATTTCGGGGCCTTTCGTGTCGAGCATGATTGCGACGTTCAGTCCAAGTTCCTTGGAAATTCTGCGGACGCGCTTCATGCCCGTTTCGTGGTAGGCATGGTCTCCGTGGCTGAAGTTGAAACGAGCGACATTCATGCCGGCTTTCATCAGCTCGCGCAAAACGTTGTCGTCTTCTGTGGAGGGGCCCATGGTGCACACGATTTTCGTGCGCTTCTGTTGGCGAGCGTCGGGATAGAGGACGTTTTCAGCTGAGTGACGGTTTTTGGGGGTGGAGGTGATGTCAGTTGCAGAAGGTGGTAGTGGCATGAATACTCCTTTATTTCTGTCTTTGTTTAGCACGCCTTTTCGATTGTTTCCATTTTTTTTCTTATTATAGAGGCTTACACGTAGGCAAAGTTGGGAAGCTGCACCTTTCTTAACCTTACCGGTTTCGCACCTTTCTGCAGACTGATTGCTTTTGGGCTACACTGGTGGCGCAAGAAAGGAAAGCTATGGATAACGATTTTTCTTCTCAGCAAACTCCTGCCGCCCCTCGCGAAACGCAAACTGTCCTAGAGCCGGGTGATCTTCTCGACAAGCGTGGGCGCTTGATTCAAGCGGGCTGGTCGACGAAATCCGTGAAAAGTTATGTGCGAAAAGCGATTAAAGCGCCTGGCTTTAGGATTAAAGAATGGGATTACTACCTGGTAAATGACGATGATTTTGCGGTCGCGGTCACGTTGGGCGATATGTCTTACGCGGGCCTTCTCTCCATTTCTGTGATGGATTTCAAGCGCAACGAATTTCTGACGCGCTCGGAAATGACGGCGCTGCCGTTTGGTAAATTTCACATGCCCGAGCATCCCAACGTGGGCATCTCGAGTTTCTCGACGAAGAAATCGAACTTCCATTTTGAGGTGAAAGACGACGGAACACGCGAGCTCAACGTCCATTTCGACAATTTCTGGGAGGGTAAGCCAATCGATTTTCACGTCGAGCTGACTGACATCCCCGAGGACTCGATGGTGATTGCGACGCCATGGAAAGAGAACAAGCACGCTTTCTACTACAACCAGAAAATGATTGGCATGGCGGCGTACGGCTCGTTTACCATAGGCGACTTCACGCACAACTTTTATCCTCTTAAGAGCGGCTCTTCTAAAGAGGCCGGCCCCGCCTTTGGGCTTCTCGACTGGGGGCGCGGCGTTTGGACCTACGACAATTACTGGTATTGGGGCGCGGCGCAAGGCGAGCAAGACGGCCACGTTATCGGCTTTAATCTGGGTTATGGCTTTGGAGACACGAGTGCTGCCTCGGAAAACATGTTTTTCCTGGACGGCCACGCGCACAAGCTGGGCCGCGTTGATTTTGGCGTACCCATGAAGGGCGACGGTTTCCAAAAAAATGTTGAGAAAACCTACGACCTTTTGAAGCCTTGGCATATCACCGACGATGAAGGGCGCCTTGATCTGGTCTTTACCCCGGATTTCGACCGCTTTGACTACATCGATTTGAAGGTGATTATCTCCGACCAGCACCAGGTTTACGGAAAGCTGAACGGCTTTGTGGTGCTGGACAACGGCGAAAAGTTTGAAATTGAGAACCTGCGCGGCTCGGCCGAGGTGGTGCACAACAAGTACTAAGCGCGCTCGCGGAGCTGTTGGCGTTTTTTGCCTTAAGGGCGCCTGGAAAAATTTTTGCCCGCCTTTTCTCACGAGGTTCTGCTTTTTGTCCTCTTTGGCGCCTGAATTTGTTATACTCTTTCTCGCACAACGTGGCTGAATAGCTCAGTTGGTAGAGCAGAGGACTGAAAATCCTCGTGTCCCTGGTTCGATTCCAGGTTCAGCCACCATCTTTTTACCTGCAAAACCAGAGCGTGCACTATCAATTCTGGGGGTTTCTCGGAAATAATCGAATGAAGGGTGAAAGGCGCGGATGCTTCTCGACAAATTGCGCGGAGTGAATTTGGCTGGCTGGCTCGTGCTTGAGCCGTGGGTGACGCCTTCGCTTTTTGCCTCTTCCGGCACGTTTGACGAGCTTAATCTTGCGTCGGCCTTGGGCCAGGAAAAGTTCGAGGCGCTGGTTAAAGAGCATCGCGACACCTTCATCACCGAGGAAGATTTTGCCCAGATTGCGGCTCGCGGGTTCAATGCCGTGCGCCTGCCGGTGGCTTGGTCAGTTTTTGGTAAGGACGGTCCGCGCCCCGGTACGCGTCCTGGCTCGATTGAGTATGTGGATGCCGCCTTCGATTGGGCCGAGAAGTACAATTTGCAGATTTTGCTTTGCATGGCGTCGACGCCTTCTGGAACGGGCGACGCCTCTGACCAGGAACTTTTGCTGGACCCAACAGGCGTTTTTCGCGCGCCTGCCTTAGAGGTTATTCAGCGACTGGTCGCCCGCTACAAATCGCACAAAGCTTTCTTTGGCATCGAGCCCTTGGACGAGCCGATTGCTCAGCGCTGGATTGGTTTTTCGGTAAAGCCCGGCATTCCTCTACATATCCTGCGCAATTTCTACCGCGACGCCTACGAGGTTGTGCGCAAGGAATCCCCGAGAACTGCTGCGGTGGTTTTCTCGGCAGCGGGAGCGGCGGGTGCCTGGAAATATTTCATGAACCATGAGCATTACGCCAACGTTTTTCTCGACTTGCATATGTATCACTACGGCGACCAGATTGACGGCACCGAGTCCTCGGTCGTGCGCCAGATTGTGCGGCGGTCGCGCAAGGACATAAATCGCGTCTTGCACTCGAAGTTGCCCGTGCTGATTGGCGAGTGGTCGGCCGCGCTTCCGGTGGGCATTTCTTCACCGACCTACGAGGGGCGCATCGCGCAAGAGCGCATTTTCGCCTCCGCGCAGATCGCGTCGTTCAAGAAGACGAATGGCTGGTTCTTTCAGACCTGGAAGACCGAGACGAAGCTCTCGGCCTGGGATGCGCGCGTGACGCTTTCTAGTTTCGAGAAGAGCTTTTTTGAGTAGGGCGAGGCCGGAATAAGTCGTTTAGTGGCAGCAAGAAGCACCCCCATCGTGGACGATTCAAAAAACAAAAATTCCTCTGGCAAGTTATTTATCGTGGGCACGCCCATTGGAAATTTGGGCGACATTACGAAGCGCGCAGAAACCGTGCTCAGCGAAGCTGACTGCATCTATTGCGAGGACACGCGCGTAACGCGCAAGCTTTTAAGTGCGTTGCACATCCACACCAAGCTTGAGCGCGCCGACGAAAACATTCTTGCTCACGTGATTCCCTCCATTCTCGCAAACGTCGCGGCCGGACGCTTTGTCGCCTTCGTGTCCGACGCTGGCATGCCAGGCATTTCAGATCCTGGCCAGAAGCTGGTGGATGCCGCACTTTCTGCCGAGGTCGATGTTGAGACAATTCCCGGCCCCAACGCTGCGATAACAGCACTTGTTGCCTCGGGTTTTCCTACCGAACACTTCTTTTTTGAAGGCTTTTTGCCCCGCAAAGATTCCGAGAAAACCGCGCGCCTTGAAGAGCTTGCCTCTATTCCTGGCTCTCTTATTTTTTACGAGTCGCCGCATCGTACGCCCAAGACACTCCAGGCCATTGCCGAAGTTTTTCCGAAGCGTTCGGCAGCTCTCGTTCGCGAGCTGACGAAGATTCACGAAGAAGTCGTGCGCGGAACCGCAGAAGAACTTGAAAAGGCGTACAAAGGCAAAGAGGTAAAAGGGGAGTGCGTTATCGTTTTGGCTGAAGCTCCCGTTGTCGAGAAGCGCAACTCTTTCACGCACGAAGAAGTGGTGGAAAGAGCGCGCGAGGTTCTCAAACAGGATGCCTCAATCTCTTCTCTTGCGAAAAAGCTTTCTAAAGAGACGGGCATTTCCCGCAATGAAGCCTACGTTCTTCTGCTTCAGCTGCAAGCATCTTAGTTTTTCTTGTAAAGCTCTCTTGGTATCATAGGAGGGCACATTACCAGACCTCAGTAAGGGCCCAGCAAGGGGCCGGTGCGAAACTGGTAAGGAGCCGGGGAGAGCCCGGCACGGAAGCGGTAAGATTTTGGTAAGAACTCGGTAAAAAACCGGTAAGAAAAAATTGTCATAAGAGTTTGCGAGAGAAAAAATGAGCGAAGAAAAAGAAAAAAACCCGCCCAAAAAGCCCAGCTATTACATCACGACGCCCATCTATTACGTGAACGCGGCGCCCCACCTTGGCCATGCCTACACCTCCGTCATGGCTGATGTCCAGTCCCGCTTAAGAAAAGCAATGGGCTTTGATGTCCTGTTTCTCACAGGCATCGACGAGCACGGAGAAAAGGTCGCCCAAGCAGCGGCCGAGCACGAC
This sequence comes from uncultured Coriobacteriaceae bacterium, assembly GCA_947426865.1. Taxonomy (GTDB): domain Bacteria; phylum Actinomycetota; class Coriobacteriia; order Coriobacteriales; family Atopobiaceae; genus MGBC105563. The sequence goes on along the minus strand of CANEFS010000004.1, from coordinate 37,675 downwards.
ATGAGCCCGCAGGCCTGGTGCGATTCTTTAGTGCCGGCTTTCAAAGATCTTCTCGGCCTCTTGAACATCGAAAACGACGATTTCATCCGCACGACCGAGCCGCGCCACACAAAGGCGGTGCAGACGCTTTGGGAGGATTTGCTCGCCAAGGATTATCTCTACAAAGATACTTATGACGGCTGGTATTGTGTGCCGGAGGAGACGTATTTTACCGAGACGCAGGTGCATCAGTCGGATGAGAAGAAGGGTACGGAGGGTCAGCACCTTTGCCCGGATTGCGGTCGTCCGCTTGAGCGCGTGGAGGAGGAGAGCTGGTTTTTCAAGCTTTCCGCCTTTCAAGAGCCGCTTTTGGAACTTTACGAAAAGAACCCGCACTTTATCGAGCCGGAAATTCGCCGCAACGAGGTGGTCAGCTTTGTGAAAGGCGGCCTGAAGGATCTTTCGGTTTCGCGCACCTCGTTTGACTGGGGAATTCCGCTTCCCTTCGACGACAAGCACGTCACCTACGTCTGGTTTGACGCCCTTATCAACTATCTGACCGCCGCCGGCTTCGCAGAAGACGCCGAGAAATTCTCGTATCGCTGGCCCGCGAACGCGCAACTTATCGGCAAAGACATCCTTCGCTTCCACTGCGTGATTTGGCCTGCCATGTTGATGGCGGCAGGTATCGAGGTCTCAGATGAGGTTTTCGTGCACGGTTTCCTTCTCGTTAAGGACGAAAAAACGGGCGACGAGACGAAAATGAGCAAGAGCCGCGGCAACGCCATCACCCCGCAATCCGTCGTGGACCTTTTGGGCGTCGACGGCTTTCGCTACTTCTTTATGAGTGACGTAAAGCCGGGTGCCGACGGCTCGATTAGCTGGAGTCGCATGGCCCAGGTTTACAACACTGACCTCGCAAATTCGTGGGGCAACTTGGTTTCTCGGACGCTTAATATGAGTGCGAAATATTTCGATGGTAAGGTGCCCGGTCCCCTGGCGGGTTGGCCCGATGCCGAGAACCCCTTAAAAGAAATTGTCACCGGTTTGGTGGATCGCTTCAACCATGCGGCGTTTGAGTTTGGCTACGACGAGGCGCTCGCAGAAGTCTTCAAGCTCATACACGCCGCCAACCACTACATTGAGGATATGGAGCCTTGGACGCTTGCAAAGAGTGAGGCCACGCTACCTAAGTTGCAAATGGTTATCTTGAATCTTTTGGAAGCTATTCGTATCGCTGCCCACCTGTTGATGCCCTTCATGCCGGAGACTTCTGCCGAGGCGCTGCGTCGCTTTGGCCAGCTAGAAGAGAGAGGCTGCGGTGCAACTTCAGGGGATGCTTCTGTTTCAAGATCTATGTCTGACCCAGGCGCAACGCTTGATGAGATATGCGTTTGGGGAAATCTGAAATTGGAGCAGCCGGTCGAGAAGGGCGACGCCCTCTTTCCGCGCTTAGACCCCAAGGACCTGGAAGCTTAAGCGTGCGTTTGTTGGGGGTGCAGCGCCCTTCGACTAACACCAACAGCAAAAATCTAAATTAGCGATGGCAACCTCTTTTCTCGCAAATCCAACGGCGACGAAAGAGGCGCTCCAGAAGTTCGGCCTCGCCACCAAGCACGCCCTTGGCCAGAACTTCCTTATCTCAGATAACGTTATCGAGAAAATTCTCGCCTTCGCCGATCTTCACCCTAAAGACATCGTTTTGGAGGTTGGCCCCGGCCTGGGGACGCTGACGGTGGCGCTCCTGCCACGCGTTAAGGAAGTTATTACTATTGAGAAGGACTCAACGCTTTTGGACGCGCTTCGCGAACATTCAGCAAGGGCGCTTGGTGAGGCGGAAGCAGGTAAGGAAGGGACGACGTCACAGCAAGCCGCAACCGAGGCCTTAAAAGTTTTGGAGGCTGATGCCTTGTCCGTCGACCTTTCTCGCCTTGATGAGCTGGTGGGGGCACCGGGTCTGCTTCCCACGAAGTTCATCTCGAACCTGCCGTATGAAATTGCCGCTACGATTGTGTTGGATGCGTTTCAAGAGCTTCCCTTACTTGAGCGAGCTGTCGTTATGCTGCAGAGGGAAGTGGCCGAGCGCATGCGAGCAAAACCGGGCTCAAAAATTTACGGCGCCTACACCGTTAAGCTCGCGCTTTGGGCGCATGTTGCCGATTTCTTTTTAGTAGGAAGAAACAATTTCTTGCCGGCGCCCCACGTCGACTCGGCCGTCGTTTTGATAGAACAAGGCGCCGCCTCTCCCTTCTGCCAAAGTCTGAGTGCTGCCCAAAAACGAGAGGTTGCCGCCTTCGTTGACGCCGCGTTTTCTCAAAGGCGCAAGCAGATGTTGAAAGTGCTTGCCGCAAATGGCTATAACAGAGAGCGGCTCGAAGAGATTTTCTCGGAATTGAAAATTGATGCGAAGATACGCGCCGAGGCACTTTCGCCTGAAGAGTTCTGCCACATTTTCGCCCGCTACAAAGACGGGAGCGACGCAAAGTAGAGTTTGGGATTTTCAGGACGCAAGATTAACAGCGAGGAGCGCAAGCCCTAAAAACACAGAGGAAACCTAATTTCGCGCTAAAGTTTACGGGCAGCCACGCGCAAGAAACGGAAAGAAAATGGCCACTTTTTATTTTGAGAACAAAAAAGGAAAGCGCTTTGCGGCGCCTGAACCACTCGCGCCCATTGCCGATACGCACACCCACCTTTTTTTAGGCGAGACGCGCTCGGCAGTAGAGCAAATTAAGCGCGCGGAAGCGGTTGGCGTGCGCCTTTTGGGCGTCCCGGTTGACCCAACGGCCTCAAAAATCGAAGCGGACCTTTCGCGCGAAGGGCTGAATGAGCTCTGGGAGAAATGGACCTCCCTCCTTCCTCAATCCGAGCTCCTTGCCAAGACCGTTTTCGTCTACGGCGTCCATCCTTATGGCGCCGCCGACTTCACGCGCGAGGTCCACACTGCCCTTATCGAGGCGTTCGAATCGCCCCACGTAAAATCTATCGGAGAAATTGGACTGGACTATACCTGCGACGTTGATAAAAAAGTTCAACAAAACGTGTTCCAGACGCAGCTCAATCTTGCGCACGATTATTCGCTCCCTGTCGAGCTTCACATCCGAGACGAGAAAAACGACACGACATTTGCTGCCCATGCCGATGCCTTCAAAATTCTCGAGAAAACCGGCCTTCCTGAAGCCGGTGCCGACCTGCATTGCTTCACGGGCGACACGAATATGCTTCTGCCCTTCGTCGAGCTTGGTTGCTCGGTTGCCTTTGGGGGAGCCGCGACGTTTGTGAAAGACGATGCGATTCGCGACGCTGCTTGCGCCTGTCCTCTGGACCGTCTCCTTTCCGAAACGGACAGTCCCTACATGGCACCGGTACCCCTTCGCGGTCAAGAGTGCGAACCGGCGATGGTCTCTTTCGTCTGCGCTTGCTTGGCTCAAGTTAGAGAAGATGCGGGAATCTCCACGCAAAAAGAAACGTACGAGGCGCTCTGGCAAAATGCCAACCGCTTCTTCGGCTTCGAAGCCTAAACGGAGCCATTTCAACCTTACGAAAAACTTAACAATCCCGGTAAATCCGACACAAATTCGCCAAATCTTACCAACCCGAGGTCTTTCTGGGCCTACGATGGCGCGCAAGAGTATACAAAGCGAGGGGTTCAAGCCAAGACGCGGACAAGTCCCGGAAAGGCAAGCGGAGTTGGAGCTCACAGTTTTTCTCGAGCAAGCGAGACGTATCGCGCAAGAAGTTGCGTGGCCGACGCGCTGCGTGCTTTGTGACCGGCCGGGCGAACTCATTTGTGATGCGTGCAAGCAGAAGCTTTACTGGATTGACCAGCGCTGGGCCTGTCCTGTGTGCGGCGCGCCCTACGGTTGGTTGACCTGCTCAGAATGCGTGAATGATTGGGAGCTCAGGGCGTGTGTCTCGGCTTTTATTTTTGGCGACACGTCCGCGCGCATGGTTTCCGTGTATAAAGACGACCACGAAAAACGCCTGGCTCCCGTGCTTGCTTTAAGTATTGCAACCGCACTTGACGAGGCGGCCGGCTGGCAGACGAGCCAAAAGGCAGCAAGGAAGGTGAGCCTTTCGCAGGCGCTCAGCGTGCGCCACCTGCGCCGCCGTCACGCCGGCGAGGCCCGTTTCATGCCAGAGAAACTGGACGGTATCGTTTTTGTCCCAGCAACGTCTGCTGCCTTCCAGCGCCGTGGTTTCGACCACATGGAAAATGTTGCGCGCGCTCTCGCCGCTGAGCTGGGTATTCCCGTCATTGATGCCCTCATGCGCGGCGAAGCTCAAGATCAGCGCCAGCTTACGCGCGAGCAAAGAAAAGCGAACACGAAAGGCACGTTTCAGGTGGTAGAGCCGGTTGCGGGCACAAATCTGCTGCTCATCGACGATGTTATTACTTCCGGGGCCTCCATAAGGGAAGCGGCTCGCACCTTATTGTCTCGCGGAGCCTCCTCAATTACGGGCGCAAGCGTCTGTAGAACCTGGTAAAATAGGGTGATAGGTTCGATCGGGTCTGTGGTTGCGAGCGAAAACGCTCTAATCCAAGGTAGACGAGGCCAAAAGGATCCACGTAAACGCTTGAGTTGCGCTAACTCGCCCGCATGCGAAAACTGCTGAAGCTGCGAAGCTGCCAAAGCTGCTTGCATGCCTGCAAAGATTAACTCGGGCGCTATCATGGCTCGTTCTAGATGTAAGCCGTGCCCTTCTTGTGAGCGGCAAAAAGCCGCGGAAGGAGAGGAATTTCCCAGCACGCGAGTGTGGGGTCAAAAACCAGGTCAGCCGAGAAGAACCTATTGAAACGACCTATTGAAAGAACCGATTAAAACAAAAAAACGCAGATTAACAGCACAAACAAGGCTAAAAAGTTAGAAAAGGACGACGTTACCATTATGAAAAAAGCCGAGAAACTCGCGACTCGCATTTTTGCCCCCCTTGTAGCCGCATTGCTGATTTTTCCCCTTTCAGGTTGCGCGGGGCTTTCTTTCGCTTCTTATCAAGACGCAGCCGACAAAGCTAACGCCAACATGACGAGTTCCCTCACGCCTCCCGCCATTTCTGAGTCAGGGAAGCTCAAGGTTGGTTACATGGAAAAGGCTGGAAGTCCCCAGTACGCAGGTGACGTCAACAATCAGCCCACCGGTCTCGATATCGATGTGGCGGCTGCGGTTGCCTCAGAATTGGGCCTTAACGTGGAGTTTTATAAGGTGAGCTCAACCGAGCAGGCGAGAAAAGAATCGCTCGACATGGTGATGGGTGTGAGCTCGAAAAATGCTAATGGCATGGCCGTCGTCTCTTCGTATCTGGAGTCGGGCGTCGGGCTCTTCTCGAAAGGTGAGCAGGACCAGAAAATAGAGAGCATCTCGGACTTGACGGGCAAATCGATTGGCTACGTTAGGGGTTCCGCGACCGAGACAATCGTGACTAAGTCGAATCTCAAGATGCAACAGCAGACCTTCAAAAACTTGGACGATGCATTCCAAGCGCTCCAAGAGGGCAAAGTTGATTACGTGGCCGCACCTGCAGTTTCGGGCGCAAATTTGGCCATGGATTACGACGACATTTATTTCGCCACACAGCTTTTCGCGCCCACAAAAATTGGCATCGGCGTCAACGCTACGAACAGCGTTCTTATCAAGGCCATCGAGGATGCGCTGAACGAAATTTCTCGCAACGGCGTTTTGAACGCCATCGATTATCGCTGGACAGGAACGGTGATGGAGCTTGGTGGCGACGGCCTCACCGACTTTAAGACTTCGGCAAACAACACGGATGTTTCAGGAGAGACGAGTGGCACGAAGCTCAGCTCTTCGCAGTCGTACGGCCCGGGGGACGGCTCGACAGCAGGCGCGAATGCCCTGCATAAATACTAGGGTTTCTCGGACTACGATTTTCTCGAAAACAAGATTTTCTCGAGAAGCGACTTTTTCAAAGAGGGATTTTCTCGAGAAACGATTGAAGGGTATAAGCAACAACACGCAAAGCTGCGAGAAGAAAGGCGTCGCAGCGCGAAGAAAGGCACGTTATGGATATTCAAGTTCTTGGAAGAAAAATGCAGGTCACCGAGGGTCTTCGCGAGCACTCGGTTGCAAAAGTTGAGGACGCGCTCAGGGTTATTGAGGCCGAGCCAACCTCGGTTGACGTGGTTTTGCGCCCTCAGATTTACAAGAATCAGAAAGATCACTTTACCGCGGAGTTTACGATTCGCCTGAAGGGCTACGTTGTGCGCGTCTCGGCGACGAAAGAGGACATGTATGCCGCCATTGATGAGGCATCTCGTATGGCCGCCCGCCAGCTTCGCAAGTTCAAGACGAAGATGATTGACCGCCGTCAGCGCGCTGCAAAACGCGAGGGCTTCGAGGACATCCAGCAAAACAGCCCCATGGAGGCGCAAGTCTTACACGACGAGGATGCGATTGACGAAGACGACCTTCTCGTTCGCACGAAATATATCCCCTTCACGAAACTCACCGAGGAAGAGGCGCTGGTCCAGACCGACCTTATCGGCCACGACTTTTTCGTCTACGAGGACATGCAAACCGGAAACGTCCACGTGGTGTATCGCCGCAAGGACGGTGGCTACGGTATTTTGAAGCCTGATACGGAAGAAAAATAGAGCAGCTCAGGGGTGCCGTGCAAAGCTTTCTGGCGCCCCGCGAGTACGTTTATTCGATCCTAAGCATCCAATCAAAAGAGAGAATTTAGAGACTATGGCAAAAAAAGCTGCCGAGAAACCCGCCGATAAAGCTGCCGACAAGACGAAGGCGAAGGCGACCAAGACGGCTAAGACTCCCCGTACACGTAAAGCGGACAAGACGCACAAGACGGCGAAAGCGGCGAAGCTGGAGCAAACAGCGAAAGCCGGTCGCGCTTCTCAGGGGACGGAGGCGAACGAATCCGTTGATGAGATGATTATCGCTGCGAAAAGCGGTGTCAATCGACCCAAGAGTTTTCTCGGAAATCCTAACGTCTACATTATCGTTGATACGCCGGGCGACTTTAACCCTAACATCGCAAAAGCGCTGGGTGTCACCATTATTGGCTTTCCTTACACGGTGGATGGCGAGGAGCATATCGACGATATGTTCCAGTCGGTGACAGCGCCTGAGTTTTACAACAAGATGCGCAAGGGCACGATTCCCACCACAAGTGCCGTGACGCCGGGCCACTATTACGAGATTTTTAAGAGCGCGGCCAAAAAGGGAACGCCCACCATTTACCTGGGTTTTCCGCGCGCGCTTTCCTCTTCTATTGATGCGGCGCGCCAAGCGGCTGACATGATTAAGGAAGAGTTTCCCGACTTCGAGCTCTACGTTATTGACAACCATTGCCCCTCGCTTGCCGCCCAACTTCTGGCAATCGAGGCGGTTCATCAGGCAAACCTGGGAGCCTCAGCCAAAGAGCTGGTCGAATGGGTTCGCGAGGCACGCTACTACGTGCACGGCCTTTTTACTCTCGAGAGCTTGAACGCGCTGGCCGCCGGTGGAAGGATTCCTGCTGTTGCGGCGTCTCTTGGCGGAAAACTCGACATCAAGCCGGAGCTTTCCTACGACGAGACGGGCGCGCTTACCCTGAAGCGTATTTGCCGCGGGCGCAAGAAGGCGCTGAAGGCCATCATCAACGACTACATTGAAGAGTCGGGTGGCGAGAGAATCTCGCCGGTGGGCATTGCCACGGCTGATGCTGAGCATGACGGTGATTGGCTGGAGGCTCTTTTTAGAAAAGTTGAAAACTGCGAGGAAATCCCTGTTATTCGCTCCTCTGTTGGGCCCGTGATTGGCTCGCACGTGGGGCCAGGGATGGTGGCGCTCGTCTTTTGGGGGCCTGACCGCAGAAAGCAGAAGGCGCCGGAAGGCAGCGTGGCTGCAAAGCTTGGCATCGCTAAAAAGTAGAAACTGAAAGTAACAGCAACGCTAAAAAGTAGAAGTTGAAAGTTGCAGTAACGCTAAAAAGTAGAAGCAGATAGAAAGCATCATATGGAAGAAACCATTCCTGCATACGCCTCAAACGACTCGTTCGTCATTGTTATCGTCAGCATCGTGCTGGCGATATTCGGTATTATCGTCGGCTTTCAGATTGGCTCCGAACTGACGAAAAACGTTACGAGTAAGAAGGAATACCTGCAGAAAAGCGCGATTGCCTACGGGCTGACGATTGTTTTCTCAGCGGCCATTTGCTTGACCGGCTACGTTGTGCTGGGCTTTCTGACGATTGGAGCTTTGGGCGGCCTGATTGCGGGCATGACGATGAGCTACGGAAAAGATTTGGGTCCGTTCAAGATGGCGCAGAAGTTTGCCGGGCGGAAGTTGCCGACCTCGGAGGATGAGGAAGAGGCTGGCAAGAAAGCCACTGGTAAAGAAGGTGCCGTCCAGAAAGGCGCCGAGAAACCCTCGGGCGAAAAAAACGAAAACGCCGCCAAGAAAAAGGCGAAGAAAACTAAACGAAATAGAAGGTACAATTCATGACGCAAAATAATAATGTGAGCAGCAATTCGATTGCTGTTTTGATTGACTATGAAAACTTGGCTTTGGGAACGGGGAAGCCAACAAAAAAGAAGCCCGGCCTCCATCAAAACGCCGGCCCTCGTCCCGACATCAACCTTATCTTTCAGCGCCTTTTGAAAATGGGGCGCATCGTATCCAAGAAGGCCTATTGTGACTGGAGTCGTTTTGCCGATGTTGTTACACCCTTGCACGAACTCGGCGTTGAACTTATCGAGATTCCCGATCGCGCTGTGACCGGCAAAAACTCAGGCGATATTCGCTTGGCCGTCGACGCTGTCGAGATGTGCTTGACGCGCGAGCCCATCGATACGTTCGCCATTCTCTCAGGGGACTCGGACTTTTCGCCGGTTGTCTCGAAATTGAAGGAGTATGGAAAGTACGTGGTAGGGGTTGGAATGGAAGCTTCCACGAGCTCTCTTTTGGCCGACAATTGCGATGAGTTCATTTTTTACGAACAGCTCTTGGCGCCTCAAAAACAAGAGGCGAAAAAGCCAGCGCAAAAAAGTAGAGTGCAACCCAGCACGACTCGCACAAGAAGGCGCGTGAACAAGAGCGCCGAAAGCGCAAAAGAGGGAGCGGGCGGCGCGAAAGAGAACGCCCAGGAAAGCGACGGCAAATAAATTCTCATCCACAAAAAAGCGACGCAACAAAAAGAAACTGAACCGCGAAGAAGAAATCGGAGATATCCATGAATAAAAGAGAGCTTGCAAAAATCGTAGATGACCTGTCCTCGCCCTCACGCAGAAAGCGCCAGGATGCGGCACATGCCATCGCCGAGAACATAATTGCTAAGCCAGAAAGTATCCTCGACTTTACCGACGATATTTTCGATGCTCTTGAGCGCCCCGAGGCTCAAACGCGCTGGGAGCTCCTGAATTCTTTGACGCAAGTGGTTAAAGGCAACGTGAAAGCGTTTTCCGATGCGGTCGATTTTGCCGAGCCATCCCTTTTTGACGAAGGCTCTTCCACTGTGCGCTTGGCCGCCTTCCGCTTCATAAGCGCTATGGGAAGTCAAACGAAGGCCTTCTCCAAGAAAGTTTGGCCGATGCTTGAAGAGTCGATTCAGGTGTATCACGGTGACTCTCAATACCGAGAAATGCTTGCGGCGCTGGAAGGGTTCGTTTCGGCTCCTATCGATCCAGACATCAAAAAGGCTGTTGTTTCCCGGATTAAATTTGATGCGCAAAATTCGACGTTGCCGATTATCAAAAAACTTTCGAACGATGTTTTGAGAGCAGCAAAGGGCATAAAGCCCAAAAAAGCGCCGGCGAAAAAACCAACAACGACAAAAACGAGTTCAAAGCCTGCGCCCAAGAAAGCAGCTGCGAAAAAGATTGCCAAGACAGCGCCAAAGAAGGCCACAAAGCCGGTGACGAAAAAGGCAGCTGCCGCGAAAGCGACGGTTAAAAAGACAACTTCTAAGGGTGTCTCGGTTAAAAAAGCTGTAAAGAAAACGACGAAAGCAGCGTCGAAAGCGACAACTTCTACAAAGAAAGCGGCTGCCACAAAAAAGAAAACGGCGAGCGCAGCGAAGAAACCCGCAACTACTGTGAAAAAATCCTCAACCGCCGCAAAGAAAACGAACAACGGTACGTCTAAAAAGAAAGTCAGCGCCGCGAAGAAAAAAAGAAAATAGAGCGTAAGGTGCGCAACACGCGTTAAAGAGCGCTATTATTATGGCTCCGAAAAACACGACGGAACATTAAAAGAAAGATGTCCCATGACACAAGCCAAGAAAATAACGAAGACCTTGTCCTCTAAAAACGCATCAGCAAAGGCCGGAACAAAGTCGAGGCCAACGGCAAAAAAGGCCTCGACCGCGAAAAAAACTGCGACGAAGGTTCCAGCGGCATCCGCTAAAAAAAGCGTAACGGTCAAGACCACTCCCGCAGCCAAAAAACCTGCGGCAAAAACAGAGACCCGCAAGGCAACTACCGCAAAGGCATCCAAAGCCTTAGAGCCCAAGGCCGCAGCTAGTGAGAAAAAGAAGGCTGACGAGAAAAAGCAAACGAGGAAGGTGAGCCTCGTTGCCACCATTATTACGGGTGTTATCTGCGCTTTTCTCGGCGTTCTTCTTGGTTTCTATTCTCTTGGTTCGGGCTTTGCTCTGGGTGGAAAAACGACCCTTTCGGAGGGCGAGCTCAACAGCCCCGTCGGTATGTATATTTACAAAGGCGTTCCCAATTTCATAAGTGCGCGCGAGGCTTTAGAGTCTGGCGAGGGCCTGACGAATGCGAAAAAAAGTGATGGAACGTATGACTATCCTTCTGCCGATGCGATTCTTGCAAGCATTCGCACTGCCGTTCTCAACAGCGAAGTGACAGCTCGCGGCATCACTATCACCGACGAAGAGATGAAAGACTACGCTCAGGCGCAATTAGGTAGCACCGACTATGGGCAGATTGCTAACTCCTACGGTTTGGATGAGGAAAGTGTTCAAAATTACATCCGTCAAGCCGCAGGAATCAACAAGCTGAAAGAAGAAATCACCGGCATTGACTTGAGCGAAACAGCTCCTGTCGCCCCCGAGGGAGGAAAGGATGCTGCCACTTATAAGGACTACATCTTGAACTTGCTCGGTTCAAATTGGAATGCCGAAACAAACAGTTGGGCCAACACCGACAACGCCTTCTACGAATCTCTCCAAGGCTTCAATCCTGATCAAGCCACCTACGATCAAGCATTGGCTGCTTTTAACATTGCCTCTCAGCAATACTCCACGAGCAGTACATCTGCGGCTCAATCTTGGAATGATTTCGTTAATGAAATTCTTATGAATTGCCAAGTCCGAATTGGCGAGGCAATCATGTAGAATATAAACTTCGCAGCAGCTCCTCAGTGAAAGGTCCGCTGTGAAAGCGCCAGCTTAGCTCAGTTGGTAGAGCGCCGCTCTCGTAAAGCGGAGGTCATCAGTTCAATCCTGATAGCTGGCTCCAGTTTTTTGCCATGCCGCGCGGCTGCACTTGCAATCGCGCGGCTTTCTTTTTGACGGCTCTTCTCGAGAAGTTCTTCTCGGGAAGCTGCGCCTTTTGATGTCTCTTAAGGGGCCTCTTGAGAAATGGCGAAAAAAGCGCCCTCAGGTACTTCTCGAATTAGTGAGGAATCACCACACACCAGCAAATAATTGTTGCAAGCGTTACAAAAACGCCCGGTGTATTGGCCACAAGAATGGGGATGTTTTTCTTGGGCAACAAGAATCCGTAGGCAGTCCATACGCAGCAGTTTATAAAGGCCACCAAAGTTTGAATGGGGAAATCCGTGTCAGGGGAAGGATTTTGGACAAAACCTATCATGTTAAAAACGTAGCTAACAAACATGCAAACAGACAAAATGCTCGCGATGGAACCAAGAATCGTCACGAAACGCGAAAAGGCCTTGCTTTGTTCTTCACTCATAATTTCTCCTATGGTTGTTTTTTCCGGCACACTTTTAGCGCCTTGAATCGTTCTTGAGTTTACTTGCACCGTGCCTTCAATTCAATAAAGATTGACGCTTTGCGCTCTGTGAGTAGGCTACAATTAACAAGCAGAAACATGCGTCGGCGCTCGCAGCGCGCACGTCGCTTTCAAGAAAGACGCCAGGAGAAATTCGAAGCGAAATTCCAGGAGAGGAACGACTTTTATGATGGGACTTTTTAAACGTATTTTTTCACGCACGAAAAAAATTCAAGGCGAAGTTCTCGTGACGGGCGGAACCGGTTTTATCGGAAGCCACACGGTCGTTGATCTTCTCGAGAGCGGCTTTTCTGTGGTCATCGTCGACAATCTCGAAAACTCGAGCGAGAAAGTTTTGGACCGCATTGAAGAAATTGTGGGCGAGAAGGCCTTTGAAAAACTGACCTTCTATGAAGCCGACATTCGCGATGAAGAGGCGCTGACGAGCATTTTTGACGCGCATGACATCAAAAACGTCATTCACTTTGCCGGCCTTAAAGCGGTCGGCGAATCAGTCGAGAAACCCCTGGAGTACTACGACAACAATATCGCTGGCACTTGCACTCTTTGCAAGGTGATGGGAAACGCTGGCTGTAAGTCGATTATTTTCTCGAGCTCATCCACCGTCTACGGAGACCCCGACACGCTTCCTTTGACCGAAGAGTCGCCCAAGAAGCCGGCCACGAATCCGTACGGCTGGACGAAGTGGATGATTGAGCAAATCTTGACCGACCTTTATACGGCAGACCCCGAGTGGGACGTCGTTTTGCTTCGCTACTTCAATCCCATTGGCGCACACGTCTCCGGCCTTATTGGCGAGGACCCCAAGGGTATTCCCAACAACCTCGTGCCCTACATCGCGCAAACCGCGGTGGGCAAGCGCGACAAGGTGCACGTTTTTGGCGACGATTACGCCACGCCCGATGGCACCGGCATCCGCGACTACATTCACGTCGTCGATTTAGCCGCCGGCCACGTTGCCGCTCTCCAGTGGATGCAGGGTCACACCGGCGTTGAGATTTTCAATTTGGGCACCGGATCCGGCTCAAGCGTCCTCGAGGTCATCAAGGCTTTCCAGACCGCCTCGGGCCAGGAGATTCCCTACGTCATCGAAGAGCGCCGTGCAGGAGACATCGCTCAGAACTTCGCAGACGCTACGAAAGCCGAGAAAATCTTGGGCTGGAAGGCCGAGAAAACTTTGGAAGATATGGTGCGCGATTCTTGGAACTGGCAGTCGAAAAATCCTGAGGGGCTTGAGGGCTAGAGGACGTGCGAGCGAGCGCAACGTCGAGGGATTGCAAAAAATGTCTCAAGAAAATACCCCTCTTATGGCAACGGACAATCTCTTCGTTGCCTACTGCCAAAAAATGCGCGATGCCGTTGACGCAGCCCTCATGGGTGCCTTTGCGTTTCCGCGTGAAGGTGACATTCAAGCGCTTCTCTATCGCCCCCTAGAAGATTTCATCGCTTCTGGCGGTAAGAGGGCCCGCCCTATTTTGCTCTGTCTTGCTGCGCAAGCCTATGGCGCGAATCCGCATGAGGCGCTGCAAGTGGCCGCTTCTCTTGAATACTTTCAGGCCGCCGCTCTTATCCACGACGACATCGCCGACAATTCCCAAACGCGCCGAGGTCTCCCTTGCCTCTACAAAGTGGAGGGGACCGGGCCGGCGCTTAATCAAGGCGACCTTGCCTTGATTGAATCGTACGCGTGCATTTTGGAAGACGAGACGTTGGATGATGGCGTCGCGCGCGCCCTTCTTAAAGAAATATCGACGATGCAGCGCCACACCGCGGAAGGGCAAGCGCTTGATCTTGGTTGGGTTCGCGAGAAGAACTGGGATGTGACACCAGCTGACTACCTTCGTATGGCGACGCTTAAAACCGCTTGGTATTCGGTGGCAACGCCGCTTGTTTTAGGCGCGCTTTTTGCAGGAGCTTCTGGAGAGGTGATTGAGGCGCTTCGCCACTTTGGTCTGGATCTTGGCGTGGTCTTTCAGATTACCGATGATGTGTTGAACCTGAAAGGTGAGACGGCAGCGCAAGGAAAAGATTTTCGTTCCGACATTACGGAGGGAAAGCGCACGCTTCTCTCGACGTATGCGTTGCAGAATTTGCCAGCACCCAAAAAGCAGGAGCTTCAGGCGTTTCTTTCTTCCCAAACAACGAAGACCGATGAGCTGGCCGCGGCCGTTGACTTGATTGAAGAGGCGGGTGCTTTCGCCTACGCTGAAACTTTCTCGCACGACCTTCTTAATCGGGCAATGACCTCTTTGCGAGAGGCCCACCTGGAAGAGCTGGATGCCAACCCAGACAGAGCAGAGGCGCAGAAGGCGCTACAATCGTTAGCAGAATTTGTCGAGAAGAGAACGTATTAAAAAACTCCCCCGCGACAATAAGAAGTGATAAGCGACGCAATGAGCGAAACAAAAAGAGACTCGACTATGAGAGAACTGAAAATAGGCGACGATGGAACCGATTCAAAAAGAACAAACAGGATCTGCGGTTGAAGACGTGCAGGCGCGTCTCGTCTCCCTTGGCTACGAAATCGATGAGGCGGAGACAGACCAGAAGTGTTTTGGCGACACGACCGAGGGCGCCATCGTTCAATTTCGAGAAGACCAAAAGCTTCCATTTGGCAACGAAGTTGATGCACTTACGTGGTCGAAACTGGTTGATGAAACGTACAGCTTAGGTGACCGCACTCTTTATTTACGCCTCCCCAACTTTCATGGCCGCGATGTGGCAACGCTTCAAAAAGCCCTTAATATCCTGGGTTTTTCCTGCGAGCACGACGGCTATTTTGGTCCGCACACAGAGGCGGCCGTCAAGCAGTTTCAAGAGAACGTTGGCATGATGCCAGACGGCATGTGCTTCCCGGATACGTTCAATGCCATTTTGCGCATGCGCCACGTCTGGGATGATGAGCGAAAAGCGGAGGCCCCTCTCGAGCACCCCATGGGATTTGCTCGCGCCGTCTCCGTATTGGATGAAATTCCGTTGGGTCTCTCGGCAGTGGATGCGATATCAAGAAACGTTGCGGCGCGCATTTGGAACTTGGCTTCTGCCACAAACGAAAACTCAAAACTCATTTTGATGGATGAAGCCGAGCCGGCCGAGAAAGGCAATATCAAGGTGCTTCTCACGCTCACCACAGCCGCTCCCTCGCGGACGGTTGGCATCTCGTTCATCTCGATGGATGAGGTGGGCAAAGATTTTGCTCGGCGCCTTCACACGGCGGCCTCTTCTTCGCGCGAGACACCCGTGAAAATTTTATTGCAACTGCCCACCGACAAAGCGAACTTTGAGGGATCTTTTACGAGCAACGATGCGCAGATGTTGGCCGGTCTGATTTTGGACGGAATTTGCAGCGCCTTCGCTGATTTTCCTTTGTAATTAGATGAAGGCTTATGGAGGCGCCGACGATTATTGGTCAACACTTTTTACCATGTCCCCTTCGAACCGAAAACCAAAAAGACATTCCACCAAAGAAGGCGCTTCCTCGTTTTGGGACTCTAAGAGGATTTCCCTTTGTGCCCTTTTTGTGGCTGCCGCTCTCCTTCTCAGCTTCATCGAGATTCCCATCTTGCCCGCTGCCCCCTTTTTGAAATACGACCTGAGCGGAGTCGTTGCCCTCATTGCGGGCCTTGCCTTTGGACAGGCAACCGGCGCTGTCGTTGCCGTACTTCCCTGGTGCGCTCATCTTTTCGTCGAGCCCATCGGAGCCATCATCGCGCTTCTGACAAATGTCGTGACCGTGCTTGTGGCCGCAAGCATCTATGCGCTTCGCCGCACGCGAGCCGGAGCCGTTGTTGCCCTCATCGTTGCAAGCATCGTGCAAATTGGCCTCGCGATTTTGCTCAACCTCTGCCTGACACCTCTCTATACCGGCCTCACTTTCGAGGTAGTGCTAGGGCTCGTGGTGCCTATACTTCTGCCCTTCAATCTCATAAAGGCCACGTTGAACGCCCTCATCACGCTCGTTTTATATAAGCCTCTCAGCAAAGCGATTGGAACTTAAATGACACCGAGAAACCCTGTGAAAGAAATAGTGCGCCTCACGGATGTTTCCTACAGCTACGAAGAGAGCGTGGAGGCAGAAAAAGGAGCGGAAGGCGCAGACGAAGCGTCGACAGAAACGTGGGCGCTTAAAGGAGTATCACTTGGAATAAAGCAGGGGAAGAGCCTGGCTATTGTTGGTGCAAATGGATCAGGAAAGTCGACCCTTGCTCGCTTGATTGCGGGGCTTGAAGCCCCTGATAGGGGAACTGTCGAGCTCTTTTCTGAAACCTGTTTTGAGAATGACGCTCCGCATGCGGAGGCCTACGCATGCGCGCGCAAAAAAATTGCGATGGTATTTCAGGAGCCCGAAGATCAAATTGTGGGCATGACGGTGACAGACGACATCGTTTTTGGCCCCGAGAATCTAGGTTTTTCTCGGGAGGAAATCGAAGCGGTTTTGGCCGATTCACTTGAGCGTTTTGGGTTATTAGAGTTGCGTGACGCGAATCCCATGACGCTTTCTGGCGGGCAGCAGCAGAAGTTGGTTTTGGCTTCGGCGTTGGCAATGCGGCCCCAACTTTTAATTCTGGACGAGGCTGCTTCGCACTTGGATGCAGCGACGCGCAAGACTCTTTTCCAGTCGCTTTCTGACTTCTCGCTCACGACCGTCTTTATTACGCACTCGGTAGAGGAGGCGCTTTCGGCTGAGCGTGTGTTGGTTTTGAATGCGGGAAAAGTTGCGGCATTAGGAACGCCGTCGGAGGTTTTTGACGACCCGAAAAAAATGCGGGAGCTTGGTTTGGGTTTGCCCTTCGCCCAACAACTTGAGCTGGCCTTGGAGAAGCGCGGCCTTGAAGTCTCGCATACGCCTTACGAAGACGAGCTCATCGCTTCTCTCGAGAAGAAATTCGTGATGCGGACGGAAACGTTTGCAAACGCAGACGATGCGCGCGAAGGCGATGGGAACGCAAAAGCAGAGCCTGCCATGAACACAAAAGCAGAGCCTGCCGCGAACGCAAAAGCAGAGCCTGCTGCAGACAGAAAAAAAGAAGATGCTTCGCAAAAGAGTGTCTCGATTAAAGATCTCTCTTTCTCTTACAAAAACGATGAGAAAAACGCGAGCGTCATAGGGAGCAAAGAGACGCCCAAAAATGTGGGCGAAAAAGAGGTTCTCCGCAGCGTCTTTCTTTCTGTTGAGCCCGCAACGACATGCGCTCTCATAGGGGAGACAGGTGCAGGAAAGACAACGCTGTTTAAAGCTATCGCCGGGCTTTTTCCAAATTTCGATGGAGAGATTCTCGTTGAAGATGAAACGCCTCTTTATGAGACGAGGTTTTTGCATTATAAAAAACGCAAGAAGAATTGGTCAGCAAAAGTGGGCTACGTCATGCAAGCCCCCGAGCGCCAACTTTTCGCAGAAACGGTGCTGCAAGACGTTCAATACGGTCCTCTAAATTTGGGGCTCTCGGAAGGGGAGGCGGCGTCGCGGGCGAGGGAGACCTTGCGCGACCTTGGCATCGAGCACCTCTCAGAAGCTTCTCCCTTTGGGCTGTCCACCGGTCAGGCCCGCCTCGTTGCTATCGCAGGAATTATCGCGATGGGGCCGGACGTGCTTGCTTTCGACGAACCTTTTGCAGGCCTAGACTTTGCGGCTGCCAAACGCCTCCGAAACATCCTGTTGAAGCTCGCTGCAAAGGGTAAAACGATTCTCTTCACAACCCACGACATGAACGAAGCTGCCGTTGCAGGACAGGTGGCGCTCCTTGCGAAAAACACGATTCAGTTTGCCGCTCCTCCTAAGGACTTTTTCGCGCAGGAAAAACTTCTCTCTCGGTTCAATGTTGAGCTTCCTTGGACGATGCAGGTGGCCGAGAAAATCTTTGGTAAAGAGCATCCTTATCCCGCAGACGTGGGTGAGCTTGCTGACGACCTTGTCAACAGCGGGACGCACCAAACGAATCAAACGCATGAGGCGTAAAGGAAAACGAACTTTCTCATGCGCCGGTCAAAACAAACAGCCACACGCCGTCCGGTTTGGACAGCGGACCCTCGGGCCGTCGTTTGCTCCGTTGCGCTTTGCATGGTGGGGACCTTCCTTATCCACAGCCTCTTTGAGTTTTTTCTCGCCCTCCTCTTTTGGCTCATCTTATGCGCCATTGTGAAAGCCAACCCAATCACCGTTTTCAAAAACGCTCTTGGGCCGGCTCTTGTCCTCATCTTCATTACGAGTCTGAATCTCTTTTTCAATTTGGAAGGAACGCCCCTTTTCCAGTGGGGGATTGTGAGCATTACGACAGCTGGCATTCGCACATTCCTCCTTTTTTCTTGCCGCCTTACGCTTTTGGTTTTATGGGGTTCCCTTTTGCTCACCGCACTTCCCGCGCCCCTTTGCGCCCGAGCCATCCAATCTCTTCTCTCACCCCTTCGCTTAATTAAGATTCCAATAGATGCACTGGCAGATGTTATGGTGCTTTCGCTTCGCTTTCTTCCGGTCGTGGGGAGGGAGTATCGAACACTTCGAGAAGCCCAAGAGCTGCGGGGAAAGCACAGTGGAAACCGCGCCACAACACACAGTGGAAAGCGCGTGGCAAAAAAGAGCGCAAAGCAACAAGGAGCCCAGCAAGCAAGCCAAGAGGAAAGCCAGAGGAAAGAGTTGCATCCCGCATCCCAAGAGAGGGCCATCACGGCCACCGTCGTCCCCCTTTTGCGTGCCCTTTTGCGACATGCCACGAATCTCTCGGCCGCTTTGGACTCAAGGGCCTACGAAGTGGGACAAAAGCGCACGTATCTGACTTCTTTTTCCTTCCGCCTCCTCGACTTTGCCATGTGTGCAGTTTGTGGAGGATTCATTGTCTTTTTGATTCTTAACTGCTAACATATATGGGCTTTTAAGAACCAACAGCAGATGGTTAATCCCCAGAGCACTTCGGTGAACTTGAAAGGCGAACCAGGCGCAAAATGATTAATCGACCAGCCACGCGGTGAAAAAAAGGAACAAAAATGAAGCACGTACACCACAATTATCTTAAGCATAATTCTGGAGAAAAAATTTCTTCTGAGAATACCTCGGGCGATATGATTTCTTCCCCTCTGACTTCTCACAAGAAGACTTCTCAGGCAAAGGCTCCTTTTAAGAAGAGCGCGCGCCGCATGGGCGGGTTTGCGCTTGCTACGTTTATATCTCTTTTGATGGGCGCCTCTCTCTTTACGACGCCTGCTTCGGTCCCTGCTCAAACGCTTTCCTCGGCCCAGGCTGAACTCGCTCGCGCTGAGGCACAGATTGAAGAAATCGCTAAGCAGAGCCAAGAGTCGGCTCAAAAACTTTCCGACACGATGACGGCTTCAGAGGCGGTCAACGAACAAATTGCTCAGAAAGAAGTGGAGCTTGCTCAGAAGCGCGAGGTGCTCGGCAAGCGCATGAACGCCGATTATAAAAATGGTTCAACCAATATCTTGGACGTTCTTCTGGCTTCCAGCTCGTTTGAGGAGCTCTCTTCAAACATTTACTACTTCAGCAAGATTGCCGAATCCGATGCTGACCTCATTGCCGAAGTCGACAGTGCGCGCCAGAGCCTTGAGCAAACCAAAGCAGAGCTTGACGCTCTTAAGAGTCAGCAGGAGGCCGAACTTGAATCGGTTAAGGCAAAGCAGTCGCAAGTAAGCGCAATCGTTAATGGACTTTCAGCGGAAGTGAAGCAACTTCTTGCCGAGAAGGACGCAGAGATTATTGATGGCGGTGGCGGAACACCTTCTCCGTCGCCCTCGCCTTCACCTTCTCCATCGCCCTCGCCGTCCCCGTCTCCGGCTCCTTCCGATAAGGGAGCAGAAATCGTTGCGGCGACGTCGCGTGTGGCCTCCCCTGGAGCTGGCCTTTGTGCTGCTTGGGTAAGTTTGGTCTATCAAGCGGCCGGTTGCGGTTATCCGGGCGGAAACGCGGTTGATCAGTATTATCGTTATTGCACAAGCTCTAATCGCGCTAACTTGAAACCGGGCATGATTATTGCGGTTCCTTCGCATCCTTGGACCGCTTCAGGAAAGATTTACGGACACGTTGGGATTTATATTGGCAACGGTCAGGTGCGCGACAATATTGGCTACATCAATACGCAAAGCCTCGACGCTTGGATTAACTATTACTCGGCCGGCGGCTCTGTTGCTCGCTGGGGTTGGGCATAGAGGACGCCTCCCAAAGGAACGCATCGAGCAAGCTTAAATAAGGCGAACGTGCAAAGCTCAATAAAGGCGAACGTGGATTCTTCAGACTCATCACATAATACAGAGCCTCCTCATCCACAAGAGCTTCTCTGTCAAGCCCTTGCAGAAATCGTTGGCGAGGAAAACGTCCTTCTCAAAGAACCTCTGGCAAAGCACACCACCTTTAAGGTTGGAGGCCCTGCAGCGTTATTCGTTATCCCCTCAGGTATTAATCAGACGCAGGCCATTCTCGATCTTCTCTCCGAGCAAGGCGCGCCCTCTTTTATTTTGGGGCGCGGCTCGGATCTTGTTGTGAGCGACGAGGGCTTCCCGGGCGTTGTTGTCGACCTTTCCCAACAACTCACGGATGTCTCGGTTGAGGGAACGGAACTCGTGGCGCAGGCCGGCGTTTCTCTGATTGATGCTTCCGAGATGGCAGCGGCCCTTTCTCTGTCAGGTCTTGAATTTGCCTGCGGCATTCCCGGAACGATTGGGGGAGCCATCTATATGAACGCAGGTGCTTACGAGGGCTGTATTGCTGACGTCTTGAAGACGGCGACGGTTCGCTTTGCCGACGGAACGGTGCACACTCTCACGAACGAAGAGCTCAATTTTGGTTATCGCATGAGCAAGGTTCGTGCAGAAAAACTCTGCGTGCTTTCAGCCACCTTCGAACTCACCACCGCTCCCTTCGAGAAAATCCGCGCGAAAATGGAGGATTACACGCGCCGCCGCGAAGAGAAGCAACCTCTTGATTTGCCGAGTGCCGGTTCGGTTTTCAAACGTCCTCCCGGATACTTTGCGGGCAAGCTTATAGGAGATGCCGGCCTTTCCGGTTTTCGCATAGGGGGCATTCAAGTCTCCGAGAAACACAACGGCTTTATTGTGAACGTCGGAGGAGGCACCGCCTCGGAAGTTTTAGCCGTCGTGAAGCACGTGCAAGCTGAAGTGAGAAAACAGTTCGGTGTCGAACTTGAACCAGAGATTCAGTTCCTTGGATCTTTTTAGAATCGCGCCGCGGCTTACGCGAAGCACTTCTCGATAGCATCAAGACTTTGCACGATAGGCGCAATCGCGTCGAAATCCTCGCCCTTGTTCGTCATCACCGCCATGCAATAGACAAGGTTGTCTCGGTTGACGATACCCGCGTCGACGGTGGCGTTGTAATGGGGGTTACTTTCCACAATCCACCCCGCCTTCGACCAAGTCGAGGAAACCTCCAGCTCTTTAATCTGACTGCGGACGGTCTCGGCAAAATAAGGGCGTAGCGTTTGCGCGGCCGCCGAATTGCTCGTGGTGAACGGATAGGAAATTTTCCAAAGCCCACAGAGTTGAGCGGGCGTGATGTCGAGGAAGGGCGAACGAGCCGCAAGCGTGTCGGAGGCACCAACCGAGGCAAGTTCTGCGTTAATCGCCGCGGCACCTAGATTGTTGAGAACGGTGTAGTAAGAATCGTTGTCGGAGTTTTCGATGGCCTCTGCGATGTCCTGGCGCAACGAGGAGGGAATGCTTCCGATGCGCTCAATGGTAGAAAGAATGTAGGGACCTTTAATGGAAGAAGCGCTATAAAAAGAGCGATTCGCGTCGTAGGTAAGGTTCGCCCCATTCGTAATCGCAGAAGTTGCAAAACCCATTTTATAACCTTGGTCTTGTAGACTGTTGACACTTTCGGAAATGGTCACAATGTTGCTGGCAATGGTGTTGAGCTTTTGGGCCACGAGGTTTTCGGTCGTGTTTTGACCGTCTTGGTTGGCTGAAGTCTGTCCTGTGTCTCCGCCCGGCAAGGGATGAGTCGAGAAGTGCGTTGCGAGAGAGACGCCTCCTACTAAAAGGATGGCAGCGATGACGCAGGCAGCCACCGTTCGAAGAGGGAAGGTGCGTCTTTGTTGCTGGTCGTGTGCCGAGCCGAGGAAGCGCTGCTTGCGAGAATTTGCTTTTCGCTCTTGAGGGAGCTTTGCCGTTGCCTCTGGTTCACGCCCGCGATGGTTGATTGAAGGAGTGGTCTTCTGCGTTTGCGGATTCGTTTCTTTATTGCGTGGAGGAGGGTTCCTACGAAAGTTTTCCTGCTGTGAAGGCTGCGTAGATGCATGGGGGTTCGTGAGAGCGTTGTTTCTCGTGCGGCCCTGCGGTTCCCGATGGGCAAGCATCTGTTGAGCGGGCACGCGCTCTTTTTCGCGGGACGAGAAACGATTGTTCGTGAGTCTCTGTTCGCGAGGGTTTTCTCGGCCACGGGACCGGCGGGAACGATCTCTGCTTTCTCGGTCTTTTCTTGCCATATCGCCTCAAAAAAAATATGTGGTTCTTGCAATGTTTCGAGCAAGTCCGATTAAGCTGTTTGTGCCCGTTGATTAGTCTTTAATTATTGCGTTTATGAGGAAGTATTGCAAACGCGCGCTATTGCCTTTGGCGCTTGAATTGTGCGATACTTGACAGGCATTTTGGAAGATTTTTTGCGAAAAAATCAGGTGAATTCTCCGCAAAGAATAATTCACGTGAAACAATTTGCGAGAAACCATAATTTAATATGAGTGGGGGAAATGAAAAAGCGCGTATGGGCCTTTTTATTTGAGAAAAGATGAAGAGAAGTTCTGAACATAAGATTGGGAGAGCGCCCGTGATGGGCGAGCCCCAAGGGCCGGGCGCTTCCGGCCAACTTTTTTTAGGAATCGATGTTGGCTCGACGACCGTCAAGCTTGTCGTCATCGACGATGCCAACAACGTCTTGTACCAAAATTATCAGCGTCACCACACCGACGTTAAAGCAACAGCTCGCGAACTTTTTCTTGATGCGAAAAAGGCGATAGGGGACGCTCCCTTAGCGGTAGCCATTACCGGTTCTGGCGGCCTGCTTCTTTCGCAGTGGCTGGACCTCGATTTCGTGCAAGAAGTCATCGCGTCCAAGCGCGCTATCGAGACCCTCATCCCTCAAACGGATGTTGCGATAGAGCTCGGCGGCGAGGATGCGAAAATCATCTTTTTTGACTCCGGCATCGAGCAGCGCATGAACGGAACGTGTGCCGGAGGCACAGGCGCCTTTATCGACCAGATGGCCGCCCTTCTGCACACAGATGCAACCGGCCTGAACGAGCTTGCAAAGTCGGCAACGCACATCTATCCCATCGCTAGTCGATGCGGCGTTTTCGCAAAAACGGATGTGCAGCCTTTGCTAAACGAAGGCGCTCCGCAAGAAGATATTGCCGCCTCAATTTTCCAATCCGTTGCAAACCAAACGGTATCAGGGCTTGCCTGCGGGCACCCCATCCGAGGGCACGTTGCCTTCTTGGGAGGTCCACTGCAATATCTTGATCAGTTGCGCGAGCGCTTTTACAAGACGCTGAATTTGGACGAGACTCATCGCATCGTTCCTGAAAACGCGCATCTTTTTGTTGCGATGGGCGCAGCGCTGGCGGCTAAAGATCTCTCTTTCGAGAAACCCACGTCTGGAACGAGCGCCGTTTCTGCCTCAGCCGCCGCCTCAGTTTCGACCGCTGCACAAAACCTCACCGAACTCATTTCTCGCCTGGATCTTCTCGGCGAGACGCAAGGCTCAGAGGTTGAGCGTCTGGAGCCACTCTTCAAAGACGAGCAAGACTTTGTCGCTTTCAAGAATCGCCACGACACGGAAGTTGTGCCCAAGGGAGACATTGAAACGTATGCGGGGCCTGTCTATATAGGGCTCGACGCGGGCTCGACGACGATGAAGGCGGCCATGGTCGGAGACGACGGACAGCTGCTCTACACCTGGTACGGCAATAACAACGGCGACGTTTTAGGCACAGCCAAAAAAATCATGAAGCTTTTTTACGACGTGCTGCCGGCTGCTTCCTACATTGCTCACGTGACCACCACCGGCTACGGCGAAGCCCTTTTGAAAGAGGCGTTGAAGGCCGACTCAGGAGAGATTGAAACAGTTGCGCATCTGCGCGGCGCTCAAGCGTTCGTTTCCGACGTTCAATTTATTTTGGATATCGGTGGCCAGGACATGAAATGTTTGAACGTGAAAGATGGCGTTATTACTTCCATAATGCTGAACGAGGCGTGCTCTTCCGGTTGCGGTTCGTTCATTGAATCATTTGCAAACGCGATGGGATTTACCGTTGAGGAGTTCGCAAAAGAGGCTCTTTTCGCCAAGCACCCCGTCGACTTGGGAAGCCGCTGTACCGTCTTCATGAACAGCCGCGTGAAGCAGGCGCAAAAAGAAGGCGCCACGGTGGGAGATATTGCCGCCGGGCTTTCCTATTCCGTTATCAAAAATGCGCTTTTCAAGGTTATCAAGCTTCGCGACAAGGACGAGATTGGCTCGCATATCGTGGTGCAAGGCGGAACGTTTTTAAGTGACGCGACCCTTCGTGCTTTCGAGAAGTTCTTAGGCAAAGACGCTATCCGCCCGGATGTCGCAGGCGTCATGGGTGCCTACGGCGCGGCCCTTCTTGCCCGCGAGCGAGCTGGAAAAGAAGGTCGCTCGACGCTTCTTTCGGCGCAAGAGATTAAAGAGCTTTCGCCAAAGATTACGAAAGTGACGTGCAAGGGTTGTTCTAACGCCTGCCTTCTGACGATTAACGATTTTAGTGAGGGACGCCGCTTCATTACCGGCAACCGTTGCGAAAAGGGCGCCGGTAGCGCGACCAAAAATAAAAAAGTTCCCAACCTCTTTAAAGAAAAAGAGCAACTTCTTTTTGCGCGCCCAACCCTTTCAAAAGAGGAAGCGAGTCGTGGGACGATTGGCATGCCGCGCGCCCTCAACATGTACGAAAACTTCCCCTTCTGGCACAAGCTTTTTTCTGAGCTGGGTTTCTCGGTTGTGTTAAGTGACCCCTCAACGAAGAAAACGTACGAGGCGGGAATTGAATCGATGCCTTCTGAATCCGTGTGCTATCCGGCAAAGCTCAGTCATGGCCACATCATGAATTTGCTCGACAAAAAAGTGGACGCTATCTGGATGCCGTGCGTGCGTTGGGAGCGCCAGGAGGACGAGACGGCCGGCAACCATTACAACTGTCCCATCGTCATGAGTTATCCGCAGGCGCTCGAGCTGAATGTCGAGGAGCTGGGCGCGCCTGGCGTACATTACCTCGCGCCGTTTTTACCCTACGACAATCCCAAGGAGCTGGCCCGGCGTCTTGATGAAGTTTTGAATGAGTATTTAAAGGAGAAGTCGCTCCCTGCGCTCTCGAGAAAAGAAATTAAAAAAGCGCTCAGGGTTGCCTGGAAAGAAGATGAGGCGTTCAAGCAGACGATGCGCGAGAAGGGTGATGCAGCGCTGCGTTGGATGGAGGAGAACGGCAAGCGCGGCATCGTGCTCGCAGGGCGTCCCTACCACATCGATCCTGAGATAAACCACGCCCTTCCCGACCTTATTGCAAGTTTTGATTTCGCCGTGCTGACGGAAGACTCGGTCGCACACCACATTCGTCCCGAGAGGCCCATCCGTGTCGTTGACCAGTGGATGTATCATTCGCGTCTTTATCGAGCTGCCCGCTTCGTGGCTGAGCGCAACGATCTCAATCTCGTGCAGCTGAATTCGTTTGGTTGCGGACTGGACGCGCTTACAACTGATCAGGTCCAAGAAATTCTTGAGAAGAACGAGAAGATCTATACGGTCTTAAAAATTGACGAGTTTTCAAACTTGGGGGCTGCACGCATTCGTATTCGTTCGCTTTTGGCAGCGCTGAATGACCAGGATGCCGAAGCCGCTGAGGAAAACGAGGCAACTGTGGGCGTCAAGCCTCAAACCAAATCCGTTGCCTTCAACAAAGTTCGCTACACGAAAGAGATGCAAGAAGCAAAATATACGATTCTCTGTCCTCAAATGGCCCCGATTCACTTTGCTCTTGTGGCTCCTCTTATTCGCTCGCAAGGTTACAACTTCGTTTTGCTGCCAAGCGTCGACAGAGGGGCGGTTGATGCGGGTTTGAAATACGTGAACAACGATATTTGTTATCCCTCTATTTTGGTCACGGGACAGATTATGGAAGCGATTGAGTCGGGCGCGTACGATCTCTCCAAAACGGCCGTTCTCATTTCTCAAACAGGGGGCGGGTGCCGCGCAACGAACTACATTGCTCTTATCAGAAAAGCCCTTAAGGACGCGGGCCACCCTGAGATTCCTGTCATCTCGCTTGCGGTTGCGGGAGACTTAGACGAAGACAATCCTGGCTTCGACCTGGTCAAGCCAACTAATTTCATGAAGCACCCGATGCTTCTTATGCGCGCAATTTTCGCGTTGATGTTTGGCGACTTGATGATGCAGCTTCTCTATCGCGTGCGCCCCTACGAAGAGATTGAAGGAAGCGCGAACGAACTATTTGCTCAAGTCATGCAAGAAGCCGAGAAGCTCATTCCTACCATCAGTAAGAAAGATTTCTATAAGCTCTGTCAGCGCACTATCGATGCGTATTCGATTTTGCCGCTCAAAGATGACCGCTCGAAACCGCGTGTGGGTGTTGTGGGAGAAATTCTTGTGAAGTTCCATCCCACTGCCAACAACCAAGTTGTCGATCTCATCGAGCGCGAAGGATGCGAGGCGCACGTGCCAGGACTCGTCGACTTCTTCCTCTTTGGTTTAGCCAGTGCTGAAAATATGAAGCATGAACTTGGAACGAAATGGACAAGCCGCCTCGCCAAAAACTTCGCCATTAACTTTATCGAAGGCTTACGCGAGCCCATCAACAAAATGCTTTCAGAGACCGCCCGCTTCGAACCAACCCCTCACATCTTTGATTTGGCGGACAAAGCGAAAAAGGTTCTCTCGCTCTGCAATACGATGGGGGAGGGTTGGCTCTTAACCGCCGAGATGGTTGAGTTGATTGAAGGCGACACACCCAATATCATTGTTGCCTCGCCTTTCGCCTGTCTTCCCAATCACGTCGTCGGCAAGTCCGTCATTAAACGCCTCCGAGCGATGAATCCACAAGCTAATATCGTTGCGGTCGATTACGATCCGGGTGCGTCAGAAGTGAATCAGTTGAATCGCATCAAGCTCATGATTAGTGTGGCAAAAGAAAATCAAGCGCAAGAGAAAGATGAGACGTTTGCCAAGAAGAACGAAGCGTTTGCAGAGGCGGCCTTAGAAGCCGCCGCACACGGCGACAAGACATACCTTCGAAAAGCGCGTCTTCAACAAGAAGCTTTGGCCAAAGAGGCCAAGCGCAATGCAACTAATTTATGCGCTTCACATGTTCAAGGACAGGAAGCCGAAGAAGCCCTACAATTGTCCGAAGCGCAACAGGAAATGATTAGGCATGCACAGGCCGCTGCCGAGAAAAGAAGGAGAGAACATGGCGCTCCAAGTGAGTATCGCAGCGAACGAAGAGACAAAGCCCTCCGCTAGATTAAGCAACGTCGTTCTGACGACGGAGGAGATTGAACAAGCTACCGACCTCAGCGATGTGGTTCAACGCTTCTGCCGCTACGTGCAGATTGACTCGCAATCTGACCCCCTCAATTCCGAGGAGACCCCTTCTAATCCGCAAGAGTTCGACATGGCTCACCTTCTTGCACACGAGCTTCGCGTGCTTGGAGCAGAAGACGTTTCCGTTGATGCTCACTCCTATGTCACCGCTTCTGTTCCTGCTTCAGCAGGCGCTGAAAATCTTCCAGCCTTAGCGCTTATTTCTCATATAGATTCCACGCCAGACGCTCCCGCTGTTGGAGTAAAGCCGCAAATCGTGCACTACGAGGGCGGCAATTTAGAGATTGGCTACAACAAGGGGAAGCTCGTTTATGTGAGCCCCAAAAACGTGGCAGATTTGGAGAGCTTTAAAGGACAAGACATCGTCACCTCCAATGGCACGACGCTTTTGTCGGCTGACGATAAGGCCGGCGTCGCAGAAATCATGGCGCTCGTTGCTCGCATCGCAGAAGTCCCAACCATTGCTCACCCCACACTCAAGATTGCCTTCGTTCCGGACGAAGAGTTGGGACATGGCGCGGCTCTTCTCGACTTAGAAAATTTTGGAGCGACGTGGGGTTACACGATTGACGGTGAGGCTGTTGGGGAACTGAATTATGAGTGCTTCAACGCCTGCGATGTCGCGATTAACATCGAGGGTATCGTCGTGCATCCCGGTTTCGCTAAGGACAAGATGGTGAATGCGCTTTCGGTCTGGCGCGAGTTTGACGATATGATTCCTACGAACGAGCGCCCCGAGGACACTGACGGTTACGAGGGCTATTACCACTGCTATCGCTTGAAGGGCAAGCCCGATTTTGCGCACGCAAACTACATCCTTCGTGATTTCGATGCCAAGAATTTCGAGGCGCGCAAAGAATTTTTGCAAAACGCCGCTGCCAAGATCAACGACGCGTATGGTTACGAAGTGATGACGGTTCGCATCAAAGAGGACTATCGCAACATGGCCGAGAAACTTAAGGGCATGGAATTTTTAGTGGACGAGGTCGTCGCTTCCTTTGAGGCTAACGGCGTCAAGCCTTTAGTGCGCCCCTGCCGCGGTGGTACTGATGGCGCCCAACTCACTTTCCGCGGGCTTCCTTGCCCTAATATTGGCACCGGTGCATGCGAATGTCACTCCGTGCGCGAGTTCGTTCCCGTTCCTTCTCTCGAGAAGAACGTGGAGGTGCTTCAGGATTTGGTGGGGCGTTTCGCGAAGCCGCACGAAGTTGCTTAAAAAATCCAAAGCCCTTACGGCTTAATGAGCGCACTTAGCGCCGTGCAGCGCACTTAACGCACTGCGGATAAAGGCGTCGCAATTTTTTCTCGGAAATAATTTGACAATTGCCGGGGTGCGCGGTAGTATTTCCTTCCGCGCTGATACGCGCAAACTTATTGCGGGGTAGAGCAGTCTGGTAGCTCGTCGGGCTCATAACCCGGAGGTCGTAGGTTCAAATCCTGCCCCCGCGACCAAGAAAGACGAGGTCAGAGGATATTTTCTCTGACCTCTTTTCACAATTTGGGGCAGACTTCGTCCTATAACCCCCATTTTGGGACGAAAATGGGGCGAGATTTACCGTTTATTCCTGGATAAAGCGAAGCCAAACAAGACGATTTATAATATGGAATGTGAAACTGTGTTGTGAAGTTATGGTTCATAACATTGGAGTATACGAGGTGAACTATGGCTGGCAACAAATCACTTTCAAATGCTATGAAAGCAAAAGAGGATGAGTTTTACACGCAACTCTCTGATATTGAAAATGAGTTGAAGCATTATAAGGAGCATTTCAAGGATAAAACGATTCTTCTCAACTGCGATGACCCTTACGAGAGCAATTTCTTCAAATACTTCGCTATGAACTTCAATCGCTTGGGATTGAAAAAACTCATATCCACCTGCTATAAAGGCTCACCTGTTGCTCAAACGCAACTCTCCTTGTTCGATGATTTTGAAGAAGAGGATAAAGGAGAGCGACCTCACAAAATAGAGATAACAGAGGTGGTTGACAACAACGAGGACGGAAAGATTGACCTGTCCGATGTCGAATACCTCCTACAAAACGACAAAAATGTTCTCACACCATTGGAGGGTGACGGAGATTTCCGAAGCCCTGAATGCGTCGCTTTACTTGACGAAGCCGACATCGTGATTACGAACCCTCCATTCAGCCTGTTTAGGGAATATATAGCCCAACTTATGGAGCACGGCAAGAAGTTCGTTATCATTGGAAGTCAGAACGCCATCACCTACAAAGAAGTGTTCCCCCTTCTCAAAGAGGACAGAGTGTGGTTGGGTTATAAATCGGGGGATATGGCATTCACCGTTCCCGACTACTACGAGCCAAGAGAAACAAGGTTTTGGGTTGATGAAAGTGGTCAGAAATGGCGTAGTCTGGGGAATATATGCTGGTTCACCAATCTTGATATAAAAAAGAGACACGAGAACCTTATCTTGTGCGAGAAATATGACTCGAAGAAATACCCCAAATACGACAACTACGACGCAATAGAAGTTGGCAAGGTGGCAGACATACCTTGCGACTACGAAGAGGGTTATCTTGTTCCGATTGAATACAAGCAGAGGTTACTTGACGCTGGCTTTGAATTGGGTAGTGACCGTATAGACGAGAACGGTAACGAGTGCGTTTGCGTCAGAGAGAGAGAGAGAGAGAGAGGAACAATCTCCTTGCGTCGATTGTTCCCAAGGAGCAGATACATTACACGAGCGGCGTGATGGGCGTTCCGATAACCTTTCTCGACAAATACAACCCGAAACAGTTTCAGATAGTAGGGCTGGACAGATACGTGGCGGACAATCCGAAGCCTGGACACAGGTTCGAGATAAACGGGAAAGAGAAATACGCTCGTATATTGGTTCGGAAGACCATATTGAATGGTGTAGTGGTCTAATGGGTGTTCCGATTACATTCCTCAATGAATACAATCCAGAGCAGTTTGAGATACTGGGCGTATCCCAAAGTTGGGACGAGATACGGACGAAGACTTACGGGCAGCAAACACAAATCTCATCTTCGGGCAAAAAAAGCAAGGTCTCAAAACTAAATGACGGGGCGGCGATTGAAGTTGCCACGCCCCCCGATGGGAAGACATATTACATAGTTGATGGGAAGACCTATGTGAAGGTCTATGCCCGTGCGTTCGTCAGGAGAAGACACTAATGGACATCACACTTCACGAGACAACCGTAGGAGAGGTCTACCAAGGCTACATAAACGATGATGAGGAGGGCGTGTATGCCCTTGATGGGAAACTCTCCATTCGTCCCAAGTATCAGCGTGAGTTCGTCTATGACGACGCAAAGAGAAATGCTGTCATAGACACCATTACGAAGGGCTTTCCTTTGAATGTGATGTATTGGGTAAAGACCGATGACGGGAACTACGAGGTTCTGGACGGTCAGCAACGAACCATTAGTTTTTGTGAATATCTTGATGGGAACTTCACCGTTGACTACCGTGGTTTTCACAACCTCACGGCTGACGAGCAAAATCAGATACTTGATTATCCTCTCACTATCTACATTTGTGAGGGTAAGGATAGCGAGAAACTTGACTGGTTCAGGACTATCAACATCGCTGGCGAGAAGTTGACTGACCAAGAGTTGAGGAATGCCGTATACGCTGGCGAGTGGCTAACGGACGCAAAGCGATACTTCTCCAAGACCAACTGCGTGGCTTATCGCAAAGGCAAGGACTATCTGACTGGAAGCCCAATCAGACAGGACTATCTCCAAACCGTCCTGAAATGGATAAGCAACAACAACATTGAGGAATATATGGCAGAACACCAGCACGACAGCAACGCTGGCGTTGAGTGGGCTTACTTCCAAAAGGTTATAGACTGGGTGAAAGCGACATTTCCGAACTACCGCAGAGAAATGAAGGGTCTTGATTGGGGTGGGCTGTATGCCGCCCACAAGGATGAAACCTTGAACCCAACGGAGTTAGAACAACAGATAAAAGAACTGATGATGGACGACGACATCACTAACAAGAAGGGTATATACGCCTATGTTCTTGACGGCGATGAACGCCATCTTTCAATCCGTGCTTTCACAGATACTATGAAGCGTGAAGCGTATGAGAGACAGGACGGCATATGTCCTTCTTGTGGTGGTCATTTCGCCTTGGAGCAGATGGAAGGAGACCATATAACGCCGTGGTCAGAGGGCGGCAAGACGACTGCCGATAACTGCCAAATGCTCTGTAGGGATTGTAACCGCAGGAAGAGTAACAAATAAGGCGATGACATGAAAGAAGAAGAGTATTTAGACCCATACTTTGAGATGAAGAACATAGCCATTGAAATGGTGAAAAAGAACTATTCTAAAGAAGCACTGTATTGGAGTCGTAAAAGTGACCAGACACGCAAGACAAGTAATCCATGGGACGTTGTTGAATGGTTCACTGATTATCTAACGGCAATGGTTTATGACCCCAACAGTGACCGTCTTACGGATTGTTACAGACGGGGCGTTATGAAAGACCCACAAAGCGTTTGGGATACCTATTATCACATGACCAATGATGACCCAGAGATGGAAGAAATCGTTAAAGAAATCTTGAACGAGGACATGGACTGAATAACAATCCTCTCTCTGCTCTTTTTGTTTCCGTGTTTCCCGCTTTTCGAAGGCGGGATTTTTTTCTTTTCCGACATTTCCGACAAAGAACCCCTGTTCAGAGCGTTTCGTGGATTGGGATATTTGTTTCGTCCATGCGAATATGTATTTACACATAAGCCAGCAAATAGGGGCTTTGTCGGAATAGAACCCGTTAGATAAAACCGAATACTCCTATTCGTGCGGGGACACTTCGCCGAACGAAACTCCTATTGAAGACAAGACAATGAAAAGGAGTTTCAGATGACGGTGTTCATGACGCTTTCTCAATACGAGTTTGAGCAACAGTTCAGGAATATGGGACGTGACTACTATTCGCCCGAAGGCTATGAACTGCTTTATGAAATGCTTGATGACATGGATGGTGAGTTGGATGTAGTAGCCGTTTGCTGCGAATGGTCTGAATACGAAAACAGCAAAGCATTGTTTGAAGACTACGGTTATCTCGTTGACGAGGGCGATTGCGAAGACGAGGAAGAACGCCTTGAACTGCTGGGAGATGAGTTGGAAGCCAGGACGCTGTTTTTCCGTCTCTCAAACGGCGGTTATCTGATACAGGATTTCTAACGCTTCAAGCGTCCATTCAAACAAGGGTTTCCGAATGAGAGAAAACAGCCTGAAAGTCCAATCTGACTATTCGGGAAACAACACTTCTGAACCATAAACTCCAAAAGTGAGCAGGGAATAAACCCCGCCGAGAACGGAAGGAATACAGCCATGAACAGGGTATTCGTTGACCAAAATGGATTTGACTACATCCGCTATCTATCCGCAGAGCCAAGAATGAAATATGTTGACGGAGAAGCGACCAATGAGCAGGACAGGGACGAGAATGGAACTCCGCTCTTCGGTATTGTCTGCCTTGTCAAGCAGAGAGGGGCAACCAAGCCCGAGACCATTACAGTGAAGACGGCACTACCACAAGAACCGCAGTTGCCAGAGTTCTCCCCCATCGCTTTCGTTGGTTTGACCGCTCTTGCCTATAACAGCGGAAACCGTGCTCAACTGGCTTTTTCAGCAGAGAAGATGGGCAAGGTGAAGGAATAGGATTATGGACTGGATTGAAGACCACCTGCGTCTTTCTATCCTGTCACTTGGCTTCATCGTCTGCGGCGTCTTGGCTCTCTTCGGGTTATACGCCGCAGCTATCTTCCCCCTATGGTTATCGCTTGGCATTATCTACAACTCAATCAGACACCCAGAAAGCGAAGTATCGCTTCAACAGGACGGGCGGGATAGGAATAGAAAACAACTGAAAGAGCAGTTCTTGGACTGCTTGCGAAAAGGTGGGATTAAACCACAGGATGAAGAGCAGTTCGAGTGCTTGGATGAGAACCCCATTCGCTTCATCTACCACCCGATGTTATACGGCTCAACGGAAAAGAAGTTGAGACGGATAGTTGAAGAGAGCCTACCCATCTTCAAGGCTATCAGGGTTGATGTTGAGCAACTTCCACCAAACGATGACGGTTATTTCGGCTACGAGATTATTTATTACACCGAGACAGAGATAACGACCCTGACGGCTATGAAAGTCCTCTTTAATGATATGAAAGAGAAGCCGACACGGGAGCGGATACCGATAGGGAGATATGCCACTGGCGAGACTGCCTATATGACGCTTGACGGAGTTGTGAGCGGAATGCTATCAGGTCAGTCAAGGTCAGGAAAATCGGCTGCTACCTCGTCTTTCATAGCAATGCTCTCACAGTTGAAGAACGAGCGCCTAATAGTTTGTTCAAACAAGATTATGGACTTCAAGGCATACGAGAGCAGGGCTGAACTTCACGACGACCCGATAGATATTCTCAATGTGGTAAATGCCTTGAACAGAGAAGCAGAGAGACGCAAAGCCTATTGCTTGCTCCACGGCTTGAAGAAGATTGAAGGGTTCTCCGAAGAACTCCCACACATCACTTTGATTATTGACGAATACGCCATCTTGCGAGCCTCTGTCATTGAAGACCCAGACGGCAAGAAGCCACGGAAGATAGGCGATGAAATTGATAGGGCTGTCTTTGTTGCGGCAAGCCGCAACGCTGCCTATGGAATGTCAATCTTTTTGATTACGCAGCGGTTTATGTCTGGTCTCGTTGATACGACGACCAGAAGCCTCTTGACCTCAAACCTGCTTGGGTTCAGCAGCGGCGACGCACGAAGTGACGAAATGTTGTTTGACACAAGAGCGGACGAAGCACCGAGTTGCGAGATACCCATTTCATCAAAAGGCGTTGGCTACATCTTCTGCGAGGGGTATATGAACAAGCCCCGCCTGTTCAAAGCGGCATATATAGACGAAAAAACAGAAAAACGCATTGTTGAAGAGACGAAGCATTTGAGACCGAAGGACACCACCTATGAAAAAGCAGAAAGGCTACCTCTACAAGCACGAGGTAGATAAGCAAGAGAAGAGAGAAGCGATTGCCAAGGCAATCACTGAAGGAAAGACATACAGGGAGATTGAGAGCAAGTTGAACACCAGCAGCGCCACCATCTCCGCTGTGAAGAGGCTTATGGAAGGGAAGTAAGGCTATGGAATATCTGATAGGGGTAATAACCTTGATATTGCTGCTCTGGGCTTGCTCTGGGAGCAAGAAGAACCAGCCTGAATACAGCATTGTTGAGACCGCAGACGATAGGTATTGCGAGGTCATACACAACTCTACTGGAAAGGTTGAGTTCGTTGGAGCAAAAGAGCAATGCGAGAAATGGATTGAGAACCATAGATAGGTTCGTTGGAGCGATTGCGTAGGGCGGCGAAGCCAAGCCCGAAGCAATCCGCTCCCTTTACTTGATTACCTACACAGATTGCGCCGCTTCAAATGGAGGATACTCTCTACACCACATTTGAGCGACAAGGGAACATAACGATAATCACCCAAACGACGAAGGCGAATAGGACTTGTAGAGCAAAGAAGATTTCAGAGAATGAGTTTGTGAACCTAACGACTGGCGAGATATGCGAATACGGTGAGAGAAGCGTGAACCGTTCCCAATGTCACCGCTCGTTGCTTCGGACGTTCGTCACAATCAGAGGGATTGTGAACGCAAACGCTACCGACCCTCACAAGGTTCGTTTTGTCACGCTTACCTATGCTGACCCCGTAGACGATAGCGAGACGCTATACAGGGACTTTTCCGCTTTTTGGAAGAGGTTTGTCCGATGGAGTTCCAAGTGCGGCTTTGAGAAGCCCGAATATCTTGTTGTGTGCGAACCTAATGCTCCGAATGAGACACCAGACAGAAAACAGCGGTTTCACTTCCACTTGCTTCTCTTCTATCAAAGCAAAGCCCCGTTCCTGCCCAATGACGACATTGGAAGGATATGGCAGCACGGCTTCACGAAGGTTTCAAAGGTTGACGATGTGGACAATCTTGGAGCATACCTTTCGGCATACCTTTCGGATGTGTTCGTGGACGACGGGTTGGGTGACGATGTGAAGGAGATAAACGGCGAGAAGAAAGCCATTATCAAAGGTGGTGGGCTTCATCTGTATCCCGCTGGCTTTAATATCTACCGTTGTTCTCGTGGAGTGAAGAGACCTACCAAGCGCCAAATGAGCGAAAAGGAAGCGAGCGAGTATAGGAAAACCCATAAGCAAACCTTTTCGTCAATCAAAACGATTAGGAATGACAAAGCAGGGTTTGAGACCACAGTGTTCAAAGAGTGGTTCAATGAGTTATCTGATGATTAGTGCTCTCGGTTGCTTTTTTCTTTTCGCATTGCTGGCAAACAAGATAATAGTTGCCTTTCGTGAGCGTGCCGCCCTTTGAGACGGGCGTAATGAGCGTTCCTACCAACTTGCCTATTTCAAAACTCTTTCCGCATTCGCCGCATTTCCCTTTTTGCCGCTTGTATGCTTGCTCTTTATCGGCTCTCCTGTCTTCCCAGAATGTTTTTTCGTCTTTCGCTAACTGCTCCTCCACTTGCTCCAACTCGCTACCGTTTTCTCTCATATCATCAAGTAGGTTGGCGGCGTTGCGAACATTCTCGTCAATCTCGTGGACATACCCTGCTGTTGTGTTGATATTGGTATGTCTCATAATCGTTTGTGCCGTTTTCAGGTCGGCGTTGCCAACGAGTTCGGTTGCCATAGTGTGCCGCAACTCGTGTAGGCGATAGCCCTTATAGCCCGTTTTGTGGTATCGCTTGCGCCCCTTGCTATCCCAAGTCTCCTTGACTTCTGTGTATTCGCCGAGCCCGTGTGCTACGAACCAATCACGCCGCCACTTGTCAAAGTTCGCTGCTTGTAGTTGCTCTCCGTTGTCGTTCCTACAAACGGGACTTTCTTTCGGAACCTTCTTTCCGTGATAGAACTGCTTTGAGGTTTTGTCTTTCCAGCGGCGAAGATAGCGAACAAGAACGTCCCCGATGGGTATGACGCCGCTCCCGCCGAACTTTGGGGGTGCGTATTCTCCTTTTGAGGTCAGTTGGCGTGTAAGGCTTATCGTCTTTTTCTTGAAGTCAATATCTCCCCATTGAAGCCCCAGGCACTCACCACGCCTGAAACCAGTTGAGAACGCAATGCGAACTACAACGGTCTTTCCCGTTATGTCTTCGCTTTCCAAGGCTTCTATTAGACGCTTTTGGTCTTCCCTTGTGAGTGCCTTTCGCTTATCCAGGATGTTTCTCTTTATGTTCGCAACCGCTCCGCTGGGATTGTGCTTTATCTCCCTGCGTATTTCAGCGTGCTTCAACACCTGCTTTACCAGTTTTAGCAATTTGTCTTGTCTGTCGTTTGAGCGTCCTAACTTCTTGTTTTCCAGTTTGAAGTTATCAAGGTCGTTCTCGTCAATCTCTTTGAGTTCTATCTTCGCAAGTGCCGCCTCTTCTATCTGTCGGATATAGAGTTCTTCAACTTCAAGCGTCCCGATAGCCTTTTCGCCCATCTCAACTCTGTCTTCGTGCCATCGTCTTACATAGTCACCGAAAGTGATATTGGTGATATTCCTGTAATCATTTATCTCGTCTTCAAGTTCCCTGCGATAATCCTCCGCCTCTTTACGGGCAGCCCCTATGCTCTTCACTTGGAGTTTCTTTCGTGGACTTTTACTTTCTGGTAATCCGTGATGTGGGGGAATGCGGAAGCGAACGGAGTAGCCACCTCGTTTGAGTTTCTTTATTTCGGGTTCAGTGAGTATCTCTATTCGTCTGCTCATTTTGCGCTCCATTTTGAGTATTTATATCTACGACCTTATTATATTGAAAACGGGGCGAACAATAAAGTAAATGGGGCGAAAATGGGGCGAACAATATAATATAGCCTCCCAGATGGTAAGTTTGACAAACCCCAGTTCATACAATATATTGAAGTCATTATAATAAAGGGTAACAGTATACTTCAACGACTTCTTTTCTTCTCATAACCCGAAGGCCGTAGGTTCAAATCCTGCCCCCGCGACCAACTAGACTGGCAGGTTGGATAATCTGAAATGGTTATCTGACCTGTTTTTCTTTATCCTTTCTTGGGTCGCCCGAGGGCTATAGGACAAAAAGTGTGTCTAGTTTTGGGCGTTACCGCAGGTGGCGCCC
>CANEFS010000003.1 GCA_947426865.1 uncultured Coriobacteriaceae bacterium | reverse complement strand
TTTGTTTTTAACGCTTTTAGAATTGGCTTACAAGGTTAGCACTAAAGGACAAAAAACTTGGCGTAAAGCCCTTTTTTCGCACAAATTCCAATCGGTCCCCAAAGTGTCGGTAGTGTAACAGGGGGCTAGATATGCTTATATCGATAATCTATTGCAACACCCAAAATTCATTGCATCAGCCTCGACGAAGGGGCAAAATATTTCTGTGTTGCATTAGTTGTGAGAATCAAGCCTTATTGAATAGGGGTATATTTTTAGGGTTATAGGGGCTCTCGCGATAGAAAAATGAAAGAAATAGCCCCTCGGAAGGGGCTTTAATCGTTATTTTTTTAGCCTACGGCTTATTGGGCGGTAAGCCTCTGCACGAAACTCGTTAAAGATGCTTTTCAATCTCTGCGACAATGGCCTCTTTTGGTTGAGCACCAACAAGAGTTTGTACAACCTTTCCCTCTTTAAAGAGAATCAAGGTTGGAATACTCATAACCTGAAATTGCATGGCAAGCTCTTGGTTATCGTCAACGTTGCACTTTCCAACTTCAATTTTTTCGGCCAAATCTTCTGCTATCTCATCAACGACAGGTGATAGGATACGGCACGGTCCGCACCAGCTTGCCCAAAAATCAACGAGGACGGGCGTCTCTTTATTTGAAGTAAAGGTTGAAAAGTTCTCTTTTGTAAGTTCTGTTACTGCCATGTGCTTTCCTCTTTCTTTTCTGCGATTTTCTTTTTATGTCTCTTTTTCGCGTGGTGGCTTATTTAAAACCAAGCATTTCTTAACTTCTTTAACTCTGATGAGCAGCAGCTAAGCTGAAAATCCACACGTAGCCTCTTATGCCCAGCGCACTTTTTGCTATGCAGAAAACTTCCTGTGTTATGTGGGCTCAGAAAGCTTTTGCAAAAAAAGAGAAGTCGCAAACTTACTTTATTCTCCGGGGGTTTAGTTCAGCCGGCTACGTTTGGAGCGTGCGTTGGCGCGTTTCGCGCTACCATTAAGATAGACAAACATCAGCAGAAACAAAGACTGCAAAAATATTTAAAGGACCGCAATGGCAAACAATAAAGCCGATATCAGAGCTGCTTATCATGCGATTATGCAAAAAGAGGCAAACAAGCTTGCGGAAAAGGGTCTCAACCTTGAGGGCCAGGCTTTCTCGCCTCTTCTTATCCTGAAAGGAAAACTTTCCGAGGCTGAAAAAAGCGGCGGAGAACTGCTGGGTGGTGCCGACGGAAAGGCACTGCGGGCAGCCCTCGACGCGCTTGGTTATGCGCCGGAAGATTGGTGTGTAGCCGCCACCGTAAACGCGGATGGCGAGCCTCTTGCGGGAGACCTCTTTCGCCTGACGCTCACGAGTCTACAGCCGAACTCCCTCATCATTTGCGATGAGGAGGCAGCAAGCGTTGTGCGCAATGCCTACGCTGAAGAGTTAGAGCTTCTCGAAGATGCAAAAGCTGCTGTTTTAGAGGCAGGAACACTTGTCAATGTCATGGGGATGCGCCTCATGAATTTGGGGGGCTTTGCCGATGCGCTCGATGACGAAAAGCAGAAGCAAATTATGTGGGCTCGGCTGAAGGAAGTGGAGCCGCTGGAGGCTCCCTATTAAGAGAGCGAAGCCGCTGGAGGCTCCTTATTAAGGTAACGAGGCCGCTGGGAGCCGACCCTCTTAAAAGGTGGGGCCGCTGGAGGCTCCTAAAACAATCCGAAACGCGGACGCTCGTCTGTAAGCTCAATTATCTCTGGATCTTGGCCGAGGCTGTCGCGAAGAACGTGGCTGTCTTTTATCCAAAGGCGTGCCAGTGAAGCCCCGGTGCCGCCGCGCGGAAACGTAGGGCTGCCGGGATTTACGAAGAGGACTTCGCGGCCGTTTACGTCTCGCCAATCCAAAACGGGACGGTGCGTGTGTCCAAAAACGACCACGTCGGCCGATTCTGGGTGGACGTTTTGCTCATAGTGGGCCACGTCAAAGGTCACTCCATCGATGACGAAATGTGCGTGGTATTCGACAAGCGCGCCGTACATGCCGTCGAAGTCGTTATTGCCGAGAACCACCTTCACCTTCGCGATGCTTTGCAGCTCTCGAAAGTCCGAGGGGGAGGTGATGTCGCCTGCGTGGATGATGTAGTCGGCGCCCGTCAGCTCGCGGCGGAGTTCGGGCGAGATGAGGCTGTGGGTGTCAGATATTATGTCGATGCGAGTTTCGGTCATGGGCGGGGTTTTCTTTTGGGTCTTGACGGGGCTTTCTTCTTTTGAGTTTGGGGTGAGGTGCGTTCGTCTTTTGGGTCTTGACGGGGCTTTCTTCGCTGGATTTCAAGTGAGTGGCGAAGCGCTGTGACTCTTCTGCGCGAGACAGGAATTTGGACGTTTTGTCCTTCAAGCTCGAGGAAGACCGAGCCGTTGGGGGTGGTGTCCAGTTTGCTCACGAAGCGCAGGTTAGCGATGAAGCCACGGTGCACACGGAAGAAGATTTTGGGGTCCAGCACTTCCTCCAGAGCCGAGAGCGAACTGGAGTAGAGGTAGTGGTTCTCCTTCGTGTGGACCGAGGCGTAGTCGTCTTTCGCCTCGATGTAGTAGATATCGGCGAGGGGCAAAAAGAGCCTCTTGCCCGATTTTTTCACGGGAAGCTTGGGCGCAGCCGCAATGGCTTGGCGCTCTGCCAGGCGCTTCTCGACACGATTGAGAGCAGTTTCCAGGCGGTCCGTCTCGACCGGCTTCAAAAGGTAGTCGACGGCATCAACGTTGAACGCCTTCAGCGCATACTCCGAGTAAGCGGTCACGAAAACGACGACCGGGGGGTGCTTCACCTTCGTCAAGCCCTCGGCAATAGTGAGGCCGGAGGTCTTGGGCATGTTGATGTCGAGAAACAAAACGTCCGGGCGGAAGGAGATGATTTTCTCAACGCCTTCGCGCGCCGACCCCGCCTCCTCAATCTTTGCGAGGCGGCCTGTCTCGTCGAGAAGAAAGTGGAGCTCGGAGCGGGCAGCGGCTTCGTCGTCGATGATGAGGGCGGTGAGTGTGGGCTCGGCCTCCTCCGGGATGGCGTTTTGGTCTACCTCTTGTTGGTGAGCTTGGGCGGCCTGTTGTTCAGCCTCTTTGGCCGTCGCCTGGTCTGTATGTTTGTCGGATTGTTGGTTAGTCTGCATCATCGTTTATTTCCTCAGACGAATCTTGTTTCTCAAGTTTCTTTATCGCGTTCACAAGGCGAAGCGTAACGGATGAGCCGCGCCCCTCCTCGCTGGAAATCTCTATACCCGAGCTAAAGCCAAAGTTTGCTTCCAAACGCTTTTGAACATTGTAAAGGGCAATGCCTGCCGACGCAGCACTTTCTTTCGTGGGCGCCGTTTCTTGATTGATGCTTGCGAGAAGCTCCTGCACGCGCTCGGGTGCTATGCCTATCCCGTCATCAACGACGCTAATGAGCACATCTTCCCCATCGACCGCAACAGAGATCTCAATTGCCAGCGGCTCTTCCTCTTTTCTCGCATGGCGCACAGCATTTTCGACGAGTGGCTGAACGATGAAGGCGGGGACCTCCAGTTCGCGCAACGCCTCGTCGATGTGGACCGTCTCAAGAATGCTGTCGTCACCAAAGCGTGCCAGCTCAAATTTAAGGTAGCGCTTCGTCTGCTCAATCTCTTTTTCCAGCGTGATGTCGGTCTCAGATGAGTCCAGCGTGGAGCGGAAGAAGACGGCGAATTCGCGCAAAAGGTCGCGAGCGCGCTCGGGGTGCATGCGGGTGAAGGCCGCAATAGTATTCAGTGTGTTGAAAAGAAAATGGGGGTTAATCTGCGACTGGAGCGCCTTCAATTCCGCTTGAGCAGCCAGGCGCGTTTGCTCCTCCAGTGAGAAGGCCGCAAGAAGGTTGGACATAATTTCGCCAAAACCGGCGGCCAAAATGTATTGCTTGTCGGTGATGGCGCGCGCATTTTTGTAATAGAACTTCAGTGTTCCCACAATCTCATCGCCTCGTTTAAGCGGCACGACAATCGAGGCCGTACCCAAAAGCGGGAAACGCTCGTCGCGATCGGTTTCCAAATAAATAAGCTCAGCGGGGAAGTTTTCAATTTTGTGCGAGAACCCCTTCAGACTCTCCGAGCCCAAAATCGCCTTCGTGGCCTGCGTCGCGATGGGAGAGCCAGGCGGCACCTCGTCAGCGTAAAGTCCCGAGAACCCCATGATTTTCTCGGTATCGGTAATTGAAACGGCAAGTGCGCCACTCTCGTCCAGAAGCAGGTTGCAGATTTTCTGGCATTCTTTCTGGCTGAAGCCGTTCTGCACCGAAACCGAGATGTAAGAGAACGTGCGGAAGAGCGACTCGAGGGCGACGGTTCTCAAGGCGTCGGGATAGCGGCGCAGAATCAGGAAGGCCACACTCGTTGCGCCCAGGCCGATTGCGCCTGTGAATCCCACAATGTGGCTGTTGCGCGCGAAACCGACGATAAGAATGATTGACGAGACGACAACCAAAAATACAAAGAGGACGAGGAGCGCCCTGTAGCGAACGCCGCGCACGCGCGGGCGTTTGATGTTGCTCTCCTCGGGGATGGTGGCGACGGCAACGGTCTCGTCAATCTT
The DNA here is from genome assembly GCA_947426865.1 of uncultured Coriobacteriaceae bacterium. Taxonomy (GTDB): domain Bacteria; phylum Actinomycetota; class Coriobacteriia; order Coriobacteriales; family Atopobiaceae; genus MGBC105563. Next base: position 62,750 of record CANEFS010000003.1, on the reverse strand, counting down.
CGCGACGCCCGTCTGCCTTTGCAGCTTCCATCTTCCAAGAAGTTCTTTCGCGTTCATGGGATTTGTTTTGTCAGGACTTGGCTACGCGTGGTCGGTGGGGGTTCCGTCGGGGGCGGCTGCCGGGTTAAGGTCAGCTGTTGGCGCACCTTGCGCGGCGGGTGCGGCAGGCGCAACGTCAGGATCTCCCACCGGCGGCAGCGGCTCCGAGGGTTGCTCGACTGATGTCTGATACGGATTTTCCTGCTTTAGCGCCTCAGGGAAGCCGTGCTCGTAGATATACTCTTCCAGCGGGCGACTCTCCCAAAGCGTGGAGACGATGCCCGGCCAGAACGACTGGAACGTGAGGTAGTCCTCGACGTAGCGCTGGGCGTAGACGCGCGCCTCATCAACGCCACGGATGAAAATCTGGAAATATTCTTTGCGATTTTGGTACTTGAGTGCACGGAAAAGCGCCGTACGGCGAATGTTGCTCTCCAGGTCGGAGGTCAAAAAACGCCCCGGGTAGGGCATGAGCGATTGCGGCGTCACCTGCTTCAGGTCAATCTTGGCCGAGGCATATCCCAGCTTTTCTCGCTCATACATCCAGCGATAAATATTTTGGCGGAAGCGGTTGGCGGGGTCGGGCGTGGCAGGCGGCAAGTGGAGCACGCGCCAATGATTGTCGAACCAGACATCCATCCCGTAAAGGCGCAGGTTAAAGAGGTAGTCTAGGTCCTCGCCGCGCGTGATGTAGGGGTCAAAGCCTACGCGTGAGAACGCTTCTGCATGAATCGACATGCAACCGCCATACATCGTATTCGACCGAGAAATGCGCGTGGTCGCCAAAGCGTGGCGCATCCAGTCGTTAAAGTCATCTGACTTATTCCAGTACTTGTCTTCCCATGTTTTCTTACCGGTTGGGCTGGGATTTCCTTTCGAAAGGTAGTTACCTTCCTTGTCCACCCAGTAGCCGGTTTTGGCAACAACGGGAAGATTTTGCTTCGTGAGCTGGCCTAAGCCGTATACGGCATCAATGAGGAACTGGTCGTTTAAGACCACCTCGTCGTCGTCCAAAAAGACCGCGACATCGTAACCAAAGACCGCGCAGCACAGAAGGCCCATGTTCTTAATGGCCCCGTAGCCGCGAAGTCCCACAGCCTCACCAGAGAGGCGCGGCGCGCAGTTAACCACGGCATTTTGAATGGGGCGCGCTTCTTCTCGACCAATAACAAGAGGATTGAGTCCGGGATGGGCGCCAGCTATCTCATCAACACGTTTGCGAGCGGCGCCTTCCACGCCGGGGGGCGCCACCAAAAGGATGAACGTACACATAACGCCCTTGACCTGCTCGAGCGAATCAAGGCAGCGGGCAAGGTCAGGCTCTTTCGCACTTACCGGAGTCGTGTGATCGTAGGACTCAACCGCACTCGAGTCCGCCGTCCAGTAGGTAGGAATGACAATTGCTGGATTCATAGCTCCCTATTTTATCACGCTTGGTGCGTCTCTTTTTTTATGGCACGCTTGCCCTCTCTGTCAGCGATGTTTTCCTTCTCCTTCGGATGTTTTTTGACGTACTCGTCCCATTTCCCGTCGAGAAGGGCGCGGGCGACTTCCCCATCCACCGTCTCGCGCTCAAGGAGCACGGCGGCCATTTGGTCCATCTGAGCGCTGTTCTCTTGCAGAATCGTCCGCGCGCGAGCGTGCGCCTCGTCCATGATGCGCGCGACTTCCTTGTCGATTTTCTCGGCTGTTTCTGGCGAATAATCCTGCTTATCGTTCAAGTCCCGGCCGAGAAAAACCTCGTGTTGCGGCTGGCCAAACACCTGCGCGCCTAGAGCCTCGCTCATGCCGTAGCGCGTGACCATCTGACGGGCCAGCTTCGTCGCGCGTTCAATGTCGTTGGAAGCGCCGGTGGTGATGTCGTCGCAGAAGAGCTCCTCGGAGGTGCGGCCGCCCATGAGAACGGCAATCTGGTCGAGCATGGCCGATTTCGACTCAAGAAACTTGTCCTCCTCCGGCAGACTCAGCGTATAGCCCAGCGCCTGGCCGCGCGGGATGATAGTGATTTTGTGGACGGGGTCGGCGTTGTCCAGTTTGTGGCCAATGAGGGCATGTCCTGCCTCGTGGTAGGCAATCGTTTTTCGCTCTTTTTCGTTGATGACGCGACTCTTGCGCTCGGGGCCGGCGATGACGCGCTCCATAGCCTCTTCGATTTCTCTCTGCGTAATCTCTTTCTTGTTGCGCCGAGCCGCCAGAAGCGCTGACTCGTTCATGAGGTTTGCGAGGTCTGCACCGGTAAAGCCAGGGGTCAGCTTGGCAAGCTCTTCAAAAGAGACTTCTTTGGCAAGCGGTTTGCCCTTTGCATGAACCTCGAGGATTTTCTCGCGACCTCCCACGTCGGGGCGGTCAACGGTGATTTGGCGGTCGAAGCGGCCGGGGCGAAGGAGCGCCGGATCCAAAACGTCCGGGCGGTTCGTGGCGGCGATGAGGATGACGGAGGCGTTGTCGTCGAAACCGTCCATCTCCACGAGCATGGCGTTTAAGGTTTGCTCACGCTCGTCGTGGCCACCGCCTAGGCCGGCTCCGCGCTGACGGCCCACCGCATCAATCTCGTCGATGAAGATGATGGAAGGAGCCTGCGCCTTCGCCTGTTTGAAGAGGTCGCGCACGCGGCTAGCGCCAACACCTACGAACATCTCGACAAAGTCGGAACCTGAGATTGAGAAGAACGGCACTTTCGCCTCGCCCGCGACAGCCTTGGCCAAAAGTGTCTTACCGGTTCCCGGAGGACCCATCAGCAAGACGCCGTGCGGAATCTTGGCGCCCATCTTCTCGAAGCGCTTGGGTTCGGTGAGAAAATCTTTGACTTCGCGGATCTCCTCGACCGCCTCATCGATGCCGGCGACGTCGCTAAAGCGCGTCTTGGGGCGCTCCTCATTCGCGCCTTTCGTGTTCATATTTCCAAACTTCATGGCGTTCGCATTTTGAGAAGCGATGCCGCGCATGAAGAAGAACATGACGCCAATCAAGAGGAGGGTTGGAACGAGAGAAAGGAAAAAATCCCAGCCCAGAGCATCGTTTCCCGTATCAATATTGAAGTTGGTGTTGGGGTGGGCAAGCATCAGCTGCTCAAGCGAATCAGCGCCGATGTAGTTCGACGTGAAATGCGAAAGCTGCGCGTCGTTTCCAATCTCGTCGGTCGTCTGCCAATACGTTCCGCTAAGCGAGCCGTCCTCCTGCTTCCAGGTGACGTCTTTGACGCGGCCTTCTTCGACCGCGGTTGCAAATTGTGATGTCGAGAGTTGCTCGGGGTTGTTGGCAGGTGCTGGCGTTGAAGATGTCGTCGCGGCGCCGTCTTGGCTCCCTTGGTCGCCGGCGCCTTGTGAGGTGGTGCCGTCGGCGACTGTGCCTGTGCCGGTGCCGTCCGTTGCCGCCTGACCGGAAGCGTCTGTGCCAGCTTGGCCTGAAGCATTCGTTGTTGCCGTGCTTGCGACGTTATTAACCAAGCTTGCTGTGAAGGGGTTTTGTCCCCCAAGGCCTGTCTGCCAGAAAATCATGCCACCTGCAAAGACGATAATCAGCAGATAGAAAAGGGCGATACGCGCCGAAGATTTCGATTGCTTATTGTGCTGTTTTGACGGGTTTATTTGATTCAGCTCATGGACGGGCTTGTGGTCGGCCTTGTCCTCCGAGGCCTTATTGGGCACCCTTTTCGCGGGGGCTTTTGTAGCCGCGCTTTTGCCTTCTTGCTTGGCTTTTTTGGGCGTGGTTTTTTCGCCCGGAGTTTTCTCGGCCTGCTGAGACGTCTCTTTCTCAGCGCCTTGAGCTTTTTGAGCCTCTTTGGCTTCTTGAGCTTCTGTTGGCTTTTCGTTTTTTTGGGCCATAGTTCTCCTTGGCTCTGTTTTGGTTTGGCAAGGTTAGGCGGTGTAAACCTCGGGCTTGAGGACACCGATGTAGGGCAGATTGCGAAAACGCTCGGCGTAGTCGAGACCGTAGCCGACGATGAAACGGTCGTCGACGTGAGCGCCTTCGTAGGCGGGCTCAATCGCGGCCGTGCGCGGAGCCGTGACGTCCTTCACGAGAAACGCGGCCACTTGCACCGAAGCCGGCTTTCTCGTCTGGAAATTATCGATGAGGTAGGACAAAGTGATACCCGTGTCTAAAATGTCTTCGACGATGATGATGTCTCGGCCGGAAATGTCGCTTTCCAGGTCCTTCAAAATCTGGACCGTCCCCGAGCTCGTCGTTTGATTGCCGTAACTTGAAACGACCATGAAATCGATTTCCATGGGCAGTTTGATGTGGCGAATGAGGTCGCTCATGAACATCGAGGCGCCCTTCAAAACGCAGACGACGAGGGGGCATTTCCCCTGGTAGTCGGCGGTAATCTGGCGACCCATTTTTGCGACAATCTCTTTGATTTGGTCCTCGGTAAAGACGACTTCTTCGATGTCGGGGTGAAGTGAAGTAATTTCCGATGTTTCCGATGCCACGCTCATGTCCTTTTCGTCGTTTTGTTGTGCTGGCTTGCTGTGGTTTTCTGTCTCTGGTTTGCTGCGTTTTTGCGGCTCTCGCTTGCTGCGTTTTTCTGTCTCTGGCCTGCTGCGATTTTGCAGCTCTGCGCTCAGCCCGTTTTTCCTATTTTTATCTGTTGGGATAGTTTAATACACTGGACGCTTTTTTAATACAGGGCAGGAGCGAAGAGTGTTCGAGAAGCCCAAAGCATTAGTCACAGGCACGCTCTCAGCGCCTGCGCCACTCGCGCCCTCATTGATAGCGCAAAAAGAGCAGCGTCCTGGAACTTGCCTCCACGCAGAAGCGCTCGTCCGTGCGAATCGGGGCAACCCAAAGAATCTCCTTCGAGGGCTCCACGCTTACCACCGGCACCAACGCTCGCTTCTCCCTCAAAACGCCCGCTTCTGCCAGCAGGTGAGAAAGCTTCTTCGATTGGCCGTGCATCCCGTAAGGACAAAGTACCTCGCCGGCGGAAGGCGGTGCCACCCACAGCCGCTCCTTTGCCCCTGCGCGCTCAACTTTTGCAGCATCGAGAAAAACGGCAGCCCCTGAGGATTTCTCGGCCACTTCTTTAGCCAGCGCGAGCGGGCGGTCTGCGGCATTGAGATCCAGAACCTCGGCCGTTATGCTGTGCGCGCCCAGATTCACGCGCCCTGGAATCGAGAGCCAGCCGGCGTGGAACGTCTTGGGAGCATCGTCGGCTCGACGCGCCTTCAGGGTAAGCGTCCCGTTTTCGACCTTCGCCTGAATGCCAAAAGACGCCGTGAGCGAGCCGTGATTGCGCGCGACCGCCTTCAAAGTTCCGTTGACGTGCTGGGCCTCCAGACGCGCTTCCGGTTCCAAGTCGAGAAGGGCTCGGCGCACGATGCGGCGCGCAATCGCCATGTCCGTTGCGGCGAGCTTCTGCGCGTCTAGGATGCGAACGCCGTCTTGCGCGCTTTTGAGAACGCGCCGATACGCCTTGGCAGCCACGCCCGTCAGATAGATATCCTCGTCGTTTAAGACGTCACACGTTTGGGAAAGGGCTTGGACAAGCTGGGGGTTTTTCTCCTTAGCCGCCGGTAGAATTTTTTTGCGTACGTAGTTTCTTAGGTAGGATACATCCTCGTTGGTTGCGTCCTCTGCCCAAACCTGGTTATGAAAACGCAGGTAGTCGCAGAGTTCCTTATGCGTCTTATATAAGAGGGGGCGCACAATGCGATTGCGGCGAAAAGGAATGGACGAGAGACCCGCAGGTCCTGCCCCTTTAATAGCGTTGATGAAGAAGGTTTCGGCGCGGTCGTCAGCGGTGTGGGCGGTCAAAATGCGCGCTGCCCCTTTGGAAGTTCCGAACTCTTTTGAGAGCTTGTTGGCTAATTTGTTCGCCTCGTCGTAGCGCACGTTTCGAGCGACGCTTTCGAACGACTCCCCTGGCGTTTTAGCCACAAGAGCCGGGACATCGACCGAGACAACCGTACACGGAATGCCCAGGGAGGCGGCCATGCGCTCGACCAGCTCTTCGTCCTCTTTTGCCTCCATGTCGCGCAGGCCGTGGTTGATGTGCAAAACGTGCAGACGCTCTTTGGCGATGGGGGCATCGCCGCGCCCGTCGTCGATGTTGAGCGTGGCAGTTGCTGCCATGAGAAGGAGTGCGCTAGAATCGGCGCCTCCCGAGACCATCAAGATAACGGGAGAAGCCGCCTCGGGGTCGCGGTTAGGAGCGGGATGCGCAAAGGCAGAGGCGCCTTCGCCCTGCTCACGATATCTGTTTGCAACACTCGTCATAAATTTTTGCTCCTGTGCGGGTTTTGCCGCGTATCAATCGTAACACGAAGGAATTTCTCGGCCATTTCTGGATTTTTTTCCTTTTCGTCCTTGCTGTATATAGTAGATTGCTCTAAAATACCCTCAACATATTGGATACAGCAGAAAAAGGTTATGAGACCACCTTACGGAAACCTCGGTGAAGATGAGTCCATCCGCAACTTAAACGATCAAAGGCACTTCGACCAAACAACCTCACTACCAGCGCGTTCCTCGGTGCGAGCGTTTGCTCACGAGACCGCTTCTTATTCTGCCCCCGAAAGATATCCCGAACTTTTCCCGCCTCCCGCTCCAAAATTCAATCCTCAACTGCGCCCACACGAGCGCGAGGACGCCTACCGCACGCAGCGCCATCCCTACGAACACATGAGAGACTACGGTGCCCGCGATGGCTTTGGTACCTCGACGGGAGCTGCGGCGATGCCCATTGGAACGCTCCGCCCCGCCCCCGAGGCTGCCGTCCTCGTAAGAAGACCTGCTCGCATTCCTGCAGGTTATATGCCCTATACCGAAACCACAAACATGGAAGAGCCCGCGAGCGCGGCTCCTCGTAACGTGCCGAGAAGAACTGTGGCGCCCATCAACGACATTGACGACGAGCGCTCTTTCTACGCGAACGCTTCTGCGACCTCGTTTGCCGAAGACTCTTTGACACCAGCCCTCTCCGGCGAAGGCACTTATGTCGAAGAGCCTTACGACATGCCCGAAAGCGACCTTGGTCCGATTTCTCGAAATCCCGGTCAGCGCTCGGACTCGTTCGTGAAAAATTTGAAATACGGTGAGTACCTGAGCGTGCCTCAGGGCAACCACTCCATCTTTTCTGACAATAACGGAAAACCCAGCAAGCTTCCCCTTATGATGGGTGCGACGCTGGGCGTTCTTTTCCTTATTTTAGTTGTCGTCTGGAGCTTCGTTTTTTAATTACCGGGCGTTGTTTGCGCCGCTTCTACTCTTTGCATCGGTCGCGCTATGCGCGCCGCTCGCGTGGCTTGTGCTCTTCGCTTACGGCTAATCGATTGAGTCAGGTTCGATTGCCTCTCCCTCAACCGTCTCTGCATCCATAGAAGGTGTCGAGGAAACCTCTGTGGCTTCGGCAGCTTCGGCAGCCTCAGCGGCTTGAGCGCCTTTAGCGCTCGCGCGCTTCTTGCCAGAGCTTTTCTCAGCAGCTGTTTTGCGCGAGGTTTTCTCGGCATAGAACTCGTTTTTGTCGTTCACATCAACGCGGACGGTGTCGCCCTCGCCAATCGCCCCGTCGATAAGGAGCGTGGCCACGTTGTCAACGACCTGGCGCTGGATGAGGCGCTTCAGGGGACGCGCGCCGTAGAGAGGGTCGAGACCCTCGAGGGCCAGCGCTTGAATGGCCGACGGCGTCATCTCCAGGGAGATGCGGTTGTTGTCCAGGCGCTCACGGAGGCTGCGGAGTTGAATGTCGACGATTTTCTCGATGTCGTCGAGCATGAGGGCGTGGAAGACCACCACGTCGTCGATTCGGTTCAAAAACTCCGGCTTAAACGTGGCGCGCAAGGCCTCGTTCACCTGCTTTTCGACCTGCTCGGGGTGCTCAATGGCGGTGGCGGAGGCGATAAACTCCGAGCCCACGTTGCTCGTCATGATAATGATAGTGTTCTTGAACGACACCACGCGACCCTGGCCGTCGGTCAGACGTCCGTCGTCCAAAACTTGCAGCAAGATATTGAAGACGTCCGGGTGCGCTTTTTCCATCTCGTCGAGAAGAATCACGCTGTAGGGACGGCGACGCACGGCTTCTGTCAACTGACCGCCTTCGTCGTAGCCAACGTATCCCGGAGGTGCACCAATAAGGCGCTGGACTGAGAACTTCTCCATATATTCACTCATGTCGATACGAACGAGCGCGTGCTCGTCATCGAAGAGGTACTCTGCCAGGGCTTTGGCCAGCTCCGTTTTACCCACGCCGGTAGGGCCCAGGAAGAAGAAGGAGCCCAGGGGACGGTTGGGGTCGGCGAGTCCGGCGCGGCTTCTGCGCACGGCGCTAGCAACGGCGTCAACGGCGGCGTCTTGTCCGATAACGCGCTTGTGCAGCTCGTCCTCGAGATTTTTCAACTTGTCTATCTCGCCCTGCATCATCTTGGTAACAGGAACGCCGGTCCAGCTAGAGACGACCTCTGCAATTTCTCCGGTGGTGACTTCCTCTTTCAACATGCCTTCGTCTTGCTTGTCTTCCAGAGCGGCCACGGCCTCGTCCAGGTCACGCTGCAGCTGAGGAAGGGTTGCGTAGCGAATCTCTGAGGCTTTGCCAAGGTCGCCTTCGCGCGTCGCCTTCTCCTCTGCCACGTGGGCTTCGTCCAGCTGGCGCTTCAAGTCTTGGACCTTATCGATAACCGCTTTTTCATTTTGCCAAGCGGCCTTCATGCCATCGAGCTTCTCGCGCGTGGCGCTCATCTCTTTGCGCAGCTGCTCCAGGCGCTCTTTGGAGGCTTCGTCTTCCTCCTTCATGAGAGCCTGCTCTTCGATCTGCATCTGCGTCATCTGACGGTCGACCGCATCAATCTCTGCTGGCATCGAGTCTAGCTCCATGCGAAGGCGGCTTGCCGCTTCATCCACCAAGTCGATTGCCTTGTCGGGCAAAAAACGGTCGGCGATGTAGCGGTTGGAAAGGTCGGCGGCACTAACGAGAGCAGCATCGGTAATGCGCACGCCATGATGCATTTCGTATTTTTCCTTCAGACCACGCAGGATTGAAATCGTGTCTTCGACGGTTGGCTCGGAAACGAGAACGGTCTGGAAGCGGCGGGCAAGGGCGGCGTCCTTCTCGATATATTTGCGGTACTCGTCCAAGGTGGTCGCGCCTATTGCACGCAACTCCCCGCGGGCCAGCGCCGGCTTCAAAATGTTTCCGGCATCCATCGAGCCTTCTGTCGCACCGGCGCCCACGATGGTGTGGAGCTCGTCGATGAAGAGGATGACCTGGCCGTCGGATTTTTGGACTTCCTTGACGACGGACTTCAAGCGCTCCTCAAACTCGCCGCGGTACTTGGCGCCTGCCACGAGTGCGCTCATGTCGAGCTCGACGATGTCCTTGTTTTTCAGCGATGACGGCACATCGCCCGAGACAATACGCGCCGCAAGTCCCTCCACGATGGCGGTCTTACCAACGCCCGGCTCACCAATGAGAACGGGGTTGTTCTTCGTACGCCGAGACAACACTTGGATGGTGCGGCGAATCTCTTCAACGCGGCCAATCACAGGATCGAGTTTACCCATGCGCGCAAGTTCTGTGACATTTCTGCCATAGCGTTCAAGCGCATCGAACTCCGGCTTGGAGTCGGCGCTCGTGACGCGGTCGTCTCCGCGCAGGTCGTTGTACGTTTCTTCCACGCGCTTGCTCGTGATGCCTGCTGCGTTCAGGATTTGGCCAGCGGTTGTTTTGTCGTCGGCAAGCGCTGCGAGCAGGTGCTCGGTGGTGACGTAGGAGTCGCCCATTTTCGTGGCGCGCTTCTCGGCATCGTTGAAGACCTTGTCGGTCGCACGGCTAAGGCCCATCTGCGACAGTCCCTGGCCCGAGACCTTCGGCTCCTTTGCGATTGCGTCGTCGGCTTCGTGCTCAAGGCTCAGCGGCGACGCGCCAATTTTTTCTACGATTGAATCTAAGTTTTTCTCGCCCGAGACAAGCAATGCCTTTAGCAAGTGCACCGGTTCCACAGCGTTAGCGTCTGCGTCCGTTGCAATGCCCATGGCTGTTTGCAATGCCTCAGCGGCGGTAACAGCTAATTTGTCAACTCTCATTTTTCCCTCTTTGCTTTTTCGTTTTACTTGTTCGGTTTACTTTTTTTAGTTCACGTGAGTGGTGCGTTTTTGCTGCGTTTTCGCTGCGCGCAAGTGGTGCGGTTCGTTCTACTCTCCCAGCTTCTTTCCGAGAAGAGCGCAAAATATTTCTTTAGGATCTTGTTCTTCGTAAGGGACAAGGTCGTAGATTTTGCGCTGCATGCGAAGCTCGTGAGCCTCGTTTTCCAGGCGGCGCATCTTCTTCATCATCGCCTCGATTTCCTGGTCCATGTTGAGCTGGCGCTCCATAAGATCAAGGATGCGCATGACGCCGGCAAGGTTAATGCCTTCCCTCGTCAGCTCAGCGATAAGGTTCAAGCGCTCGATGTCGTCTTGGGAATACATACGCGTGTTTCCCGAGGAGCGTCCAGGGTTAACCAAACCCTTCTGCTCATAAACACGAAGCGTCTGCGGATGCATGCCGGCAAGCTCAGCCGCAACGGAAATCATGTAAAGTGGCGTGTCCGAGCTCATCGGCGTTTCCGTTTTCTTCTGCGTTTTCTTTCGCTTCATTTGCAATCCCTTACTTTCTTTTGTTGCGCCTTTTTTCATTGCGCGCACTCATTCTGTTGCGCGCTCGTTCTATTGCGCGTCCGTCATGTTGCGCTTTTTCGCGCCCGGTTTTCTCGGCCAGTGTAAAGGCACATTTTGCCGCCGAGAGTACGCGCTACAGCAGCGCATCTTTTTTCAAGTTCTTGCGCACATCGTGCGTGTCGGCCGATTGAGCCTTCTCGAGAAACTCGCGTTCCTCTTTGCTCAAGGTCTTGGGCACCTGCACTTTGACGCTCACGTAGAGCGCCCCTTTTGTGCCCTTACGCTTGACGTTTGGCGCCCCCATGTCCTTAAAGCGGAACACCTTGCCGTCCGGCGTGCCCTTTGGAATCTTCAGGCGCACCGTCTTCCCGGCCGGCGTTGGGATGTCAATCGTCGCGCCGAGAGTAGCCTCGTAAATTGAGATGGGTACTTCCATGCGAATGTCGGCGCCATCGCGCTTAAACAGGCGATGCTCGGCGACGTTCGTGGTGATGATAAGGTCGCCGCGAGGAGCGCCGTCAATGCCGTACTCGCCGCGCTTCTTGTAGCGAAGCTTGCCGCCATTTACCGCTCCAGCCGGAATTTTCACAGTGAGCGTTTGCTCCTCGCCCGTGCTAGGAATGCGGTAAGTCACTTTCTGCTCCAGGCCGTCAAGAGCCTCTTTGGCTGTGACATTAATGGACATCGAGAGGTCGCCGCCCTTGGACGGACCGCGGCGGCGCGCCCCTGCAGTTCCTCCAAAGATGTCAGAGAAGTCGAAACCACCAAAGCCGCCTGCGCCATCAGGGGAGCCCGCTCCTGCTGCCCCTCCAAAAATGTCGGAGAAGTCGAAGCCGGAGAAGCCTTCGCCCATGTCTCCCATATTGGTATAGGTGTAGGTGCGCCCGCGACCGCCGTCTCCGCCAAAGTCAGCGCCCGGAATGCCGCCAAACATCAAAATCTGGTCGTATTCCTTGCGCTTTTGCGGATTCGACAGCGTCTCGTAGGCCTCCGAGATCTCCTTGAAGACCTTTTCGTCTCCGCCGGCGTCGGGGTGGTGCTTTTGCGCAAGCTTCCTGAACGCCTTTTTGATCTCGGCGTCCGAGGCGTCACGCTTAACGCCCAGCACTTCGTAGAAATTCTTCTTTGCCATACGCGAATCCTTTAGGCCTCATCTGTTTCGTTTTGAAGATCGTCTTGCGACTCGCTTTGCGATTCTCGAGAAGGGCCTCCGTGAGTGACGGTCACCATGGCAGGGCGAATCACTTTTCCAGAAACTTCGTAGCCCTTGCGAAGAACCTCTGCCACGGACTCGTCGGGGACCGTTGCATCTTCGACGTTGCCAACGGCTTGCTCACGCGTGGGGTCGAAAGGCGTTCCCTTGGAATCGATGACCGAGACACCCTCGCTGCGCAGCGTGTCCAAAATCTTGCTGTGGACCGCTGCTACGCCGGCGGCAAACTCTTTAAGGGAGCCATTGGCGTTGTCAGCGTTTTGGGTGTGCTCTATAGCGCGTTCAAGGTCGTCGATGGCAGGAAGCAGCTTCTCGATGAGGTGCTCGGTGGCGCGCTTCTTCTCTTCTAAGCGCTCTGTTGCCATGCGTTTGCGGAAGTTTTCCCAGTCCGCCTGCACACGAGCGGCGCGGTCGTTTGCCTCTTGCACCTTAACGCCAGCAGAGTTTGCAAGCTCTTGCGCGTCACCTAGCTCTTTGGAAAGGCGCTCGTTTTCTTTGCGAAGGGCTTCCGCGTCGTTTTTGAAATCCTCAGCGGCTGCTTGCTCGCCCGCTTTAAGGGCAGCATCAACAAGGTCGGAGTAGAGCTCGTCGTCTCCTTCGTAGCTTTCAATCTCGTCTTGCTCTTCGAGCTCTTTGGCACGGTCTTGCACTTGTTGCTCATCGAAGTCTGAGTGACGGCCGTCGTGCGCGCCGTGCGCGGAGTGGGCACCGCGTGCACTATGCGCGCCGGGCGCGTGCCCTGCGCCGTGGCTACCAAAGCCCTGATTTCTGTTCTTCTTGTTCGACATTTCATTTCCTTCTCAACCGAGTTTCTCGGCAATAGTTCTCTTTTTCAACGCGTGTTTCTCGGTAATGCTTTTATAAGGAGAAAAGAGTGAAGAAGAGCCGCTACTCCCATCTCCAGAAGCGCGGCTCTTGCAATCACTATCGAGGCCGACTACTTCTTGGATTCGTCATCCTCATCCACGACTTCGTAGTCAGCATCCTCGACGTTATCCCCGTCGTCGGCTTTTGCGTCGGCACCTGTGGCGCCTGCTTCTGCCGCACCGGCGGCTTGCGCAGAGGAATAAACAACCTCAGCGAGCTTCTGTCCCACCTCTTGCAGCTTCTCACCAGCCTTCTTGATAGCTTCAGCATCGGTTCCTTCAAGCGCTTCTTTGGCTTCTTTAACGGCAGCCTCCGCTTGCTCCTTCATATCAGCCGGAGCTTTGTCGCCCAAGTCCTTCAAGGTCTCCTCGGTAGAGTAGGCCAGGGAGTCGACTTGGTTGCGAACCTCAATGTCGGCCTTGCGTTGCTTGTCTTCTTCCGCGTTTGCCTCGGCGTCTTTGACCATGCGGTCTACCTCGTCTTCCGACAAGGCCGTCGAGCCAGAAATGGTAATTTGTTGCTCTTTGCCGGTCGCCGTGTCCTTGGCCGAGACCTTCACGATACCGTTAGCATCGATGTCGAAGGTGACCTCGATCTTAGGAGTTCCGCGACGCGCCGCAGGAATGCCAGTCAGCTGGAAGCGACCCAGGCTCTTGTTGTCGGCGGCAAATTCGCGCTCACCCTGCAAGACGTTAATCTCAACGCTCGTTTGATTGTCGGCAGCGGTCGAGTAAATCTCTGTCTTAGACGTTGGGATGGTAGTGTTGCGGTCAATCATCTTCGTCATGACGCCACCCATCGTCTCAACACCGAGCGACAGAGGAGTTACGTCCAGAAGAAGGATGTTTTCCACGTCTCCTGTCAGGACGCCGCCCTGTACCGCTGCACCGTCAGCGACCACTTCGTCCGGGTTCACGCTCATGTTGGGCTTTTTGCCCGTGAGTTTCTCGACCAGCTCTTGAACGGCGGGCATACGCGTGGAGCCTCCAACCAAGATGACCTCGTTCAGATCTTTGAGGTCGAGCCCTGCGTCCTTCAGTGCTTTTTCCACCGGCTTTTTCGTGCGGTCGAGAAGATCGCGCGTCAGGCGCTCGAACTCCGAGCGGGTGAGGGTGTACTCGAGGTGCTTAGGGTTGTTGTCAACGCTCGTGATAAAGGGCAGGTTAATTGTTGCTTGCTGAGAAGAAGACAGCTCCTTCTTTGCGTTTTCCGCCGCTTCCTTCAGACGCTGAAGCGCCATCGGGTCTTTGCGGAGATCAACCTTTTCATCGGCCAAGAACTTATCGGCCGCCCAATCAATGATGCGCTGATCCCAGTCGTCGCCGCCCAGGTGGTTGTCGCCGTTTGTCGAGAGAACCTCGGTAACACCGTCAGCGAGCTCCAGGATGGAGACGTCGAAGGTACCGCCGCCCAGGTCGAAGACGAGAATCTTCTGGTCGCCGTCGGACTTCTCAAGCCCGTAAGCAAGAGCTGCGGCGGTCGGCTCGTTCACGATACGCTTAACGTCGAGACCCGCAATCTTTCCGGCGTCCTTTGTGGCTTGACGCTGCGCGTCGTTGAAGTAAGCAGGAACGGTGATGACGGCCTCGGTGATGTCTTCGCCCAGGTATTTCTCGGCATCGTTTTTCATCTTCGAGAGGATCATGGCGCTAATTTGCTCAGGCGTGTACTCTTCGCCGTTGATAACGACGACGACACGTCCGTCTTTTCCGGCCTTGACTTCGTAGGGCACCGTCTTTTTCTCCGAGGCAACCTCGTCGTATTTACGGCCCATGAAGCGCTTTATCGAGAAAATCGTGTTCTCAGGGTTGGTGACGGCGCGGTTTTTGGCGGCTTTGCCGACCAGGCGCTCGCCATCCGGTTGGAACGATACGACCGACGGGGTGGTGCGGTCTCCCTCTGCGTTTACGATAATCGTGGGCTCGCCTCCCTCAAGGACGGCCATCGCGGAGTTCGTGGTTCCTAAATCAATTCCTAAAATTTTGTTGCTTGCCATGTTTTCCCTTTCTATCCCTTATAGCTCTTGTATAAGTAGGTTTCGTTTTTCGTGTCTTGTGCTTCGTGTTCGTGTTTTGTGCTTTTTGTTTCTGTTGCGTTTTTGTATTTCGTGTTTCGTATGCAGGCTTAAACTTTCGTCGCTTTTCGTTTATTCCCATTGCGTAAAGTATTATACACAACAATTTATAAAATTTAAGTGAGAACGACTCAGATTTTTTAAGCCTGTGTAACATATACTCTTCTCAGTATTTTGTCAACACTCTCTTTTTTCTCGTTGTTGTCCCAAGCTTATCGTCCGCGGTCCCTACCTCGCCCCTTTCTGTCTAATACAGCACAAACGAGATAGCCCTTTTGCGCAATCAATAAACCTCATGCGACGCGAAGATAATCCAGCATTGCCCCTTACCAAAAAATCGCTGGAAAAGCCTTGCAAACGAGCGCAAGATGGCTAAACTCGCAAGAGTAGTAAAAACCTCTCTAAAGAAGGAGAAAAAATGGCACATCCAGTTATTGTTTCAGATGAATGTGTGAGTTGCGGAGTATGCGTGGACACTTGTCCTTGCGACGTTCTTGAGCTGGGCGACAGCGCGGCCGAGGTCGTAAACGCGGAGAACTGCATTGCCTGCGGACAATGCATGGAAGCTTGCCCCACCGGCGCAATCACCGAGATTGCGGAAGACTAATCTGCGCAAGCCTTATAAAAATCTAAACAGAAAGGATCGGTATGGCAGAGACAAATACTTCTGCTGCGCGGCCCAATCAACAGCCACTCGAGAAGCCTGTTAATAAAATTGTTTCTCGCGCATCTTACATGTTTGGGGCTTTTGGGCACGACGTTTTTTACGCCGCAATGTCCACCTACCTCATCATGTTCATCACAAAGATCCTCTTCAATCGTTCGGGTGGCAGCGATGATGTCGTTTGGATTGGTGCAGCCACCACGATCATCATGGGGCTTCGTATTGTTGAACTTTTCATCGACCCGTTCATCGGCAACATCATTGACCGTACGAAAACGCGTTGGGGACATTTTCGACCTTGGATTGTTGTGGGCGGCTCGGTTGCCTCTCTTGCGCTTCTGGCGCTCTTCTCGACGCTGGGGGATTTGAGCCACGAGAATCCCGAGCTCTACCTCGTCATTTTTGCGGCACTCTACATCACGATGGACGTCTCATTCTCTTTCAACGACGTCGCTTTCTGGTCGATGCTTCCGGCGTTGTCCCTCGACAGTCGTGAACGCGAGAAAAACGCAACGCTTGCCCGTTTTGGTTCGGGCGTTGGCCAGAACCTGACAGGTGCGGTTGTTATGCCCATCGTTTTGTTCTTCTCGGTAACTCAAACGGCCGAAAACGGAGATGCAACCGGTTGGTTCGTCTTCGCGGCTCTCGTTTGTATTATCAATGCCATCTCTGCTCTTTGTGTTGGCTTAGGAACGCGTGAGGTGGCTGACACCATCCGCGAGAACGCCCAAGACACGAAACTGGGCGGCGTTTTCAAGGTGCTGTTCAAAAACGATCAGCTGCTTTGGATTTTTATCTCGTATCTGATTTATTGCACGGGTTTCCTTCTTGTGAATGCTTTGCTGCTTTATTACTACACGTACATTTTGGGAAACGAATACGGCTACTCATTGTTGATGCTTCTTAACATCTTCATCAGCCTGGGGTCGGTCGCACTCTTCCCGATACTGTCTCGCATCTTTACGAGAAAACCGCTTTTCTTTGCGTCGGTTATCGTGATGATTGCAGGCTTGTGTGTACTAGGAATTCCTGTTCCCGACATTCTGGGAAGCGGAGCGACGCTTGGCTTTGTCCTGGCTCTTATCGGAGGAATTCTTTTCGTTGCGCCTCAGCCAATGGTCTTCTTGATTGCCCTCATGATTATTACCGACTCCATCGAGTACGGTCAGTTGAAGCTTGGTCACCGCGACGAGTCTGTCGCGCTTTCCTTGCGCCCTTTGGCCGATAAGTTCGGAGGAGCCGTCTCGACCGGTTTGGTAGGTATTATCGTTATCGCCTGCGGCATGACTAACGATGCCACCGCAGAAACCGTAACGGCGAGCGATGGGTCCCTCTTTAAGATCCTTATGCTTCTTGTCCCCGCAGTTATTCTTGTTCTTGCCATGGTTGTCTTTGCTCTGAAGATTAAACTGACAGAGAAAATGCATGCCGATATCGTGGCACAGCTTGAAGAGACCTGGGGTGAGCACTTAGAAGCCAATATTGCTCTTAATGAGAAAGCTTCCAAGGCCGAGAAACCCGCGAAGAAAAAGAAGAAATCGTAAAGTCTCTAAGCTGAAACGCTGAGAATAAAAAAGACCTGGAATTTCCCAGGTCTTTTTTTTAAAAATCGGAGGTTGTTTAAGC
Source organism: uncultured Coriobacteriaceae bacterium (assembly GCA_947426865.1). Taxonomy (GTDB): domain Bacteria; phylum Actinomycetota; class Coriobacteriia; order Coriobacteriales; family Atopobiaceae; genus MGBC105563. Next base: position 45,671 of record CANEFS010000003.1, on the reverse strand, counting down.
GACTAGAAGAGTACTCTTTAAAAGGACCGCCCGCTTGCAGAGCGCCCGATTGCAGAGCGTTTAGTTTTCTAAGAGCTGGAAGGAAATCGTTTCGTTGAGGGGCTTTGAGGGCGTGATGATGGCCTTCTCACGCGTTGCCACGTCTTCTGCGTTAATTGCGTTGGGCTCGTGCTCGGCCTCTAAAGCAACGCCCGCGTTCTCTCCGTAATAGATGCCTTGTTTGCCTTCCATATCAAGATAGTTTCCTGTGTAGACGTGGAGGTATCCCATTGTGGTAAAGATTTTGAGCGTAAGCTTTCCGTTCGTAAGCGTTGCCGCCTCTTCATTCTTCTTGTGAGTGGCATCTGTCACAGTCCCACCTGTCTTGCGCAACACGAAAGCATGGTCGTAGCCTTTTGCCCACCCAAGTTGCTGCGACTCTTTTCTGATGTCGATTCCAATCTTCTTTGGGCTTCTAAAATCAAAGATAGCATCGTCTGTTAAAGCCGTGCGCTCTGAAGGTTTTGCCACACTCGTCTCATCGTTTTTATCGTAGGCATCCGCCTCAATTTGAAGCTCGTGCTTGAGGATGCTTAGCTCCTCGGCCGTGGTTTTCTCGGCAGCCGCTGTTTGTGACGCGGCAAAGTCCGGCAGATCTAAGTTGAAGTAGGAGTGATTCGTGACTTGGAAGGGCGTGTCGGCTGTTGTGGTGGCGTTGTAGTCCATGTGGAGCGTGTTGTCGTCGTCCAAACAATAGGTGACGACAAAGACGACCTCGCCGGGAAAGCCCTCCTCGCCAGCCGGGCTGATGTAGGTGAGATGCAGCCCCTTCGAGTCAACCGTTGGCGTGAAAACGCGCTCGTGGAAGCCAACGTTTCCACCGTGCAACGTATTGCCTCCATTGTTGAGGGCCAGCTGATAGTCCTTGCCGTTCAGCGTGAATTTTCCATCCTTGATGCGGTTTGCTACGCGCCCAATCGTCGCACCCAGACATCCCTCGTTCTCAAGATAGCCTTTGAGGTTGTCGTAGCCAAGGGCAACGTCTTTTCCGTTCAGCGAGAGCGACTGGATGGTGGCACCGTAGGTGAGGATATTGGCCTCCATGCCGTTGTCGTTTGAGAGCGTGTAGATTTCAACTTCTTTTCCCAGCTCAGGTCCACTCTCAATTTTTCCAAATAATTTTTTTGTGACTTGCATTGGCGTCCTTTCCTTTTTCATTAATACGTTGTCTTGCGGCTTTGACTACTCTTCTTCCTTCAATTTCTCGTTGACAGCTTCAACAAAACGGAAGAATTGGTCGTTTCCTTCTGGCGTGTCTTTATAGACGCCCGCGTCTTCTAGAACATGACTGAAGATCTCTCCAATTTCATCGCGTGTGAGAGAGCCTTTCTCGACTTCTTCTTTAAGACGCGGCGGCAAAATGGCCAAACCCATGACCTCAATCAGGCCGATGTTCTCTTTTTTCACGTGATGATATTCGGGGTGGGGATGGAAGACGCCCAGCGGGAACTCGTCGGACGTGATGTTGCAGCGAAGCACGAGATTCATGATGTACGTACCGTCTTCGTTTCGCGCGATGGAGGTTATGGTATTGTGCGGCTCCATCTCGTGAGTCTCGGGGTTCTCGGAAGAGGCAACAATACCCGCCTCCTCATCCGAGTAGCCACGCCACGCGTTCAAAATAGCGGCAGCAAGCTCTGCGACACGCTCTTTATCCAACCCGGAGAGGCGAATCGTCGACATAGGCCACTTGATGTATTCGGCCTTGATATCGGGAAAGCCTTCGAAGAAAAAGGTTGCGCGCGGGTCATCTTTTGCCTCAGCGCGATCCATGGGGAAGATGTATTTTCCGCCCTGATAATGATCGTGCGTGAGAATCGATCCTCCCACGACAGGAAGATCGGCGTTGGAGCCCACAAAGTACGTGGGGAATCGCGTCACAATTTCTAACAGACGACGAAACGCGTCGAAATTAATTTTCATCGGACGGTGCTCGGTGCAGAGCAAAATGCAGTGCTCGTTAAAGTAGCCGTAGGGCGAGTATTGAAAGCCCCACTTCTCGCCGAGAAGCTCCAGCGGAATGATGCGCAAATTGTCCCGCGCGGGATAGTCCATGCGCCCAGCATAGCCTTCGTTTTCCAGGCAAAGCATGCACTTGGGAAACTCAATCTTATCGCTTTTCAGTGCGGCAGCAATCGCCTTCGGGTCCTTCTCGGGCTTCGAAAGATTGATGGTGATGTCGAGCGGCCCGTAAGGTGTCTCCGTCTGCCACGAGAGATTCTGATTCAGGCGGTCCTGGCGCACGTAGTTGATGTCTTTGCAAAACTGGAAGAACCAATCAGTTGCATCGCTGGGGCTTTGCAGATAGAGCTTACAGAACTTCTCGAAAATTTTAGAAGGCGGAAGCGTGAAGACGCTCGTGATTTTTGTGTCGAGAAGGTCGGCCGAGACACTCCCCTGTTCAATCACGCCATTTTCCACCGCAGCCTTCGTCAAGATGTCGAGAATCCCTTGGAGCGTGTAGCCTTCGGGCAACGTGGAGTAGCCGTCCTCGGGAAGCTCAATCTTTTCGAGAGAGGCCTCGTCGAGCGCAGGCGCTTCCTCAAAACCGATAAGGTGCGCGATTTGATTCGTTGCCCAGATGACGTCTTGCTCGTCGATGAGAGAGGCGGCAACAGCATGGTTCACGAGTGCAACGAGCGCCTCTTGCGCAGAAAGCAAAGGCGGTGCAACGGGTGCAGTCTGCCTGTGCGCAAACGTTTCCGTAGACGCGTTTTGAGTCTCTGTCATTTCTTTCTCCTCGCCCATTTCGTCTCCCCTTCTTAGTTTGTTGCGGGTTAAGTTTTAACGACCTTTTTCGTGAGGGTCTAAAAATCCTATTTCAACTAAATTATTAATGACATCGTCAACGTATTTTTCACTTGCAAGATTCCAGGTAAAGCCTTGCTTTTTCATGTATTGCGTTGTCGCGTGAGAAGACGTGGGATTGTCGGGGTCCAGACTGTAGGCCCCCTCCTTCGAAATCCCTCCCAAAAGATAAGCAGCCTGCCCGCGCAGACGAGGTGTTTCCTGCAACTGCATGAGGTTTACTCTAAACTCTGCCTCTGATTTCTCTTCCATCTTAAAACCGTGCTTGCGAAGCGCTTCTATCAAAAGGGAGCCGGAAATAGTATCAGGGTTCGTTAAATTTAAAACGCGCGCCTTATTTTTTTCGGTAGCTAGGCCGTGCACAACGCCCAGAGAGGTGACGGCTTCAGCAACTTTGTCAATTGGACTCATCTCAATTTGCAAATTTTTGAAGGACGTAGGGAAAATTCCGACAGCAGCCAGGGCTTGTACGTGACGCATGAAGGAGTTGTTGTTAATGTTTGGTTGGAACTGGGCATCGCTTGTTCGATGTAGCAAATTACCCAAGCGAACAATAGTAGCATCGAATCCTCCGATCATTTCTTGAAGAAGGATTTTCTCGGCCTCAAACTTTGAGCGCGCATAAGCGCTGCGGAAAGCTTGATTGACAAAAAAATGCTCCTCGGTAAAAATCGGAGCGGCAATCTCTTGCGTCCCTTTCTTTTCTTCGTCAGCCCCAGATTCTCTCTGCTCTTTCTTCTCTTCCGAGAAACCACTGCCAGCCACGCTCACTGTTGAGATGTGTAGCAGGTGAATGTGCTTGGAGGAACCGCGTGCGAGGCGAACAAAATTCGTGATGGGTTCCGTATTAATTTTTTCGAACGATGCGAGATTTCCGTAATAACTCACGTTCGCAGAGCAATTAATAATGCAATCGATTCTTTCCTGAAGCGCTTTAACCGTTTTCTCGTCCAGGCCAAAATTCTTTTTTTCCAAGTTTCCGTGGAGGACATGAACGTGGGGGCGGGTCCCTCTATTCTCTGATTGTTCAAAATCCTTGGCGCGCTCGATTGTGATGGGCGAATTGAAATAGAAACTGTAGCGGCCGCGAACTCGCTCGGTCGCCTCATCGTGAGAGGTGGCGCGCACCAAACAATAAATCGTCGCGGAAGTGCGCTCAATCAGTTCATGCAATACATGGGCGCCGAGAAAACCTGTCGCGCCTGTTAAGAAAAGGACGGGAGATTTTTTTTGCTTGCTCTCATCCGATGGGACCGCACAGGCACACTTGGACAATGCAGCATTTTCATTGCCGGGCAAAGGAGCGTCTTCGTTTTCAAGCAAGGCTTTATTTTCTGTAAGAAACTCGTGAAGTACGGCCGCGAATTCTGTATCCTCGGAAGCGTCGGTCGCCGTACGTAAGAGAGGGGTATCGCTCGCACTTCGTTTATCTTTCTCGGACGAAGAGAAATCTGAGGCCTGTTCGGGGATGACCTTCTGAGAAGAAGGGTGAGGCACATGCTTCTTCTTTTGGGAGGATCGATCCGCCTGTTCAATAACTTCGCCCAAGGCTCGGGCGTTGCGGGCATCGAAAACATCTTGGATGCCTACAAGAATTCCTTCACCCTTGAGCTCGGCGACGAACTCGATGATGTTTAAGCTATCGGCGCCTAAATCGAAGAAGTCCTCATCAACACCGAGACTCTCTTGCTCCAGCACGCCTTTCATGAGCTGCACAATCGTTTGCTCAAGTTCATTCGCGGGCGGCTCAAACGTGCGATTTTTTTCTTCCGCGGCTTCTTCCATCTTCATGGTTGCAAGAGTATTACGATCAACCTTTCCACTTGTCAGGGTAGGCAGCGCCTCGAGGCGGTAAAAGCGATCGGGCACCATATAAATAGGAAGGGCGGCTTTAAGATGCCTGTGGATTCTCGCGCGAAAATCCTCCTCTGAAGCAGGTGCTTCTCGCGTCTCATAAAAGGCGCAAAGTATTTGCTTGCCCCCGAATTCTTGCACTACCACAGCAGCATTTTTAACGCCTTCATTTTTCAAAAGGACGCTTTCAATCTCTTCAAGCTCGATGCGCTGGCCACGAAGCTTTACCTGAAAATCGTTGCGGCCAACGTAGTGAATCTCGCCATCCTCACCGAAATAAGCAACGTCGCCCGTTTTGTAGATAATTCCAGGCTCTGCGGGATTCTCGACAAAGCGCGTTTCTGTAAGCTCCGGATGATTCAGGTAACCGAGCGCCACCCCTTTGCCGGCAAAGACCAGCTCACCTTTCACGCCCGGCGCACAAACATTTCCATCCTCGCTCAAAATGTAGGCCTTCATATTGGGAATAGCCGAGCCAATAGAGGTAAAATCATCGTCTTTCATGTGACGTGTCGCCGAAATAACGGAGAGTTCAACAGGACCGTATTGATTGTCGAAGCGCGTTCTAATAGCACCGTCTTTGCGCAAATGCTGAACCGTTTCGTTAAGGAAGAATTTCTCACCTGCCAAGCAAACCAACTTCAATTGATTCAAAAGTGTGAGGGCGTTGCTCTCCTTATTTGTAAGCGCTGAAAAGTATGTTGGCGTCGAGAAGAGCATATCCACCTTGTCGCTCACTATCTGATGCGCAATTTCGTCGACAGGAGTATTTCTGCGCTCTGGCAAAATCACGCCAGTTCGTCCATTTAAAAGTGTTGTGAAAATTTCTTGCATCGCCACATCAAACGTAAAAGTTGTAGAGAAACCAATGCGGAAAATCTCGTCAAAACCTTCGTAAACGGATGTGTTAAGAACGAGGTTCAGAATGCCTCTCTGAGGAACAAGAACACCTTTGGGCTGCCCGGTGGATCCTGAGGTATAGAGGCAATAGCAGCCTTCCTCAGTGTGTGGTATCGCACCCATTGCAATTGCGTTGGAAAGTCCTTCGTCTTCCGCATTCTCATCAATAGGTGCCAACAATTCGTCGAAAAAATCATCGACAACGTAGAGTTTGGCGAAGCTGTCGTCCAAAATGAAATCGATGCGCAAAAAGGGATACGACGCATCAATGGGAATCATGATGGCGCCCACCTTTAAAATACCTAGCATCAAAGCTATCGCATTCACGCACCGCTTCATAGAAAAGGCCACTCCATCGCCCGGTATGACGCCATGCTTCATCAAATTGAGAGCGATACGATTCGCGCGCGCATCAAGTTCACCATACGTAATTTTCTCTTCAGCCGAAATAACGGCAAGAGCATCGGGATTTGCAGAGACTACCTCCGCAAAAACAGAGGGAACGGTTTTCTCGGCCATCTTTAATCTCTAATTTCTTAAAGCTCTCGTATCTTCAATGTGGCGCATAACTTCAATAAAAACCAGACCTAAATGAAGGTCGCCGTTCCCACGGGACGAATAGAGAGAACGTGGCAGACCTCTCCGCCGTGTGCGGCGTCCATCTTCTCAACAAACGTGGAGAGCATCTTGTGCGGCACGAAAGCCTGAATCGTTCCAGCAAAGCCGCCACCGTGGACACGCACCGCCCCTTCGGCGCCCAAAATCATCTGAGCAATCGCAAGGCTTGCGGCCACTTTCTGGTCGGTGGGATCGTCGAAGGTCGCAATGTTTTGCAAGTACTTAATGGAGGAATTGCCCGACTCCTGCACCGTTTTTAAGAAGCCATCGACATCGCCCTTCTCAAGAAATTCAGCTTCTTTTTGCGCACGCTCGTTGTCGCGAACGAAATGAAGGGCGCGCAAAAACGCGCGATCTGAAAATTGCACGCGCAGGGCATTGGCGTTTTCAAGCAGCTGCTCTTCCGTAATGCCGCGAAGGGTCTTTTGGTCAAAGTAAGAAGCAATCTCGCCCATCTCCTCAGGGATGGAGGCGTAGGCAGAGGAGAGATCGCCGTGGCTTGAAAGCGTGTCGCAAATAACGAGGTGGTATCCGGCCTCGTCGAAGTCGATATCCACCTTACGCACAACGGGATGGTCCTTGTCTTTGAAGTCGATAGCGACCGCAGAACCAACAGAGCACGCCATCTGATCCATCAAGCCACAAGGCTTTCCAAAGAAGACATTCTCGACTTTTTGACCGTCCTTCGCAATCGTCTCAGGATCAAGAGCGCCTCCGCAATACAGGTCGTTATAGATAGAGCCAATCAGCGACTCAAACGAAGCTGACGAAGAAAGACCCGAGCCGGAAAGCACGTTCGACTTGATATAGGCATCGAAGCCGCCCACATCGTAGCCCGCCTCCTTCAGCACAGCAGCGAAGCCGCGAAGCAGCGCTGGTGTCGTTTCCTTCTCATCATCTTGCGGATTCAAGTCGGAGAGATTTACCTCTAGGCGGCCGTAGCCCTCGGAGTAAACGCGAATCTTGTCGAGGTTATTAGGAGAGGCTGCAGCAATCGACTCCAGATTAATCGAGGCGGCCAAAACGCATCCCAGTTGATGGTCGGTGTGATTTCCGCCAATCTCAGTACGTCCCGCAGCGGTATAGAGACCAACCGGGTGCTCTTTCACCTCAGGAAACTCCTTCACCAGGCCATCCAAAACTTCCTGATAGCTCGCGAGCACTTTCTGCTTGTCCTCACGCGGACCGTAGATGGCCTCAATCGCATCTAGCGTGCCTTGGCTTGGGTTGACGAGTTCTTCTTGAACCTTGGAAAAAGCTTGCATGGCAATCCTTTCTGATATGCCGCAAGGCGCTCTCCCTAAAAGCGAGTCTTAAACTCGTTCTAAAGCGGCGCCCCTATCGGCAATGTGTTTGAAAGTTGCGAGTACGATAGAGGTGCGAGAGCAACGTTTTGTACCGTTTGGTGCTCCCTCTATGATAGCGTTTCAATCCCCGTTTTTTGCCGCGCACGTCTTATCGAGAAAAGCTTCTCGCTGAACGGTTCTTTCTGAGATTGCCCTTCTGCGCTAGATTTCCCAGCCCTTCTTGCATCCCTTCGCTATGGTGAGGCGAGCGCCAAGCAGAAGAATGCCTGCCACGAAGAAAGAGCCGAAGCCGAGAAGATCTCCTGTAGCTGGCAGAGCTCCTGCGCCATCGTTTCCAGAAGGATTCACGTCAGGTTCTGGGTTCGCTTGAGCTACCCAGGTACCTTGAGTCCAACCGCCATCCTGATCAAAAGCACTAAAAAGTACGTTTGTTGTTTCGTAGGGACCTTGTTCAGGTTTATCTTCGCAATACCATGGAAGACTCTCTCCCGCTGCTTGAAGATTGAGTGCTTCTTCTGTGGGTTGCCAAACGTTCATAGACAGGAGCGCTTTGCTGTTCATTTTTCCCCAACCTTCACCAAAACTCATTTTAGTAATCAGGGAGGGGGCAGGAAGATCGCTTTGGTACTTCTGGTCCTCTCTTTCGATAAACATGTTCGCGACTTCTTTATTAAGCGTCCCACACATGCCTGTAAGCCCTGTAAGGACAAGGCCCTCACCAAAGTCAACTTCCATATTGTTCGTCTCATCAATCTCCCAAGCAGCGAGAGGAGATACGTCTGGCAAAGAAGTGCAGCCAGCAAACATGCCGATAAACCCCATGCCATCAAGGTTTACTACGTCTACCTTCCAAGAAGAAAGGGTCGAGATGTCCGTTAATTTGGAACAACCACAAAACATCAGATAAACATATTGCAGGTTTTCCAATTTGGAAAGCGTAATGGTTTTCAACGACGAGCAACCCATAAACATCATAGCTGTTGAGATTAGGTCTTTTGGATTAAAGTCCTCTGGCAAGGATTCTAAAGCCACACATTTTCGAAACATTCCTACTGCTTGACCAAGGCCGTTTGCAGCTAAGGAGGGAAGTTCTTTGAGCGCTTGACATCCATCAAACGCACAGGACGCGCCCTGGGCTCCAGCGGCCGTGAATGAAGGAAGCGCTTGGAGTTTTTCGCAATGTTGGAACATGTAGTCGCAGTCTTCCGAATTAGGAACATCGAAAGAGTCGGGCAGCTCTTGAAGGTTCACGCAATTTGCAAACAGGCCCGAGGAATCTCTGACGTTGTTAAAGGAAATGTTTCCCTCAACCGTTTCTAAAGGCGCGACGACTGCACTCCCGTCATCAGGGAGGAGGCCAAACATGGTTTTGCACTTTGCGTTTTGTGCAAAGGTGAGACTACTGTCGCCATCTTTTACGACAACAAAATGTTTAAGGCTTTCCCATCCGCTGCCATTGGAAGGGGCGAAACCGTTTTGTGCGGTTTCTGCAATTTGAATATGTCCTTTAATTTGAACCGTTTTTATTTCGGGAAGATTGCCAGCTTGTATTCCCGATGCAACCGTGAAATTGAGAATCCACGTTGGGGTGTCGTCAAGAGGAAGAGTAGCAGGAGCATCTGCTGTAGCTCCGGCTGCCTCGATGGTGAGTGTTTTCGTCGTCCAGATTATAAGAAATCGTCGCTGCATTGGTCTGGGGCGTTGTTTCTTGCGGAAGCTCTTCGGCAGAACTTGCGAGCGTTTGTGAAAGTTGATGGGAAATTTCATCCTGAAAATCTTCCTCGACAACACCGGCGAGGCTCTCAGAGATGTCCTAGATTGTTTCTGCCAAAGGTTTGGCAATGTTTGTTTGGAGAACGAAGCAAAAGCTAATAAAAAAGACGAGCGAAAGCTTTAAGGTCTCTTTAAAAGTACGTGCTGAACGTTGCGTTTTCGATGAAGGGACTGTTCGAGAAGACTCTTTGCAGCTCATGTTTTTTGTAAGTTGCAATGTTTTATAAGAGCTTATTTCTTTCCTTTCGCTCGTATTAATTGTTGCATCTCGTGACGCTGTTACTGGTCGCAATGATTGTAGCAAAACTTCTTTTTGTTTTAAATTTTTATTTCTGGCCGTAGTAGGCGTTTTTACCATGCTTGCGCTCGTAGTGTTTGTCGATAAGAAACTGAGGCGCAGGCTTTACATCCGGATTGATCTGTTCTGTATGCAGCGCCATCTTTGCGCACTCTTCCATAACGACGGCATGATAGGCGGCTTCATTGGAGTTGGTTCCCCAACTAAAGACGCCATGGTTTCTGATGAGGCAACCTGGAATAGAGAGAGGGTTGAGGTTTTTCTCGGCAAAACCATCAACGATAACGTTGCCTGTCTCTGCCTCATAGGCGCCTTCAATCTCGGTTTGGGAAAGCGAGCGCATGCAGGGAATGTCGCCATAGAAATAATCGGCTTGCGTGGTGCCGTAACACGGAATCGATTTTCCCGCTTGCGCCCAAGAGGTCGCCCAAGATGAGTGCGTGTGCACCACCCCTTGAATCCGGTCGCCCCAAGCCTTATAGAGAACGGCGTGGGTGGGAGTATCGGACGAGGGGTTGAGATCCCCTTCAACAACATTTCCGTCCAAGTCACATACCACGAGATTGGAAGGAGTGAGCTCCTCGTAGGCCACGCCGGAAGGCTTGATAACAAAGAGGTCGGAGTCGGGGTCGAAGCCGGAAGCGTTTCCCCACGTGAACACCACGAGCCCGTGGGTGGGAAGCGCAATGTTTGCTTTATAAACTTCTTCGCGTAATTTCTCTAACATCGAATACCTCCGGATGCCTATTTGTTGACGAGGGTCTTCTCGGCTGCGTTAAGTTGCTTGAACACGTCGATGTAGCGATTGAATCCCTCGATGTCTTTCGTGTCGGGCTGGACAGTCTCGCCCTTAATTTTCGAGAAGACCGTCGCCTCGAGCCATTGGCCAAGCGTTTGCGTCGCGGGCGCCGCGTTGGAAGCGCTTTGACCGGATTGCTTTTGAAGCATGTAGAGAGCGGCAAGTGCCTCTCCCCATGCGCCGCCCTCACCCGCCGTCTCATAAACGGTGATAGCGGTTTGCATAGCGGCGGCAAGAATCGATTGAGCGACAAGGGGCGTCTTGAAAATGCCGCCGTGTCCGTAGAGAACGTCCACCATCACTCCTTGCTCAAGCAGGATGTCGTTTCCAACTTTGAGCGCACCAAAGCAACTCATAATCTGCGCGCGCATAAAGTCGGCAATCGACATCTTCGCCGTGGGCTCGCGCGCGAAGAGCGGGCGTCCCGCCTCGTCTGCCATGATGGGCTCGCCCGAGACGAACGGAACGGTGCAGAGGCCGCCTGCGTCTTTCTCGGCCAGAAGGGCAGCATTGAAAAGCTTCGTGAAGAGCGCCCCCGTGTCGAGCGTCACGCCCATGAGCTCGTTGTAGGAGGAGAAAAGATCCATCCACGCATTCAGGTCCGAGGTGCAATTGTTGCAGTGGACCATGGCCACCGGATCTCCGGAAGGAGTCGCCACAATATCGATCTCGTTCAGCTTAGGGTTGGGAAGCGGCTTGTCCATGACCGTCATCGAGAAGACACTCGTGCCGGCCGAAACGTTTCCGGTGCGCGGCGCAACCGAGTTCGTTGCAATCATGCCGGTGCCCGCGTCTCCCTCTGCTGGCGCCACAGGAATTCCCGCTTGCAGGTCGCCATCGTCGTCGAGAAGAGCCGCGCCCTTCTCGGTCAGCTTGCCTGCCGTCTGACCCGCCACGCGAATCTTGGGCAAAAGTTCTGCGACATGCATATCCAGTTCTTGGGCCTCAGGCGTCTCGTCAAAAAGTGTAACGAAGGAGGGGTCGTAGATGGGCGTGTTGTTTGCATCGCGGCGCACGGGGAACATGCCGGAAGCGTCGCCTACGCTGAGGATGTTCTCGCCTGTCAGCTCGCGTGAAACGTAGCCGGCAAGGGTGGTAATGGAGGCGACTTGATTAATGTGCGGTTCTTGATCGAGCATGGCTTGGTAGAGATGGGCAATGCTCCAGCGCTCGGGGATGTGGAAGGAGAAAAGTTCTGTGAGAGCGTGGGCGGCTTTTGTGGTGTTGGTGTTTCGCCATGTGCGGAAAGGAACGAGAAGGTCGCCTTCCTTGTTGAACGCAAGGTAGCCGTGCATCATGGCAGAAATTCCCATGGCGCCAATCGTGGTCAGCGTCACGCCAAACTTTTCTTGCACGTCCGTTTTGAGGGATGCGTAGCAAGCTTTTAAGCCGGCAAAAATATCGGTTTGTGCATAAGTCCAAAGACCGTCTTGCAACTCGTTTTCCCAATCGTAGGTTCCAACGGCAAGTGTGTTGCCTGCCTCATCGATAAGGACCGCCTTGATGCGGGTCGAGCCAAATTCGATGCCCAGGGCGGTTTTCCCGTTTGCAATAATTTCTTTTGCGATTTCTAATTCAGCCATAACGCCTCTCTCTGTTTTAAAAATTCTCTCCTATATAAAAACGATTTTTAAGTCCTCAGACGGCGCGCAAAACAAAAGAAAATGTGGTGGGGTTCACCACATTTTCTTAAAGCTCTTAAAGCACGTGTGCATCAGCAAGCTCAAGGCAAACGAAAAGCGAAAACGGTTTTTTGCGTTGCTCTTCTCGGCGGCCTAGCGATAGACGACGTCGTTCACGCGCAGTTCGTTTTTGAAGTTGCGAATCGTGGTGTTCTCGTCGATGATGGCGCACTCGATGCCCATGAGGTCTGCCCAGTCTTGCATTTGTTGGGCGCTCAAGTCGTAGGAGAAGGCTGTGTGGTGCGCACCACCCGCATAGATCCAGGCCTCCGTTCCAATCTTCAGATTGGGCTTGGGCGCCCAGAAAACGGTGCCAGTGGGAAGCTTCGGCATCTGGTGGCCGACCTTCTTGCACTCGACGTCTTGAACGATAAGGCGGAAGCGGTCGCCAAGGTCAATCATGGACGTGGCGATGCCGGGGCCGGTTTGCGCAGTGAATACCAAGCGGACAGGATCTTCTCGATTGCCCATGGAAAGAGGTGTTGCACGAAGCGCAATCTTTCCCTCCGAGACGCTGGGATCAACTTCTGCCATGTGCGACTCGAGGATGCCCTCTTTGCCAGGCACGAGATTGTAGGTATAGTCCTCCATGAAGGCCGAGCCCTTCGCGCCTTTTTGACCCGCCGTCATAATCTTCATGAGGCGAACCATGGCAGGCGTCTTCCAATCGCCCTCGGCACCGAAGCCGTAGCCTTTGGCCATGAGGCGCTGGATGGAGAGAGAGGGAAGCTGCTTCAAGCCGCCCAAATCATCGAAGTGATCCGAGAAGGCATTGTAGTTGTGTTCCTCCAGGAAGCGCTCGATGCCGATTTCTTGTGCGGCTTGCACTTCCACGAGGCGACGGAACTCTTTCGCATCACGCCCGTCGTCAATGATGGAGTAGAGGTCGTAGTATTCGTCGGTGAGGTCGGCGGTCTCTTTGGGAGAGACGGCGTCGACGAAAGGCACTACTTCGTTGATAGGCCAAGCATCAACCGTCCAGCCAAAGACTTGCTCTGCTTCTACCTTGTCGCCGTCTGTGACGGCCACGTTTCTCATCGTGTCGGCAAAGCGAGCGACGCGAATGTTTTGGCTTTCGTTGTAGCCTACTGCCACGCGCATCCAGCTACCTAATTCGTTGAGAACTTCTTTGTCCTTCCAGTAACCAAAAATAACTTTGTGCTCAAGGCGCATGCGCGCGAAAATGTGGCCGAATTCACGCTCGCCGTGGGCAGCTTGATTCTCGTTCATGAAATCCATGTCGATTTCTTTGTACGGAATCTCTTCGTTGTATTGCGTGGCGAACTGGCAGAGCGGTTTTTGCAAATGGCGCAGTCCGTGAATGTAGGATTTAGAAGGCGAGAAGGTATGAGCGAAGGTGATGATACCGGCGCAATTGGGGTCGGCGTTCGCCTCTGCGAAGGTTGCTTGAATGACGTCGTCAGTCAGCAAGTTGGGCTTCAAAACCACCTCGTAGGGAATCTCTTCCGCTTCGTTCAGGTGACCCACAATCTCTTTCGAGTGCTCGGCAACGTGTTTGAGAACTTCGTCGCCGTAAAGATCTTGTGTGCAAGGACAGAAATAGAATTTGTAGGGTTTGATTTCAAGCATACCTGCCTCCTTAAAACTGTACAACCATGGTGATTCGAACGAATAACCTGTCCTATGATAGAAGAAATGCGAGCCGAGACAAAGGCTCATTTTTGAAGTTCTGGCGAATGGTCGAGAAGAACTCGCGGGAAGGCCGAGGAGGGCTTTTTGGCAGGGCGGAATGAGCGCTCGCCGCCCGTCTTCCCCGGCACGGCAAGAAAGGTGCGCTCGGCCAGCTTTTCTCGCCAACGCAAATGGAGGCTAATTCGCAAGGGTTTCTCGGCACGGGGAAGCACAATCTGAGGCGCCGCTCACATAATTCGCGCCTTTAGAAAGTTATAGATTGGCAAAATGGAGTATAAAGAAGGGGCAAGAAAAACGCTCCTTGTGAAGCCAGCAAACGTGCGAAGCGAAAAACTCGCGCGCAAAAGCGGGGACTTCACAAGGGCACGAGCGCTGCAAAACCAAGCGGCGCAAAACGACACGTTTAAAACGTGCAGAGGAGAAAACATGGGTTGCACAACGATTCTCATTGGAAAAAATGCGAGCTACGACGGTTCAACGTTGATGGCCAGAACCGACGACGCCGAGGATGGGCATTTTGATCCTGTTGCTATCGAGGTCCTCGAGCCCTCGAAGCTTCCAAAGGTTTACAAGAGCGTCATCTCACACTGCGAGGTCAAGCTCCCCAGCAAAGGCATTCGCTGCACCTATTCGCCGCGTGCAGAGAAGCGCTCCGAAGGCATCTGGGGTGAAGCCGGCATTAACGACGCAGGCGTTGCCATGACCGCAACGGAAACAATTACCACAAACGCCGCGGTCTTGGGCGCAGATCCGCTCGTCGAATACGTTCCTGCGCACGGCTCGGTGAAGGCAGTTCCCGGCGGCATTGGCGAGGAAGATTACGTGAACCTCCTTTTGCCCTACATCAAAAGCGCGCGCGAGGGCGTTCAGCGCATGGGCAAATTGCTGGAGCAGTACGGCACGTATGAGTCGAACGGCGTTGGCTTTGCCGACGAAGACGAAATCTGGTGGATTGAAACGCTCGGTGGCCACCATTGGATTGCCCGCCGCCTCCCCGACGACACCTACGCCCTTATCGCCAACCAGCTCTCGCTTGACTACTTCGATTTAAAGGATGCCTACGGTGCCGAGAAGAACTTTATGTGCTCGGCCGACCTTGTTGACTGGATGAAGAAGAATCATCTTGTGCCCGCCATTGGTGCAGAAGATGCAAAAGGCGATGTGGCGCCCAGTGTAAAAATGAAAGCGGGTGGGCGCGGGAAAGCTGCAAAAAAGCCTGCGATGTTCAAGGGCATTCCTGCCGTCTTCAATCCGCGCAAGACGTTCGGGTCCAACACGTGGCGCGACCGCGTCTACAACACCCCGCGCGTCTGGTACGGCATGTCCATTTTGAATCCGTCGTCCGATTACTTCTCGGCAGAGCCTGAATTCAGCGCGCAAAGCCCCGACCTTCCCTGGTGCCGCGTTCCTGAAGCACGCATCACCGTCGAAGACGTGCGCACCGTGATGAGTTCGCACTATCAAAACACCAAGTACGACCCGTACGGCTCACAAGGTTCCAACGAGACGCGCCGCTTGTTCCGTCCGATCGGCATCAACCGCACCTCGTTCTGCGCGCTTTTGCAAGTGCGCCCCAACGTGCCACGCGCAACGCGCGGTATCATGTGGATTGCGATGTCGAGCATGCCTTTCTCGACATTTATTCCCCTGTTTACGAGCGTCTCGAAACTTCCCTTGTACATGAAAACGCCGCTGGATATCGACACGCACACGTTCTATTGGCAAGTGCGCATGGTTGCAGGCCTCGCCGATCCCGAGTTCTACAAGAACGTGGATGACATCAACACGTTTTCTGAAAGCATGATTGCTACCGGTCTGAATCACATTGCCAAGATTGATGATTCTAAATCTGTTTCCGAGAAAACCCTGGAAGAGGTAAACACCGCTCTTTGCAAGATTGCAAACGACGGCATGCAAAAGCTGCTTGGGGGCGCGCTTTACAACCGCTCGATGCTTATGCTGAACCGCTTCGATATGTCGGATCACTAAACGTGAGCGGAGAAGAAATTAAGAGGCGATGATCCAGCGCTCGTTTTGAAAAGAGCAAAATCCTTCAGCCTCTAAGTCTTCAAGAATCGATTGCGTGAGGGTCGCCTCCACGGCGGGGCGGCCCTCTTTTTGTTCGTGCGCCGAAAGCATCTGCGCCAACTCATCCGTCGTCAGTCCACCTTCCGCAGAATTGTCCGTCATCGGTCCACATTCTACAGACGCAAACTCTTTGTCCTCTAAAAGGAGCCGAATGAGCTCTGCGCGCTTCTGTCTTCTTGACCCCTCAAACGTTGACTGCTTCACGTTCATCTTCGAGCGCCGCGACGGATTGGGGAAGTTCTTTTTCAAATACGCGCCATAATCAAGAAGCGCGTAGTACCAGGCGCGCGGTCCGTCCTTCTCCGAATAAGGTTGATTGGCTGATTCAAAGCCCGGGCAGGTTTTCTCGATGAGAGGGACGAGTTCCTTGTCGGGAATGTTGACGGCTCCCGGAAAAAGCTCGTGGATGAAAACGGCGCGCACGTTCGTCTCAAGATAGACGGCCGGCTTGTTGAAGGCGAAGGCGAGAAGCCCGGCGGCGGTTGCAGGCCCCACGCCGGGGAGCTTCACGAGCTCCTCAACGGTTTGAGGAAAGGTTCCGTTGTATTCGCGCATGATTTGTTGGACAGCTTTTTGAAGGGCGATGGCGCGGCGGTTGTAGCCCATGCCTTGCCAAGCGAAAAGGACCTCCGACAACGGTGCTTCTGCGAGAGCGTCAACGACAGGAAAGCGATTAAGCCACGTGTCCCAATACTTTTGCACGCGCTGGACTTGTGTTTGTTGAAGCATGACTTCGGAAAGAAAAACGCGATAGGGGTCGGTCGTGCGGCGCCAGGGAAAATCGCGATAAAGAGACGCCCCTTCCCTCCAAACTTTCTTTTTAAAGGTTGAGAGGATGTTTGCGGAAGGCGACGGACAGAGTTGCGAGGAAGAACTGTCTGCCACCTTAGCGCCACTCCACGATAGGCCAGCCGCGCTTTTTCGCGCTCGACTTCAGGACGGAACCGGGATTGACTGCCACGGGATGGAGAGCTGCCTCAAGCACTTCTCGGTCGGAATGGTGATCACCAAAGGCGTAATCAATAGCCCAATTGCCGTTCCCAAAATGCTCATCGCACCATTTTTGAATGGCCTTTAATTTTGCGGGGCCTTCGGCAACCTCTCCCGCCACCTGGCCGGTGTAGTGGCCGCACTCATCTTCAGCAAGTGTCGTCGAAACGAACCCGTCCAGACCGGCGTACTCGGCGGCGACTTCTGCCACACCATCAAACGTTGCACTCGCGAGAAGACAAACGCAACCCGCGTCCTTCATTTGCTGGATCTGGCGAAAGGCAGCAGAGCGATAGCGCTTCACGAGACGCTCGTCATGAAACTCGCGCATCATTTCTTTCACTTGCTTTTTTGAATAGCGCTTGGAGATGCCTTTGATAAAAATCTTGCGCACCGCATCTTGGTCGTGAGGCAAATGGAGGGTGTAGCGAAGACCCCACCAAATGATGCGACTGACAGTCCAGAGACCAATATAGTGATGGAAAAAGAGAAACTTAGCAAACTCCGTGCCGGACTGGCCATTGACGAGCGTGCCGTCGAAATCGAAGACAGCAATCTTTTGCTTGCCTGTGGCCGACGTCTGGGAAGTCGCTTTGCCCACAGCGCCTTTTGAAGAAGCTCTGCGCGTGCGAGCTACACTTGGCTTTATCTTTTTCGTTTTTGCTTTTTCCATCTTGGGCTAGCTTTGCTCAACCAGCAATATCTTCGCTAACGCTTTCAATGTTATTGAGGTCAATAGCGGTGTCAGTTATGAACGTCTTTTAATCTTAACCTAATTCAAACCTACTTCAAGTTTTTCTCGGGAAGCCCGTTTTTAAAGAAGAGATAGATTCCGATAAGAAAAACGGTGACGGCAAAGTAGATAAACCAAGGGACACGAAGGATACGTTTTTTCTCGATGCCTTCACAGATGCGGAAAAGCCACAAATCGAAAATACAAATAGGCAGCGCAGATATGCAAGCGAAGAAAACAGGGCCCGTCGCATAAAGCGGAACTTCTTGTCCTTGCTGCATGAACACGCCCAGGTTCGACCAGAACTCCGAGCCCATCACCAAGAGGGCAGCAGCATTGAGAGCGATTCCAAAGCAGAGATAAAAGACGAAGGAAGGGACGCGCTTTCTGTCGCACGCGCAGAAAAACAAAACGCCTGCGGCCGAGAAAGCCAGCGGGAAAGGAAACATGCCAAGCGTCGCGATGAACTGTGCATACAGATTGGCGGGATTGTAAACGGAAGTCGAGAGTGCAAAGTCGCCCGCCGAGCCCGCAATCAAACAAAGCGCCAACATGACAAAGGGAAAACGATATTGCCAGGCGCAATAAGGTAGTCTTTATTCTCGTTTTTGCCTTGGGGACGAAGACGGCACTGGTTGATTTAGCCATACTTTAAAAGTCTGCTCTTTTGCGCTGCACCTTCCTGTACGCGAACAAGAACGTCCGGGCGAAAGAGGCGCAGGTGACAGAGCATTTCGCAGCTTATAAGTATAGTACAAGCGCGCTTTTTCATTAATCGTCACAGCCTCTGTGTTCTGGTATTTTCTCGGAAAAGAGAGGCTATGCCATCGATTGTTTGGTATCGGTTTGCTGCCCTAAAATATTGCGGTTTCATTGGAATTTTTTTCTTATTGACTTCGTCTTTATGCATCTTTGTGCGCGCATCTTCACAATTCTTCTGCAATACAGGAGGTGCTTCTGGGTACGAACCAGAGCGGAAACACATATACCTGCTGCATTGCAGGAGAAACTGAGAAGGAAAAAGGAGTGCGCATTATGGATAAGCAACAAGGCTGCCAACAGAAACAGGCGCAAAACGTGAAGCTGACAGTAGAACAAGAGGGAATTCTTAGCAAGAGTTCTTGTAAGGAGGAAGCGGGTTGGCTTCACCTCACCTGCAAAGGCAGTCCCTACGAGGTTGGCTTTCAACACGGCTATCACGTTGCCGAAGAACTAGCCGACGCTATTCGCGTCTACACCTATATGACAATGCAGAGTTTTGGCGTCGAATACACCTACTTTGTGGAGCAGGCGGTCAAACTTCACAAAGACAAACTGGGCGAGGAATATACGCAAGAGATTCAGGGCATTGCTGACGGCTCGACCGCGGCGGGGTATCCTCTTGGCTTCGATGACGTTCTTGGCTGGAACGATTGGATGGAGATAAGTGGCTACTGGTGGCCACTGAACGTCCAGAACTACGACAACGCTCCGGAGCGCGTGCCGACGCATAAAAGCTCGCACTGCTCGGCGTTTGTAGCAACGGGCTCTGCCACGAAAGACGGCAAGCCTGTGATTGGCCACGAGTCCTTCGACGAGTTTTGGAGCGGCCAGTATTTCAATATCTACAACGACATCACCCCTGATAAAGGGCATCGTGTCGTGATGCAGACGATGCCAGGATGCATCAGCTCAATGACTGACTATAACGTCACCGACGCTGGCCTCGCTGTGACCGAGACGACGCTTGCAGGTTTTATGGGCTACGACAACAGCGGTGTGCCTGAGTACGTGCGTGCGCGCCGTGCTGTGCAATACGCTGACGACATCGATTCGTTCGTCGAGATTATGCAGGATGGAAATAACGGCGGTTACGCCAACGCATGGCTCATTACCGATACCAATACCGGCGAGGTTGCGCGCTTTGAGCAAGGTCTCAAATACCAGAACCTTGAGCGCACCAGGGATGGATACTTCTTCGGCTGCAACGCTGTTTTTGATCCTCGCATCCGCAATCTTGAATGCATCGATAACGGCTTCAACGATCCGCGTCAGCAAACCGGCGCTCGTCGCCAACGTTGGATGGAACTTCTTAACAAATACAACGGGCAGATTACGCGCGAGATTGGACAGCGGATGCTCGAGGACACCTACGACGTTTATTTGGGTTACGAGAATCCGTCAAGTCGCTGCATTTGCTCGCACTACGACGTGGACCCGCAGTATTTTGCCGACGATCCCAAGGCTGTTTGGAACGTGCCTTTTTATCCGGCGGGATCGTGCGATGGCAAATGCGCTGACACAGAAGACATTAAAAACCTGCGCTTCTGGCACCGCATTGGGCGCGCGGATGGCGCCGAGTTCGACGCCGATGCGTTCTTCGAAGAACACCCGCTTTGGGCTTGGCAAAAGGGCTACACCAAGTCGCGCCCAAGCCAGCCGTGGATTTTAGGCTAGCGAGGCATAAGAAAGCGAACAACTGTATAAGCTGCGCGGATTTTGAGCATACTAAAGAAGGTTGAGGAAAAGTTGCAGCTTAAAGGGCTGCTCGGAAGATTCAACCAGAAAGTTTGACAAGAACCAATAACAAACAAACGCAGGCGTAGGAGTCTCGCAAAAAGGAGTTGAGTGAAATGGACATTCACGAAAAAGATTTAGAGGAAATGAAAAAAGACTATAAAGACAAGGAGACGCAGCAGGTTATCTCGCGTGCGGTTCAAAATGTTGGCATTGCCACGGCGGCAGAAGATACTTCTCTTTACACCACCGACCAATTCCATTTTGCGATTGACGTCGATTCTGAGGCGCCTGCAAACCAGCAACAAAGTGGACGTTGTTGGATGTTTGCAACGCTGAACACGCTTCGCTGGCACATTGAAAAGAATTTGAAGTTGCCCAAGGGAAGTTTCGAGCTGGCTCAGGCTTACAACGCTTTTTATAACAAGCTGGAGCGCGCGAACTGGTTCTTGTCTCGCATTATTCAGACGGCCAACGCCGAGTTGCAAGATGCCGAGGTTATCTGGCTTCTCAATAACGCCATGCAAGACGGCGGCGACTTCCCCATGATGATTGATTTGGTTAAAAAGTACGGCGTGGTGCCACATAGTGCTATGCCCGAGACGTATTGCACCAATAATACGGCCAAGTTAAACGACATTTTGACGAAGCTTTTGCGCAAGGACGCGCTGGAGCTGCGCTCGCTTGTCCATGATGACGCGTCGAGAGAGAAACTTGAAGCTCGCCAGAAAGAAATGCTCACGGAAGTCTATCGTGTGCTGTCTGTTGCGGTGGGTGAGCCTCCTCAGACGTTTGACTTTGAGTATCGCGACAAAGATGGCAAATACCATGCTGACTTTGCTCTGACCCCACAGGAATTCACCAAGAAATACGTCTCTATTAACCTTGAGGATTACGTAGGTGTTTGCAATATTCCTGAAAAGATGGTTCCTTATGGCAGCTCGTTTGGTGTTCAAGATTCTAACGAGATTATCGCCGGACAACCTAACCGCTATCTAAACGTTCCTATGGAAGAGCTTAAGCGCGTCGCTATCGAGCAGCTTAAACAAGGCGAGCCTGTTTGGTTCGGTTGCGATGTCACGCAACTCTCCGACTTCCAAAAAGGCATCTTGTCTCTTGATCTTTACGACTACAACAAGATGTTCGACATCGATTTGGATCTTACAAAAGAAGAGCGCTACGTCACGCGCATCAGTGGCCCGACCCACGCTATGACGCTTGCCGGTGTTGACCTTGACGAGAACGGAAAACCTGTCCGCTGGAAAGTTGAGAACAGCTGGGGTGCAGAAGCGCACGGTAAGCCTGTTGGACACGGCGGCTACTTCGTCATGGACGATGCTTGGTTTGATCAATACATGTTTGAGGTTGCGGTCAGAAAAGGTCTTATTTCTGACAAGTATCGCGGCGGCTTGGACAAAGAGCCCGTTATCTTGCCTTACTGGAACATCTTCAACCCCGTTGAGGGCTAGTTAAGGCAGAGAGCTCGATAAGAGCAAAAAGCTAGCAAGAGGAAAAACTAACAAAAAAAGAGAAAAAGCTAACGAGTAATA
This sequence comes from uncultured Coriobacteriaceae bacterium, assembly GCA_947426865.1. Taxonomy (GTDB): domain Bacteria; phylum Actinomycetota; class Coriobacteriia; order Coriobacteriales; family Atopobiaceae; genus MGBC105563. Next base: position 24,083 of record CANEFS010000003.1, on the reverse strand, counting down.
CGAGCTAGCAAAAAAGGAAGAGAGGAACTCTCTATGTTTAATCCATCACATTTAAAGAAAGCGAAGGGGCATGCCGACGCAGTGACAAAAGCACCGGTTTCAAGTTCGAAGTCAACCGGCTACATTACCCTCATGGCACTCGTCATGATGAATGTCACCATCATTGGCTCTGTTGCCAACGATGTTCAGCAAGCCTACTACGGCCTCTCTTCCATCACCCTCTTTATTATCGGCGCTATCGTCTTCTTCCTGCCAACCGGTCTGGTGGCAGCAGAACTTGCCAGCGGCTGGTCTCAGCGAGGCGGTATTTTTAGGTGGGTCGGTGAGGCGTTGGGCCCAGGTTTGGCTTTTGCGTGCTTGCTGGTCCTTTGGTTTCAAACCTCTATTAACTTTGGTTCTGGTGTCGCAACGGCATCGACCACCATGGGCTTCTATACACCTGATTGGGAATGGGCAAAGAACTTTGTAAACACCGGCGATCATGGAACGCTTCAGATTATCTTCATGATTGGTTGGCTTGCGTTTTATTGGCTTCTTACCTGGATTTCTACGAAAGGCGTCAAGGCGTTTGCCCGCCTTACAAAATATGGTGTTTTGATTGGTACCTTTATCCCGCTCGCTTTTATGGTAATTATGTGCATTGTCTATCTTGCAACAGGACATCAATCAAATGTCACGGTGACTCCGGAAGCCTTCAATCCTTTTTCAAATGGATTTAATTTGGCAACTCTGTCTTTGGCCGCCGGTGTCTTCTTTAGTTTTGCCGGAATCGATATGAATGCGGCACATATTAAGCAGTTGAAAAACCCGCAAAAAGAGTTTACGAAATCGATTTTTATCTGCATGGTTCTTACTCTTTTCATCTTTATCGCAGGTACTTTGGTAATCGCTATCGTTACTCCTGAATCGCAAATGAACCTTGTCTACGGACTTTTCCAGACTTATAAGATTTTGGGTGAAACCATCGGTATTGGTTGGGTCTACGTGCTCTTTGCGTGGGCTGGCCTTGGTGCTTCCATCGCCTCGCTCGTAACCAACATGGCAGGTCCTTCTTATATGTTGGGACAAGCAGGGCGCTCTGGTTTTCTGCCTCCTCAGCTCCAGTCAAACAACAAGCACGGTATGCCTTCCAAGCTTATGTATTTGCAAATGGCTTTCATGACTGCCGTTGCCTTCTTGTTCTTCCTCATTCCTAACATTCAAGGTTTCGTCATTTTGATTACGCAATCCATCACGATTCTCTACATGCTCTATTACGTCTTGATGTTCGTGTCGTTCTTGAAATTGCGCCACGACCAGCCGAACCGTCCTCGTGGCTTTAAGGTTCCTGGTGGCACTCTGGGTGCTTACCTTGTTGCCGGCGTCGGTCTGGCGGCCTGTGTGTTCGGTATTGCTCTTGCTATTATTCCGCCTGCACAAATTGAATCTGACGACATCGGAAGTCCTTTCATATATGTAGGAACAATCCTTGGCATCATTGCAGCCGTACTCATCATCTGCTTCGTGCTTTATCGCTTGTCAAAGAAGCGCAACTGGGCAGATCCTCAAAACCAATTTGCTCCCTTCACTTGGCAGATTGAAGGCCTTAAAAAGCCTGAAAAAGTTACCTCTAACGTTCCGACTTCTCTTCTTTCTGAAGGACAGGACCCCATGGGTCTGCCTATTAAGAAGCTTTGGAACCCGAATGAACAAATTAAGCTCACCCCTGAAGTAACTGAAGGAGCGAAAAAGCTTAGTGCTGACGACCCCGAGCCTGCAAAACTTGCGCCTACTGCAACAGCTCCTGCAACTCCTGCAGTTGATGCGACTAAGGCCGTTGCCGAGGACTCGAAAGGCACAACGAAAGAGGAAACTGGGTCCACTGAAGGAGGCGCCCAAACAAAAGAGGTAGCTTCCGCAGAAAACACTTCTCGGAAATCTGAAAAAAAATCGAATGAGACCACCTCTAGCGATGCGAAATAAAAGGCGGATCTACGATGGCAAACGAAAAAACAAAGGCGCCCGTTAAAAAGACAGCAACGGCTGCGGCTCACAAACTGAGCGTCCGCAATATGGTTACCTATGGACTTATCCAGATGGTGCCTATTGCGCCGTTCGCTATCTATGCGTCCGTTTATAACGCGAGCGGAGGCATGCCAGCCCTTCCCTATTTATTTGGATTTATCAGCATGTTCTTCACCGTCTTTTCGTTTGCGGTGATGATTCCGCTCTTCCCGAGCTCGGGTTCAATCTATACGTATTGCAGTCGAGCGATTGCTCCTGCGGTTGGTTTTGTCGCGGGCTGGCTCATGCTCATGCAATACCTCATTACGCCTGATTTGATGTTTATTCAAGCCGGGCAGGCGCTCAACCAATTCGTGAGTGCGGTGCCTGTTTGGGCATGGTGCTTGCTTTTTCTTGCTTTTGTGGCGATCGTTTCTATGCGCTCCATTAAAAATATTGTGCGTATCGACCTTGTGGCGCTTGTCGGCGAGCTTGTTGTGTTTGCAGGCTTTATCGTGCTTGGTATTGCCTACATTGTGCAGCATCCCGAGACGTCTGATTTTTCGTTCTCGAATTTTTTAAATCCCGCGGCGTTTAATTTCAACGGAATGATGAATGGCGTCAGCCTTTGCGCGATGAGTTTTGTAGGGTTTGGTTGCGTCGCAACGCTTACAGAAGAGGCACTCAATCCTAAAAAAGGCCCAGCTAAAGCGATGCTTATCATCGTGGTTATTTTAGGAATTATGTTTGTGGGGCTTTGCTATATCTCGAGCTGCATCGATTGCAAAGGGGCCGCCGATGGTGCCCTGAGCCAGCACGAACTGATGAGTCAGCATCCCGACACGGGCTTTTATGAGCTTGCTAATCGTATTGGTTGGGGCTGGTACGGTGTGGTTTGCGCGGTTGCTAACGCACTTGCTTTGGGTGTCTTTACGAGCCTTGCCGGTACCGTCTCTATCGCACGTGTGATTTCTGTCATGTCGCACTCCGGCGCGCTGCCAAAGATTCTTGGAAAGGTGAATCCTAAAACGAATGTGCCGACCTCGGCCACGATTTTCGTCAACGTTCTTTCTCTTGCCATGCTTTTCTTGCTTATCCAATTTGGTATGACCGAAGTTGCGAAACTTTCTAACTTTGGAGCTCTTGCAACCTACTGTCTGTTAAACATTGCCGTTCTTTGGTACTGCTTCTTTAAGAAGAAAGAGAAGCTTTCGTTGGTGCGCTCTCTAGTTTTGCCGTTATGCGGGGCGCTTGTAACGGGAGCGATTTTCTTCTCTATTGATTTTCGCGTTGCACTTCTTGGGTGGATTTGGATTGTGGCCGGAATCGTCTACTACCTAGTCGCTATGCGCGTTTTTAAGAAAAAGATTGACTTGGGTTAGTTTTGCGGCGCGTGTCGTGCGCGCTTTTGTTTCGTGATTTTTAAGGCACCCTTGGTGGCCGTCTTTTTCTTTTCGCAGATGTGCCGAGTATTTTTTTGTTGCGAGTTTAGGCGGGATTTTTTTGGTTTTTGCGATAATTTTCTCGCCGCATCGATGAGGACATGGCAGACACTGCTGTCTTTTGAAGTTCTGGTGGCAAGTGCTTGATTGTTTTCTGGATTTTTTTTGCGTCTTCTGGGGTGAGTTGAGGGAGCTCGCTCAACGGAATTTTTTCCTCTTGAGGGTTTATTGGTTGAGTGTTAGATCTTGTATTTGTCGCCGACAACTGATGTTCCTCTACATTTACACGCCTTGTTTGTCCTGCTTTTTTTGAAAGTTGAAAAACAATCTTTTTAACAGGGAGACCGGCTTGTGCCATTTTTGCTTGGTAAACGGGCAAGTCAGTTGAGAAATCTTGAATGAGGGCGTGAGAGTCAAGATAGACGTGAAGGATGGGAAGGTTGTTTTCTTTAGGGGCGGGTGTAATTTGTCCCGTCTTTTGTTTGGACTCTTCTAAAAAGAGACCTATTGTGTGTTTTCTGCCTATTTCTCCACAGATTTGATTCCAAACAAAACCTGCGCTTTTTTGCCCTTTCAGCTTTTTTGATTGAAGGGTGCCAAGAGCATCGGTTTGGCGCGCCACCAAATCCTTAATGCTCATTTCTTTTTTATCACGCAGCTCCATTGATATTTGCTTTTCTCGTTTGTTTTTGTTTGTTAGGGATAAGAAATTATATCGGCTTCCTCGAGCGTCTTTTCAGAAAAATAGCCTAAGTGCGTTGTGGTTATAACCGTTTGAATATCCTTTCGCAAAAACGTCGTCATTGCCTCGCGTCGCTCTTCATCAAGCTCACTCATCACATCATCTAAAAGAAGAAGGGGAATCTGTTGGAAAAAATCCTCTGTATATTGGACAAGCGCGAGCTTCCAGGCAAGAACAAGCGATCGTTGTTGTCCCTGTGAGGCAAACGCGCGGGCCTCCTTGTCATTCAACATAAACACAACGTCGTCTTTTTGGGGACCGAAGGTGGTAAATCCGTTGCGGAGATCTTCGGGAAACGAATTTTGCAAAGCGGCCAAAAAGAGTTCTCGAATTTCTTTTTTGTTGGTTTTCTCGGAAAAAATACCGATGTTTGGAAGAGCGGGTTTGTAGAGAATGGACAGCTTTTCTGCCGGCGAAAATGCATGGTAAGCCTTTTCGATATAAGGCATGAGGTGCGCGATGATTTGAGCGCGGGCTTGAAAAAGCGTCGCACCACCTAGTGAGAGCGCTTCATCCCAAACGCTTAACATGGTTTTCTCAAGAGTGGGGTCTTTTAAGAGTTTATTGCGCTGTTCTAGAGCGCGGTTGTATGTTTTTAAAACCTCATGGTATTGCGGTGAAACTTGTGAGCAGAAATGGTTAAGCTCGTCTCGGCGAACGTGCGCCGAGTCTTTAATGAGACTTAAGTGGTCGGGGGTGAACAAAATAGTGGGAAGCGTGCCTTGAGGGTGGTTTTGCGCTTTTTTCTTGCCGTTTTTAAAAAACTGTTTTTTGACGCTTTTCCCCTCTTCTGTAAGTAAGCATGCAAGCGTTATTTTTCTTTTGTCTCCGGTGTAGGTGGCCTCGATTTTTCCTTCACGCTTGCCTTTTTGAAGCAGGTGATTTGTGTGCGTATGGGAAAACGTCGCGCCAGACGAAAGAAGTTGAATAGCTTCGAGCGTGTTGGTTTTTCCTGAGGCGTTAGACCCCAGCAAAACAGTGAGATTTTTATTGAAGTGAATTAACTTATCTTCGATGTTACGCCAATTTTTGAGGGAGAGGGTTTCAATTTTCAAACCCATACTAAATCCTAATAGGCATCAAAAGATAAAGGTAGTTAATCTTTCCAAACGACTTGAAGATGGCAGGTTGTGTGGAATCTTGCAGCTCAAGAGTGATTTTTTCTTCTTTTTCCGAGAGAAGCGGCGCAATGCCATCAGTGACGTAGTGGTTATTAAGCGCAATGGTAACGGAGTCGCCAGAGATGTTAATTGAAATTTTTTCCGTGGCTTTTCCTGCCTCTTTATCCGCGGTAGAGAGCGTGACGAGATTTCCTTCTGTGTTAACCTCAAAACGCACAGAGGGATTTTGAGAAACAATCGAACTCACGCGGCGCAGCGCTTCTGAAAATTCTTCGAGGGGAAAATCAAGAGATGTTTTAGAAGTTTGCGGGAGAAGTTGTTTGTAATTAGGAAAGTTTCCTTCAATTTTTCTTGAAATAAAGACGGTATTTGCGAAGGAAAAGACGATTTGCGAATCGGTGGCGCCGAGGGTGACGTTATCGGTTGTTTGTGCGATAGATAAAACATCATGGAAAGCTTGGCCGGGAACAACGAGTGAAAATTCTTGGGTCAGAGATGATGTTTCAACATTCGTGTCGCAAACTGCCAAACGGTGCGAATCCACCGCAACGAGGCGCACGGTGTTGTTATCCACGGTAAAGAGAATGCCGTTTAAGATAGGGCGCGCGACATCTTTAGAGGTGATTTTGTAAGTGCGCTCAACCATTTTATTAAGAAGATCTGCTGAGAGCGAAACGGAATTTTCAATCTCATACTCTGGAAACGCCGGGAATTCATCAACGTTTAAAGTGAGTAGAGAAAAGACTGATTGCGCACAAGCGAGAATTACGCCGTTTTCGTTTGTCTCGAGAGTAACTGAGGCATCTGGAAGCGTTTTTGCAATTGCTTGCAGGGTTTTAAGGCTGACAAGAACGCTGCCTTCTTCCTCGATGTTTGCAGGCACGACGTGTTTTATCGCGACATTTAAATCTGTTGTTTGAAATTCAAGATCTGCCCCTTGAGCCGTTATTTTTACGCTATTTAAAACAGGGATAGTAGAAGAAAGTCCTGCTCCTTTACTAACAATAGAGAGGGCTTTCAGCAACGAAGATTGGCTTACGTTTAATTTCATTACTACTCCTTAAATAATATATAAGCTAGTTATAGTAGTAGAGCATGTTGAATTGTTTATAACTTCTCATACTCCGCATAAACAAAGAAAGTTACTTGTCAAAACTTGTTGAAAACCGATGATGTTTTTAACATTGCCAATATTCTTCTTTCTTCCTTTTACTAACTTACAACCTTTCCAACAATAAATTAACACCCTTTTAAACAACTTGTTCAAAAATCTTTTATTCCGCGTTTTTCCCTTGTTTTATCTGTGGCTACTTTCTTTTTAATTTTCTACCTGCGAATTCTATCTATGAAGCTTTTATCCGCCGATGCGTTCTCTTAAATATTGCAAGCGATCGTATAAAACGCGATCATTTTCCGAGGTCTCTTCTACCCAAGCAATCGAGTGCTTAATGGTTGCATGGCTTCTTCCACCAAAGTGTTTTCCGATTTCTTCTAACGTTTGGTCAGTCACTTCTCGAGATAACCATATCGCAATGTGGCGAGGAAGCTTAAGCTCCGCATTTCTTTTTGAGCCGATAAGGTCAGCTCGAGAAATATTGAATTGTTTTTGAATGAATTTTTGCACGTCATCAATTGTGATGATGCGGCCTTCTTTTTGCCAGCGCTCACTTGCACACTTTGCAATGTCGGTTTGGGTAATCTCTTCTCCGAGTGCTTCGTATTGCGATGCTTTAAAAAGACACTCTTGAACGAATGCGCGAATCGTGCGAATATTTCCACCGGATTGCTCGGCAATGTAGATTAAATCATCTTCTGTGAGCGTTCCTGTGGCACCTTCCTTTTTAAAACGATCGTAGAAAGTAGTCACAAGGACGCGCTTAAATTCAAGCGTTGGTGTTTCAATCGAGACGGACAACCCCGAACCTATACGCGATTCAATACGCTCTGGCATACCAAGGTTTGAAGGTGGCTCATCTGCAGCGAGGACAATTTGCTTTCCTTGACTGACGAGATATTCAAACGTCTCAAAGAAAAAATCCATTGTATGCTGGGCTTTTCTAATATTTTGAATATCATCTAAAATCAAAACATCGATGTTGTGATAATTCTGTTTGAGGTTTTCTCCGACTACATTGTCGTCGCGCTTTTTATTTTCCTTCATAGCGTTTGTGTAGTCGGAAATAAAATCACTAGCAATACGATATAAGCATTGGCGTTCCGAGTCGTTAGTGCCAATGTAGTTTTGAATTGCTCGCAAAAGATGTGTTTTTCCAAGCCCTGAAGATCCATGAATAAACAGCGGATTGAATTGTTGAGAAATGCCGTTTGCAACTTGCTTTGCGGCTTGGAGGGCAAAACGATTCTCGTCAGCCTCTACGAACGTGTCAAAAGTGAGAAGAGCGTCGTATTCGGAAACCTCTTCAACGAGAGGATTTTTAACCCTTTTTACTTGCGTAGTTTTTTGTGAGGAGCTTTGTGCTGAGTTTTTCTTATTTAAAGAAGGAAGAGAAGAGAGTTCTTGAAAAGAAATGGAAGTTTTTGTTTTTTCCACTCCCTTTTTTTTCTCTGCTTTTGCCTGATTTGTATTTTGTGTTTCCTTTTTTTGTATGGAGCTAGTTTTTTGCGAGGTTTGAGTTGTATTTTTTATTTGGTCGTTTTGAGTTTCTTTTACTTCTTTTTCTTGGCGGGGTTTGTAAATAACTTCTAAGTGAAGAGGTTGAAATGCGGCTTTTGAAAGAGCACCCTCAATTATTTCAGCCTCTCCCTCAATAATATGTTGCGCAAAACCAGAAGGAGCCTCAACTACCAAGGTATTCTCAAAAATTTCCTGTGGATTACAGGCTTTAAGCATGCTAAGAAGCTGCTCGGATAGATCTTGAGAACTCAAGATATCAAAGGCATCTTCCCAAAGAAGCATCTCTTCTGAAGTTGCAGGTACCGTCATCTAACATCCCCCAAAAGCGTGGTAAGTAATTTAATTTAATTTGGATTTAGAGGCAGAAATTCGATCGAAGAGTGTTTATAACCTCTAAAAGGGGGACTCATTGTACACACAAAAAATAAAAAGGTTGGTGAGATTTCTGAAAAAATGTTGAAAACTTTAAAAAGAATTCGTTAAAATGTGGAAAACTTCGTCGAGTTTTCAACAAAATGATTTTTTAACCCTACTATATATAGTGGGTTGCATATTTCTTGCCAAGTGTGGTTAAGAAATATTTCTGCTGGTGGGAGGGTTTTTTAAGAAGTCCCTCATCTACTAGATATTGAAGGGTCCTTGTCCAGGTTGAAAGAGAGTGCCCAAAAAGGTTGGCAAGGTCGGTGGGTCCAATTTTTTCACGCGTCATACAAAGAAGAATGGCTTGTTTTTCTTTTTCGTGAAGCTGATAAGAATTTGTGTCGTATTCGTTTTGGGTGTTTTGGTAAGTTTTCGGTTGGATGCTTTCTTCGGTGTTGTCATGTGTTGTTTGCTGTGTTTTTGTGGGGGTCTCCGTGTTCTCTGAGGGGGTTTTCTCGGAAAAACCCAAAGTAATAACGCAACCGGCGTTCAAATTGTCTTCAATCGAGAGGTAGCCGCCCTTGTCTTGCATGTACTGAGATGCGATAGGAAGCCCAGAGCCCACGCCTCGGATGTAGGCCTTCATTTCTTCTGTGGCTGTGGTCGTGCCGAACTCCAGCGCCTCCTCTTTTTTCTGGATACCGGGGCCTTGATCGGAAAAACGAATCATCTTTCCCTTGTTCAAAATGGAGATGGTGGGCGTTTGAAAGTGAGCGTGGATAAGGTTTTCAACACACTCGCGCACCACCATGAAAGGGATTTCTGAATTGAATTCGCGAAGCGCCGATATCGTTTTTTGCGTTACTTCGTCGAGATAAACCTTCGTTTCCTGCGGCGATACCTCGATAACTTGAGGTGAGGAGGTTGGATCGTCGTATAAAGCGATACGGCAAGAACAGGCCGGTTGCAAAGATGTGTGGCTTGTCGCGCTGGCGCTTTTTGCGCGCCTCTTTTCGTTTGTGTTTGCAACTTCTACCACAAAAACTCCTCATTTTTAAAAAAGAAAGGTTCTTCGAAAGGGAATTTACTTTACTTCATTTTTCAAAACTTTTGAACAAAAAAGTAAGAAAAACAGAAAAAAGTTTCTTGAAAGAAAGTTTTTAACATTTGTAGAAAAGCTGTTGAAAACTGATGAAATAAAATTGCAAGAAAGCAAAAACTCCAAAGAAATTGATAACGGTGTGAAAGTTTCTCTCGGAAGAAATGAGAAGAGGAAAAAGGTTGGGAGGAACTTACAAGGGAAGTCAAAGGAGCTCTAAAAGGGTTCGCGAGATGTTTTCTTTGTTAAAAGTTTGGACAAAATGCGGAAAAACCCCTACAATTTACAGTCCTTCATTTGATTGAGTAGTCCAGCGGAGGCTCTTCTCGATAAAAATGATGAGATAGAGCTTTTGCTGTGGGTTATATAGCAGGAGAAAAAAATGAAAAGAACGTACCAACCGAACAAACGCAAAAGAGCCAAATGTCATGGCTTCCGTTCCCGGATGGCCACTAAAGGCGGTCGTGCAGTTTTGGCCCGTCGTCGCGCAAAAGGACGTAAGCGCCTAACGGTCTAATGCTTTCCCTTAAAAAGAGAAGGGAATTCGAGAGGGCTTTCAAAAAGGGGACGCGCATCAAGCGATCCCTCGTCTCAATTTCGTATTTTTCTAAAGACGCAGGAGAACCTCAATACGCCTTCGTTGCAGCAAAAAGGCTCGGCAACGCGGTGTATAGGAACCGTTGTAAGCGCCTCTTGCGCGAGGCAGTGCGCGGCACTTCTTGCGTGCAAGAATCCTGTGACATTATCTTTTTTGCAACGCCAAAAACGATTCATGCAAAACCGGCAAGCATTCGAGAAGAGATAGAGTGCGCCCTAAAAGAGTACGCGGACAAGAAAAGACATGGCAGAAAAAACTAGTCATACAAGTTGCACGAGCTTTTCTTGGGACGAAAAGAAGGCCCGGGACAAAAAGGGAGCGCCGCGCAATCCTCTTGTTGTACTTTTTGCAGGCGCCATTCGCTTCTATCAAAAATTCATCTCTCCCCTTTTCTCGCGTTGCTGTATTTATGAGCCCACATGCTCGCAGTATGCGCTCGAGGCCATCCAAAAGCACGGAGCTCTTGCAGGATCATATTTGGCGGTGAGAAGAATTTTGCGTTGTCATCCTTTCCATAAAGGCGGATACGATCCTGTGCCCGAAGTGGTGTTTGTGTTTGGCTCGAGAAAAGTCGCGCAAAAAAAGATAACGGAGTCCGGCACAGGTAAGGGGAGACAAAGAATTTTAAGAAAGTTTTAAACGACGGAAAGTAATTGAAAGAAGTAGTTTCAAAAAGCAATTTTTAAAGAAAGCAATTTAAAGAAACGGTTGATGGGATAAATCATGTGGGAGATGTTTGTAGATTTTATTACTCAAATTCTTAAAGCCATCGAGGGATTTTGTGGCGATTGGGGTTTGGCAATCATCATTTTGACGGTGATTATCCGTCTTATTTTGACCCCCCTTACCTTCAAGTCCACAAAGTCTACGGCGAAGATGCAGATTTTGCAGCCGAGGCTCCAAGAGATTCAAAAGCTCTACCAAGACGACCCAAAGAGACAGCAAGAAGAGCTCAGAAAGATTTATTCTGAAAATAATTTCAACCCTCTTGGAGGATGCCTTCCGGTCATCATTCAGATGCCCGTTTTTATTGCGCTCTTTAACGTTCTAAAAAGCGTTTCTACTATCGACCCGAACGCGTGCTTCTACGGAATTTTCCCGCACCTAGGCGACTCTGCTGCCCAGATGTTTGAAGCAGGAGGAGTTGCTGCTGCATGGGTTTATATTCTGTTTGACCTGGCGTTTGGTGTTCTAACGTTTCTGCCCATGTGGCTTAATACGCGCTCCAATCCCGGCCAGCAACAATCCTCCACCCTCGTCATGGGAATCGGTATGGCGTTGCTCATGGTCTGGTTTGGTTGGGGAGTTCCTGCCGGTGTTTTGCTCTACTACAACACCTCTGCGCTCTGGGGCGTGGCCCAGCAACAACTCATTACAAAACGCTTAATGGATAAATTTAAACGCGAAGAAGAGGAGCGCATGAAGAACAAACCCATTGAGGTAAACGTCGTAAGAAAAGAGAAGAAAAAGCGTCCTACGAAAAAAGGTAAGTAAAACAGTTTGGCGCACAAAGCGTCTTTTGCGACATTGTCAATTAAGGAGAGATCAAGATGACAACGGAAGAAAACAAGTTTTTGACGGATAACAATGAAGTCGAAGAGACTGCGGCGGCCGCAAGCGCCGTTGAGGTTGCCGATGAGGCCTCGGAGAACACCGAGGCCGCAGAGGAAAAACTAGAGACTGCTGAAGCGGCAGGGCTTGAGTATGGCCAGCCCACAGAAGCCGAGCCCGCGCTCGAGAGCCCCACAAAGCAGTTCATTGATGAGGTTTCTCGCGAGACGGTCGAGCAAACCGCTGAAGACGATAGTGCTGTGGTAGATGCCACAGAAACACTTTCTGAAGACGGCTTTACGGGTGTTGTAAACGTCGAGCAAACCGCAGATCTTCTCGATATGCGAAGCCGCCACGAAGCAGGAGAGGCTCTTACCGAGCAGGACATCGACAAGATTGCTAATCTTGCCGTGAGCTACCTCCGCCAAATTCTGGCGTGCTTTGGAGAGACGAAATCCACCATTGACGAGTATGAAGGCGACGACGGAGAGCTTATCCTCGAGATAAACGGAGGGGATCTGGCTATTTTGATTGGGCGCCACGGACACACCCTCTCCTCTTTGCAGCAAGTTGTGAGCTCTTACGTGGCAAAGCGTATTGGCTTTAGATATCCCGTGGTTGTTGATATTGAAGGATATAGGGAACGCCACAAAAACATCGTTGCAGACATTGCTCAAAAAGCCGCCCGTCGCGCGAAGGAGCGCGGTAAATCCGTGAGCCTGAAGCCCATGAACGCCTACGAGCGTCGCTTGGTTCACATGGCGCTCAGGGACGACGATGAGCTTGAAACCTATTCTAAAGGTGAAGACCCCTACCGTTTTGTCGTGATAAACTTTAAAAAGCCCGCAAAAGGCTTCGAAGAAGCTTCTGAGGCGGAAGGTGAAATTGCAGTTTCGGCGCCAGATGTCGCTGAAGAAGAGGGTGCGGTAGAAACATTCCCCATGCTCGAGACTCAAGATGGGGTTTCCGAGACAGAAGTTGCAGAAGACGTAACCGAGGAAAGTGCCGAATAGCCTGTACACACACAAAAGAACGCATTTAGACGCAAGAGTGCAAATAGTGTAAGTTCTCGCTTAAAATAGGATAGAAACAAGCGCCGCCAAAAATTCCCGTTTCGGGGGTTTTTGGCGGATTCATAAACGGGGAAAAGAGCGTCAGGGTGGCGCTTCAATACGTCGAAAAGAGCCGAAAGGGTCCGCTAAAACGGTATGAGACCCAAGAGAGCGGTTAGAAAGCCTTCAAAAGAAAGAGAAAAGAAAAGATATGGATGTTTTAAAGGAATCCTTGCAGCGCGCAGCTGCAAACTACGATATCTCCCTCGCCTTTCAGCAGGCAGACCTTCTCCTTCAATACCTTGAACTTGTGAATAAGGAGAACGAGAACTTAAATCTCACGTGCATCACGGATATACAAGAAGGGGTTTATCTTCACCTTTTAGATTCTCTGCTCTTTGTAAATTGTTTTCAGGGTCTTCAAGAAGAAGGGCTCTTTGAAGAAAAAGTCAGATTTGTTGACATGGGAACCGGCGGGGGCTTTCCAGGTGTACCTTTTGGGATAGCCACGGGAGAATCGGGGGTTTTGCTTGATTCTGTATCCAAGAAGGCGGCCGCCGTACAAGAAATGCTTGAAAAACTAGGGCTTTCACCACAGATAAAGGCAGAAGGCAAAAGGATTGAGGATAAAGCACGAGAAAAGCAGGCGCCCTTCTCCGTGGCTCTGGCGCGCGCCCTCGCTCCTCTCGAGATCCTCCTTGAGTATGCTTCGCCTCTTCTCTCGCCTGGCGGTTTTTTAATCGCGTCAAAAGCTCACCCTCGCTCAGAAGAACTAGAAGCAGCTAAGATAGCGGCTCCTAAAGCAGGCATGGAACATGTTTCACGTGAAACATTTGAGTTGCCTGAGGGAATGGGTCATCGAGAATTATTCATATATCAAAAAGCTTACCAACCCAAGATTAAACTCCCGAGGAAAGCAGGGATGGCGCAAAAAAGACCTCTCTCGACTCTTCCTTCATCTTAATTTGCGCTAGAATGGATGCCCCCAATATATCAGTCTCAGGAGGCATCTTGGATCTTTCTTTAATTAATAGACTCTTGCACGATAACGAGACCCACATACTGGCCGTTATCAACCAAAAGGGCGGCGTGGGAAAGTCAACAACGGCAATAAACCTCGCCTCAGCACTTGCTGAAGAAGGCGCAGCCGTTCTCGTTATTGACCTTGACCCACAGGGAAACACCACCAGCGGCTTCGGCATTGACAAAAACGACCTAGAGGCTGACATCTACAAAAGCCTCATGGGCCGCAAGGCGTTCAAGGCGGCAATTCTGCCGACAGACATTCCCGACGTTTATATCGTTCCTGCAACGCTTCAACTTGCCGGAGCAGAGATTGAGCTTGTTCGCAAAAAGCAACGGGAGACCGTTCTTAAAAGAAAGCTCAAACCGGTCGCTAAATACTTCGACTATGTCCTTATTGACTGTCCCCCATCACTTGGCCTTCTTACGCTAAATGCCCTGGTAGCAGCCACGGGAGAGCTGATTCCCTTGCAGTGTGAATACTACGCCTTAGAGGGTGTTGCAAAGCTTTTGGAGACCACAAAACTGGTGCAAGCGACGAACAATCCGGACCTTCAGATTGAGGGTGTTTTGCTCACCATGTACGATGCGAGAACGTCTTTGTCGCGCTCGGTTGCTAACGAGACGCGTGAGTTTTTTGGAAACAAAGTTTTTAAAACTCTCATTCCTCGTCAGGTGAAACTTGCCGAGGCGCCCTCTTACGGAGAACCTGTTACCGTTTACGCTCCTCACAGCAAAGGGGCCCGTGCTTATAGAAAACTTGCCAGGGAGGTATTGAATCGTGGCTAGAAAAAAATTAGGAAAGGGTCTTTCGGCTCTTGTTTCAGAAACCATTAACGAGGCGGCCGAGACGAATGCAACGATGATTGCCGTTTCCGCCATCGTTCCGCATAAAGGACAGCCGCGCCAACACTTCGACGAGGAGGACTTGGAAGAGCTCACCAACTCGATCAAGCAGCACGGTGTTCTGCAGCCGCTCCTTGTTCGTCCCAAGGGCACAGGATATGAGATTGTCGCAGGTGAGAGGCGCTATCAAGCTTCAAAGCGCGCAGGCCTTAAGAGCGTTCCCGCGCTTGTGCAAGAAGTGGCAGACGATGAAATTTTCTCCCTTGCCCTTATAGAAAACCTTCAGCGCGCAGACCTGAATCCGCTCGAGGAGGCCTTGAGCTACAAAACGCTTATGGACCAACAAGGTCTGACGCAAGCTCAGGTTGCCGAGATCGTTTCGAAATCGCGCTCTGCAATCGCAAACGCATTGCGCCTTATGGATCTTCCGCAAGAGATTCAAGCATTTCTCGAGAAGGGCCAACTTTCTTCCGGACATGCCCGTGCGCTTCTGATGCTTGAGAGCAAAAGGGAGCAAAACCGTATTGCGCGCCTCATTATTGAGGAGAAGCTTTCTGTGCGAGATGCAGAAGATTTGGTGCGGGGAGAAAAAGGACTTGCCCCCGACGACGAGAGCGACGTGACGCCCAAAGCGGGGTCAGGCTCTTCTCGGGGAAGGAAGACGCAGGAAGCTAAAACGGCAGAAAGTGCGCTTTCTGATATTCTCGACACGCGTGTGAGCGTTATGCAAAAAGCCGACAAAGGCCCAGGTAGCATCACTATTCACTTTGCTGACAGCAAAGAGCTCAAAAGACTTCTTTCAAAAATTGGCTAGGGGACAAAAGCGTTTTTCAGGGCATTTTAAGAGCTTTCCGAGGAGGCGTTGTAGGACGTTCTCGGAGATTTTTTTAAGAGACAACGCTCTCTTTTTTTAAGACTTTGCTTGCGACAGTTGCCCGCAGGCCGCATCGATATCTTTGCCTTTAGAATGGCGAATCGTCGTTTGAATTCCTGCGTGCGTGAGCTTTTGCACAAACTCATTCATTCTGCTTTTTGAAGAAGGCGCAAAAGGAGAGTCAGAAACGGGATTGAGCGCAATCAGGTTAACATGGCAAAGTGTGCCCGCGCAAAAATCAATTAACGCATCGAGAGATGCTTCCGTATCGTTCACGCCTGCAATCATCAAATACTCATACGTGACGCGCCGATTGGTTTTCTTGACGTAGAGTTGGAGTGCATCGAAGAGGTGCGGAAGCGTGTATTTTCTGACACCGGGCATAAGCGCATTCCTCGTTTCTTGTAGAGCCGAGTGCAGCGACACCGCCAACCCAAACTGCTCGGGTTCTTGAGAAAAGCGCGCGATACCAGGGATTATGCCGGCCGTTGAGACGGTAATGTGGCGCGCTCCAATGCCAAGCGAATCGGGATCGTTAAGCTCTCGCATCGCAGATAGCGTGTTGTCGTAGTTCAAAAACGGCTCGCCTTGGCCCATAAGAACAACGGAGGTTATCGCTTTGTTTGTTGCGCGCTCTATAAAGGCTGCCTGTTGCGTGATTTCAAGAGAGGTAAGGTTTCGCTTAAAGCCGCCTTTGCCCGTTGCGCAAAACGCACACTTCATCGCGCACCCCGCCTGCGTTGAAAGGCAAGCGCTATAGCGCTTCGCGTAGGGCATTCCCACACACTCCACGCGCGTGCCATCGGGATATTCAAGAAGATATTTGTGCGTGTCGTCGACGGAAGTTTCTGCCGCGCGCTCAACAGGAGCGTAAAGGTCGAAATTTTGTGCAAGCTTTTCTCGGAGGCTTTTTGAAACGTTTGTCATCTCGTCAAAGGAGAAGGCGTGCTTTTTGTGGACCCAATCCCAAATCTGTTTTACGCGAAAAGACGGCTCTCCCCAGCCCTTCAATACCTCTTGAAGCTCGTCTTGTGAAACGGTTTCGATAGGCGTGAGCCGGGAGTTCTGCTTTGAAGCGCGAGTTCTTTCCGAGGCATTTGACAGGTTTACCACAATCTTACCAATCGACGTTCTGGACGCACGCGTCCCTCAACTCTGTTGTTAAAGTGATACTATAGCCTAACAATTTGGCGATTAAATTTGCGAACGCACGAATGCGCAAACCCGCTATTAAATTTGCAATAACACGCGGAACACTTCTGGAGGCTTCATGGCAGATCAGGCGCTTTTGCAAAAAAAGATTGCACTCCTTTGGGGAGGCTGGTCGGACGAACGAGAAATTTCGCACGATTCGGCCACCGCTTGTTGCCAGGCGCTCAAGAAGGCGGGCTTTGGAAACGTCGTCATGCTTGACGTTGCCGATAATCACTTTCTCACCCAGCTCACCGAGGGCGCCTTCGACGTCGCCTTCATCGCGATGCACGGTCCTTTTGGCGAGGACGGTTGCATCCAAGGGCTTCTCGAAATTCTTCACATTCCCTACACGTTCTCTGGCGTTCTGGCAAATGCGCTGGCCTCGGACAAGGCGCGCGCAAAAGCTGTTTTTAAGGCCGCTGACCTCGATGTTCCTGCCTCTGTTTCTGTTTCGCGCGATGAGTTTGAAGCGGTTAAAAAAGCTTCCGAGAAACCCGGCGCAAAGTTTGATTTTTTGGGAGGTCTGCTTGAAAGCGCAGACACGCGGGCGCTTGCGGACTTCACGTGGCCGCTTTTTGTAAAGCCCGCGAATAACGGTTCTTCCTACGGAATCACCAAAGTGGCCGCCTCCGACAAAGAGCAGGGCGGCACGCAACTTAAAGCTGCCATCGAGCTTGCGCTTACGAAAGGCGATGTTGCGCTTGTCGAAGAGGCAATTGAAGGCGTAGAAATTTCCGTTCCTGTTTTGGGGAAAGGCGGCGAAGGGAAGGGGGCAGGAGGGCCTCAGGCAACCCAGGCAACCCAGGGCGACCAGGCAACGCCGACGGCACGCGCCCTTCCCATCATCGAAATTGTCACCGACTCTGAGTTCTACGACCTCACCACAAAATATGAGCCGAGCGAGCTTCACCACATCATCCCTGCGCGCCTTGAAAAAGACGTTTACCGTCGCGCGCAAGAGGCGGCAGTAACCGCGCATGAGGCACTGGGTTGCTCGGGCTGCTCGCGTTCGGACTTCATTGTGGACAAAAAAGGCGTTCCTTATTTGTTGGAGACGAACACGATTCCGGGGATGACTGAGACGTCGCTCCTTCCGGACTCGGCCAAAAGAGATGGCATTGATTTCCCAGCTCTCTGTACGTTTTTCGTGAAACAAGCCGCGTGTGAAACGAAATAATTTCGCCTGAGAAAGTGCAACCCATCAACCAAACACCATGCCAAACGACAAACTCGAAAATCTCTTTTCCTTGGGAACGCCCGAGAAAATCAAACAGCTCTATCGCGCCTTCGCGCAAGAGACCAAGACGCGCTCATTCGGGCTTCTCGAAGAAGACCTTGTTATTCTCGACACGGAAACGACGGGCCTCTCGTTCAAAAACGATGCGCTCATTGAGATTGCGGCCGCGCGCATCTCTGGCCGCGAAATTGTTGACACGTTCAAAACGTTCGTGAAGTCACCAAAGGCAATACCTGCAGAAATAACCGAGCTTACCTCCATCACAAACGAAGACGTACGGGACGCCCCCAGCGCAGAAGAGGCCGTTTCGGCTCTTGCAGAGTTCACGTCAGGCTCGCCCGTTGTCGCGCACAACGCCACCTTCGACCGCACGTTTATTGAAAAAGTTCCTGGCGGCACGAAGGTGTCGGACATCTGGATTGATTCTTTAGCCTTGTCGCGTATTGCGCTGCCGCGCCTGAAGAGTCACGCGCTCTCCGTTTTGGCAGAGGCGTTTCAGCTGGACTCAGTAAGCCATCGCGCGATGGACGATGTTGAGGCGCTCGTGGGCCTCTGGCGCGTAATGCTCGTTGCGCTCTCCCACTTTGAGCCTGGCTTCCTCTCGACGCTTGCCCACATGCACCCCGAGGTCACTTGGCCCTATCGCTACATTTTCGCGCATCTGCACGCCGAAGTCTCCGGGACCCAAAACACTGCGGCTAAAACGCCCTTTTCTCTGCGCGACGCACGCTCAAAGATTATGAAAAGTAAAGCGGCGGCGCCCCGGGATGATGTGCGCGAAAAGGAAGAAGCGCTCAAACAGCTTTCCGATACCAACATCGAAGAGTCCTTCTCGGCTGAAGGCACCGTCGGAAAAATGTATAGCGACTACGAACCGCGCTCGGAGCAGATCAAGATGGCCAAGGCTGTCGTCCGCGCGCTCAACAACGAGGAGAACCTCGCCGTCGAGGCGGGTACGGGCGTCGGAAAATCCATCGCGTATCTCTTGCCCCTTGCAATCTATGCGCGCGAGAACAATGTGACGTGCGGGGTGGCTACGAAATCCATCGCTCTCACAGACCAGCTCATGGGCCAAGAATTGCCTGCGCTTGCCGACGCGCTTGCCCAAACCGAACCGCTTTTCCAGACGGAAAAACTGCGCTTTACGAGCCTGAAGGGCTACGACCACTATCCGTGTCTTCGCAAAGTGGAGCGCGCGCTTTCGGGGACGCTGCCCCTTGAATTTGTCGAGAATAGCATCGACATTGCTGCCGTCGACCAGCTCAACGCTCTCGCTGTCATCATGGCAAACACCTGCCAAGCGCCCGAAGGCGACCTTGATAGCCTGGGAATTCGCTGGCGAAACGTTCCTAAAACATTCGTTTCTTCCACCTCAGAAGAGTGCCAGCGCAAAGATTGCCCCTACTTTTTGGAAGGCTGTCCTTTGCACGACGCCCGCAGGCGCGCTGCCTCGGCAGATATTGTGGCGACGAACCACGCGCTTTTATTGCGCGACATTGCAACCGACGGAAACATCTTGCCGCCCATCGCGCACTGGGTCGTAGATGAGGCGCACTCGTTTCCGGGTGAGGCCAGGCGCCAGTGGGCGCGCGAGGTCTCGGCCCCCTCTGTTCGAAGCGCTTTCGAGCACTTGGGCGGTCTTCGCACCGGCGCCATCCACGCCTTAATGGTGCAGCTCAAAGGCTCAGAAGCCGCGACAACGGTCATGGGCCTTCTCACCAAGGCGACTCACGAGCTGGACCGCGCCATGATTGCGTCCACGGAATTTTTCGACGTCGTCGGGGATTTTCTCGGCGGGCAAAAAAACGGAGGGTACGCCGATATCAACCTCTGGATTGGCCAGAACACACGTGAGACAGCGGCCTGGGCAGAGCTTTTCGAAAAGGGCTCGGTCTTTCTCGACCTGCTGAAAACGGCGACAAAAACGCTGGGTGAGGCCGCACAACTTGCCAACGACACGCTGGAGCACCCCGATGCAATGCTTACGGACGCGACGCGCGTGCTGCTTGAACAGTCGCTTGCCTTGGAGCTCATTTTGGACGGCACGAATGACGCGTACGTTTATTCGATTTTTGGGCGGACGGGCAAGGGGCGGCGCGGCGACGAGAAACTGATAGCGCAACCCATCGATGTGGGCGCGGCGTTTGCGGAAAATTTCTATCCAAACACACTGAGCGTGATGTATTGCTCGGCAACGATTGCGGTGGGCGCCGATTTCGCGCACTTCGACGAGGAGGTGGGGCTCACGGCCCTGTCGCGCGAGGCCGCCCGAAACGTCCAGCTCTCTTCCACCTTCGATTTCGACGAGCAGATGGCGGTTTTATTCGCAAACGACATGCCTTCGCACGCTGACGGCGGCTACCACAGCAAACTTGCCGACGTTCTTTTCAACATCCATCAGGCGATGGACGGCTCGACGCTTACGCTTTTTACGAATCGCCGCGACATGGAGGCGGTTTTTGAAAAGCTCGCACCGCGCCTGGAAGAAATAGGGCTTGAGCTCGAACAACAATCACGCCGAGAAAGTCCTTGGCGCGTACAGAAACGCTTTTTGGACAACAAAAAGATGTCGCTTTTTGCGCTCAAGTCGTTCTGGGAAGGGATTGACGCGCGCGGAGACACGCTTCGCTGCGTCGTTATTCCCAAACTGCCTTTCGCAAATCCTAACGAACCGCTGATAAAGGAGAGAGAAGCGCGGGACAGACGGTCATGGTTTCGCTACTGTTTGCCCGATGCGGTGTTAACCGTGAAACAAGCGGCAGGTCGTCTCATTCGCTCCGCCAACGACACCGGCATTCTTGTCATGTGCGATGAGCGCATCCTCTCCAAGCAATACGGCCAGTTCTTCCGCGTATCGATGCCGAGCAAAACGCAGTCGGATATCTCGGTGCAAAATATCGGCGACTATATTGCACTTTGGCGCAAATCGCACGAGCGCTAGCGCGCGCCGACACGCCGACGAGCCAAAACGCCGACACGCCGCCGCGCAACAACGCAGGCACGTCGCAGCTCAGGCGCCTTTCTCGGCCGATCAAGCAACGAAAGCACCTTCCACAGGCCCTTCTCGGCAGGTAACGAGAGCAAATTTCTTTCTCGAACCTCCACAGATCCCCGCAAGACAACCAAAAAGCAACCCACACGTCATCAATAAATCCTCCACAGGGCGCCGCTCAATAAGATGGTCAATAATTCTGTAATTTCCCAGGATTAACGCTATACTTTTGCTTAGCTAAATTTTGACCAAATGTACGTTTGTTAAATTAGTAGTTTTGCACATCAAATACCCGGAGGGTTTTCCATGGCAATGAGCAAAGAGTATCTGGCGTACCTCAACCAACATATCGAGATTGCGCCAGCTAACAGCCAAGAAGAGGTGGAGGCCGCTGTCGCGATTGAGTCGGTGCTGCGCTCGCAGGCAGGCTTGTCGGTCGAGAAGCACGACGTCTCGGCTCCTTCCGAGATAAACTTCGTCTACGGCATTTTGTTCCTTATCTTTTTCGTTGGCGTCATATTTGCGGGCATCGGTGGCCTGTTCTGGGCGCTCTTCGGCATCATTTTGGCCGCTCTTAGCTTTGTTTTCCCGCTCTTGCGCTATCTGGGAAAAGATTTTCTCGCGCGCACGCTTCCGGTGGCTCGCTCGCAAAATGTCATTGGTCACCACAAGGGCTACGGCCCTCACTCCGGTCGAGGCGTTCGCCCCATCGTGGTTATGGCCCACTACGACACCGGCAAAGAGGAGCTTCTTTACAAGCCCTCGATTGCGCGTTTTTCCTCCCTTTTGTTCTCCGTTGCGCCGCTTGGAGCCGCCATCGCTACCGGCTGCACAATTGTGCAATTGTTCGTAGCGCTTCCCGAGCCCTTCTTGCGCACCCTTTGGGTCATCGCCATCATTTGCGCGCTGCCAGCTCTTATCTGGGGAATTAACAACGTCGCTGCCAAATTTATGCCGCTTTCCGGCGCCGCAAACGACAACAATGCTGGCGTCGCGGCCCTCCTGGGCGTCGTCGAAGATGTGTGCGTTTCAGATCCTGCGAAGCGTGCAGAGCGCCGTGCGACCCTGTTGGAAGTTGCCGCTAAGGAAGCAGAAGAAGCGCGCGAGCTGGGACTTGAGGGTTTCGTCGACGTTTCGAATACGGTGCTTCCTAAGGATGAGGCGGCCGAGAAAACCAACCCCGCGATTCAGGCGGCCGGCTCTCAAGGCGCTGCGAAAGAGGGGGCTGCCGGATCGGACGCCGCTGGTCAAGAAGTCCCTGCTCAAGATGCTGCGGTGACCGCAGAGATTGCTGTTGACGCCGAGACGCCCTCTGGGGTTTCCGCTCCCGGCGCCGAAGGCGCAGCGGCCGCAGGTGCTGTCGATGCAACGCCTGCCGCAGCTGCAAATGAAACGGTTGCTCCACCAGCGCCCGACGAGCAAAAACCCACTGAACCAGAGTCTGCTCCGGAAGAGATTAACTACCCCGTGGTTCGCCATGGCGCTGAGGTCATGAAAAAGATTGGCATGCTCCCGAGCTATTGCGAGATTGAATACGTCGAAGAGCTGGCAGAGCCCGAGCCTGCAGCAAAACCCGCTGATTGGCTTGGGGCAGATGAGGTCATCGGCGTTGGCCAGACGCCAGCAGAGCAGATTGCTAATGAAGAGGTTGACGTCTTTACCGGCCCCACTTCGGCAGAGCGCAGAGCTCGCCGCCGCGAACAAACTGCTCAAACGCCGCTCGACATCGTTAAGGCATTTTTCGCAAACCTTCCCAACCCGCTCGAGCTTCTCGGCAACTTGACGGGCAAGGCGAACAAGGCCGCCGATGGTGAGAGTTACCGCGTGCGCCGTGACGCAAAGCGCGTCGCCACCGACATTACAGGCGAAGCGAACACCGAGCAAAAAGTGGAGCAAAATCTTGCGCACGAAATTGATAAAGAGGTTGCGCACGAGGAAAAGGCTGCGGAGAAACTTGAAGGCGATGCCGAAAAAATCGCGGCAGCAGTTGCCACAGATGAACAAAAGCAAGCGGCTGCTCAGGACAAGGAGCTGACCGCCGCCCTTCAAAAAGTCGAGAAGGGGCTGCAAAAAGATGAGGCGCATGATGTGGCGTACGCTGAGGCTTTCGAGAAAAAAGAGCTGAAAGCAGAAGCGAAAGAAGAAAAGCAGGCGGGAAAGCTTGAGGCTAAAACCAGCGAAACCGCAGCTCTTCCGCCTGAAAAGTTGCAAGATGCTCCCAAACCCGAGCAAGAAGTCGAAGATCCGATGTGGGGAACGTCAAGCTTTGAGCCCCTTACCGACAATCGCAATGTTGCGCGCCGCGCCGCGCTCTTCGATTTGCCTGATCCATCCGTTGCAACCGTCGACCCCCTCTCGGATGATTTTCAGATTCAGCCAACCGGAGCGATTGACCCTTCCGACTTTCCCGACGACGAGTTCGATACGACGAGCGCGCCAACCGCTGCTCCGGCCGAGCCCGCCGCTCCTTCAAACCCTGCAACTCCCGAAACCCCCACAGCCCATGCAACTCCCGCGGTTGCTCCGGGGGCTACCTCCCCGCAGGACAGCGCGGTTTTGGGCGACCCATTCTCTTCAGCTGAAGCGGCGCCCCTGCCCCAAGAAACAATAGAGAACCTTGAGGTTCTTCACGAAGACAATGTCACGTTCCCTGACAACAGCAAGTGCGAAGGACGCGGCTTCTGGAAGGGTGGTGCAACACTTTCGGAAAATGAGCGCGCAGGCCTTACAGAAGAAGAACGTACCGAGAAACAGACGGAGCTTGAAGAAAGCATCCTCGACATGGACTACGTCAATCTTGTTGCCCATGACATTTGGTTTGTTGCAACAGGTGCTTCCAATCTTGATCACGCGGGTG
Source organism: uncultured Coriobacteriaceae bacterium (assembly GCA_947426865.1). Taxonomy (GTDB): domain Bacteria; phylum Actinomycetota; class Coriobacteriia; order Coriobacteriales; family Atopobiaceae; genus MGBC105563. Next base: position 477 of record CANEFS010000003.1, on the reverse strand, counting down.
CAAAAGACTTCTTCGAAAGCCACAAGAAAGAACTTCGCGGCGCTTGCGTTATCAACATCGATGCAGTTGGTGCAGGAGAACTGACGATGCTTACGGAAGAAGGTTTTGGAACCAAAAAGAAGGCCGACCGCCGCATGCTTCGTTTCTTAAAGAGCATTTCTCGCGACGTTCATGTGCCCCTTCTTCAAGAGAGGAGAGGTTGGGCCGACACCGAGGCAACCTTTGCTATGCGCAACAACTTCCGTTCTGTGACGTTGATGGGCACCGACGCCGGGCAAGTCCCCGCGCTGGCTCACACCGACCAAAACGTTCCTGAAAATGTCGACCCCAATCAAGTCGCACAGGCAAACGCGCTTGTCTCGGAATTGATTCGTCGCCTGTAAAGATTTTTAACGCGCGCAAAACACACAGCATACAAAAACAGGGCTATAGGACAAAAAGTGTGTCTAGTTTTGGGCGTTACCGCAGGTGGCGCCC
>CANEFS010000002.1 GCA_947426865.1 uncultured Coriobacteriaceae bacterium | reverse complement strand
TCGTAAAGCGGTTTCTTTTAGCTGGCATATTTGCCTCCTTTAGTCTTTGCTTAGATCTCCTTTAGGTCCAGGCGCTTAAGACAAAGATGCAAAAAGACAGAAGCTAAAAGAAACAAGAAACAGAAAGGATTGGTCGTAACTCATGCAATACGTTGCACGAGTTGTGCCCTAATTGCTCCCGATACGACACTTTGGGTGGGAACTATTTTTGTGAAAAAAGCGCTGAAAATCAGTAGATTTCTGCGCCGTTCTATTATAATGTGCCTGAGGCATTAAGCCTCCCTCTGCCGCATTCCACCCCCCACCTCCATGCGGCAGGGGTTCTGCCCTGTCGTGCTCCACCTCCACCTTCACACGGCAGGGCCTTTTTGTGACATGAGGAAGGGCGGAAGAATTAAGGACGTCGCGAGAGAAGCGACGAAAGAGTAATGGCAGATTCTCGAAGGATTGGAATTTTTGACTCGGGCCTTGGAGGCTTGACGATTGCCCGCATTCTGGCGGACAAACTGCCGAGCGAGGCGCTTCTCTATTTTGGCGACACGAAGCGGTGCCCTTACGGCGAACGTCCTCAAGACGAGGTACAACTTTTCGCTCAGCAAATTGCTGCCTGGCTGGTTGCGCGCGACATTAAGCTTTTGGTAATCGCTTGCAACACCGCAACAGCAGCAGCTTTCCGCATCCTCCAAGAGAGCTTAGATATTCCTGTCATCGGCGTCATTGGGCCGGGGGCTAAGGCAGGCATCAACAAAACAAAAACGAAAAAAATTGGCATCGTTGCAACGAAGGGAACGGTTGCCTCTCAGGCTTATCCTCGCGTTATTCATGCAATTGATAAGGACATTCAAGTTTTTCAAGCCCCCAGTTCTGACTCGGTTGAGTTGGTGGAACGCTTCCTTCATGAGGACCTAGAGAGCAATCAAACGTGGCTTTCTGAAGAGCTGCGGGATGAGGACAAAGCTCTTCTCGAAAAGGCATTGCTGATTGCAGGACGAGACGCCCAACCTTTCGAGAAGGAAAATATTGATACGGTCATTTTAGGATGCACGCATTTTCCCCTTCTAAAACCTGCCTTCCAAAAAGCGCTTGGGGAAAAGGTGACGATTGTGAGTTCGGCCGAAGAAACCGAAATTGAGGTCGCGCGCGTTTTGGCCGAAGAGGGGATTGAAGCGCCGGCTACGCAAAGTCCAACGTACACGTTTGCAACGACCGCCGACGACATCGAGGCCTTCAGAAAAGCTGGAAGTTTTATTTTTGGGCGTCCTTTAACATCTATTGAAGAGGTTTCCTTAGACCAGCTGGAGACGCAGTAAGCCACGGGAGACGAAAGAGAAGAAGATGAAAAAGATTTCTCTTGATACTTTGAAGCAAAAAGATGCCATCGTGGTGGCAACCGGAAACGTCGGAAAAGTGAAAGAAATTAAGGCAATTCTAGGGCCCGTTTTGCCTGAAGCGGAGTTTTACGCTCTGGGAGAGATTGCACTTGATAACTACGTCGAGCCAGAAGAGACAGGCGATACGTTTGCAGAAAATGCTCTTATTAAAGCGAAGGCAGCAACCGAGGCTCTTGGGCTTCGCGCCATCGCTGACGATTCGGGACTTTGTGTCAATGCTTTAGACGGCGCTCCCGGAATTTTTTCTGCTCGTTGGGCGGGCGCTCATGGGGACGATCAAGCGAACAACAAAAAACTTTTGGATGAGCTTAAAAAGAGGGGAGCGACAGCGCTAGATGAGCGCACAGCTCACTTTATTAGTAGCGTTGCGATGGTTTTTCCGGACGGCAGCGTTCTTGCGGCAGAAGGCAGATGTAGAGGAAGTATCGCTTCTCAAGAACAAGGCGAGAATGGCTTTGGTTACGACCCCATTTTCTTAGCGGATGCGCTGGGAGGCGAGACCACCACGGCTCAAATCAGTGCAGAGGAAAAGAATAAAATTTCGCATCGTTCAAAAGCTTTGCATGCGCTAGCGGATAAGCTTAAAGAACATCTGCAAAAAGAAAATGGATAGCAAAGCCGCCAAGGGAGTAACATCACTTTCAAGCGAAAATAAATTTAAAAGCAAGCGAAAATCGACGCACGCGAAAAACGGCGCACAAAAACGAATTCAAGAAACGAAAAAAAACGGAAGGAACAAGATGAAAGTTATTAAGGTTCACGACTACCAAGACATGAGCAGAAAAGTGGCAAATATTATCTCTGCTCAGGTCATCTTAAAACCTAATTGCAACCTTGGTTTAGCAACCGGAACAACTCCTATTGGCGCATACGAGCAGCTTATTAAATGGTACGAAAAAGGAGACGTTGATTTTGCTGAGATCTCGACGTTTAACCTTGATGAGTACCGCGGTCTTGGAAAAGATGATACGCAAAGCTATCGCTATTTCATGAACCATACGTTTTTCGACCACATCAATATCGATAAGAAACGCACGCACGTTCCTGACGGCCTCAATGAAGACAGCGAAGCCGCTTGCAAAGAGTACGACAAAATCGTTGCCGAAGCTGGACACATCGACTTGCAACTTTTGGGCATTGGCCGCAATGGTCACATCGGTTTTAACGAGCCGGCCGAGGCCTTCTCGAAAGGAACGCATTGCGTTGATTTGACGCCCTCCACTATTGAGGCGAATGCGCGTCTCTTCAACTCGGCTGATGAGGTTCCTCGCCAGGCATACACCATGGGCGTGCAAATGATTATGCATGCGCGCATGATTTTGGTTGCAGCAACGGGCAAAGATAAGGCCGAGGCGGTCCGCAACATGGTTGAAGGTCCCGTGACGCCTGAGTGCCCCGCTTCCATTTTGCAGTTGCACAACGATTGTGTTGTCGTGGCTGATGAAGAGGCCCTGACGCTTCTTGAAGGAAAGTAAGCCGAGAAACCCTTTGGAAAAAGAAATCATTTTCCAAAAAGAGGGCGAGAGCGTTTGGCTTAGTTGAAAACCTTGAGTTCTTTAGGATAGTGATTGAGGACCCTGTGGCCATCTTCTGTTACCAGCACAAGGTCTTCAATGCGAATTCCGAACTTCCCCTCAACATAGATTCCGGGCTCAATTGAGAAAGCGTTTCCTGGCTCAACCGGCTCATGGTGCGCACTGGAAACATCTCCCGGTTCATGATCTTCAAGCCCGATGGAGTGGCCCAGGCGATGGGTGAAGTTCTTTCCGTAACCACCTTCTTCAATAATTGAGCGTGCCGCCTGATCAAGTGTCGAGAAAAGCACGCCTGGCTTAACTAACTTCTCGGCCTCTTCATTGGCCGAGAGAACGAGGTTGTAGGCTTTGAGAAACTCGTCGGAAGGCTCGCCAAAAAACGCCGTGCGCGTCATGTCAGAGCAATAGTCTTCATAGACGCAACCGATATCAAAAAGCACACAGTCGCCCTTCCTCAGTTTCGTGTCGTCGGGACTGTGGTGGGGATCTGCGGCTTGTGCGCCAAAAGAAATAATGGGGTCAAAGGAAGGACCTGTCGCGCCCTTCTCGAGATAGAGCTGAAGAAGCCCATTGGCAAGTTCTCTTTCCGTAACTCCTTCGCGAATTTGATCCATGAGCCAGGCCATGCACTCGTCGTTAATCTTTGAGGAGGAAATCATCGCCTCCTGCTCATCTTTCATCTTGTGTGCGCGCGCCTCGTCCACCGCGGTGCTTGCAAGGCGATACCCCGTAGCAGCACCTTCTTGTTGCAAGGGCAGAAGCCACTTAGCAATCAGGTTTTGATCAACGCCCAAGTCGCGATTTGAATCAATGGCGCGAAGAAGTGCCGGAAACGGGTCGTCGGTGTCGTGAAGAGTCACGATGTTTGAAGCGTAGTTCTTGGCTGAAGGGAAAAGCGAGTTCACGAAAAGAACGGGCTCGGCGTCGAGAGAAAAGTAGAGGGCAAAAAAGCGCTCGAAGGGCTCGACATAATAGCCTGTTAGAAACTTGATAGACATGGGGTTTGTAATCAGAATTTGTTCCAACCCCATCTTTTCTAAATTCTTTTTTACGATTGCGAGGCGACTCTCGTTCATGGGCGCTCCTTAAGTTTTCGAGAAAATCTTTTTCGAGGCAGCTGTGAAAGTTTGCGAAACATCATGAAACATCACAAAACATCACAAAATATCTCAGGTGCCATTTTCGTCTTTTTTACCTTTTTGTGCCTCTCGGTAACGCGTGAAAGCACCCCATAAGTATATAAAGAAAACGTGAAGAAAAAGTTGGGGGTGGAAAAAGCGTGCTCAGGTCTATATACTGATAGCTCTATGGTGAAGCCCGTTTTCTCAGGACGCGGGGTCAATTGAAGCTATGTGGAGTTTGCATTATGGAAATTGAGATGCCCCCTTTAGATCGTGTTGATAAGATTCGCGATGGACTAAAAGACATTTGTGGCCAGCGTATTCACGTGAAAGCCAACCTCGGACGCAGTCGCATTGTCGAGCGTTTTGGCATTCTGAAGTTCGTCCATCCTTCCATCTTTATCGTCGAGACAGAGGAACGCCGCGGAAGAACGGCCACTCAGTCGTATCAGTACGTCGATGTTTTAACGGGAATGGTTGAACTTTTCGATCCAGAGAAAGGCTCTCCGCTTTTTGACTTTTTGATCCCTGCTCATGAAGAAGAGGCTTTGGACGAAGTCGAAGACGAAGAGGACATCGAGCCCATCGACGCAGCCATGTTGGCTTAGTCATGTTGGCTTAGTCTGCAAGGTTTGCTTCTTTCAGCATGTTCGTTTTAGAAGCGCCCGCAAAAATCAATCTTTTTCTCAACGTTAAAAAAGAGTTGACGGACAAGGGATTCCATCTGCTGGAATCTCTTTTCATGCCGGTCAGCCTTTACGATTCTGTATCGATCGAGGTTTTCTCGGCTGGAAGCTTGAAGCAGAGCGACGGCATTGATCTTCACTTTGATCCGGCGCTTTCCTGCTCTCTTTCCGAGACAACCGTGCACAAAGCGGTTCTTGCGATGCGCGATGCTTTTAGGGGAGGGACGCGCACGGAAGACCTTTTGATTGCCGTCCAAAAACGCATCCCTGAAAAAAGTGGACTGGGTGGGGGCTCGGCTGATGCGGCGGCCACGATCTTGTTGCTCTGTCTTTTGTGGGGACTAGAACCGCTCTCTGATGAGGTGATTGCCGCTGCTTCTTCTGTGGGGGCAGACGTTCCCTTCTTCCTTTTTTCTGCTGTTTACAAGAAGGGTTTTTATGTGGGAGCGAAAGAGCCTGCGCTGTCTGAACCGGGGGCTTCTCTATCCGGGAGCTCCTCTGCATTGTTAAGCACCTACCCTCCTTTTTTTGAAGAGGCGAAGGCGGCCTACCTAAAAGGCATCGGCGATGAATTTGAATACGCCATCGATGCTTTGAACCTCAATATCGTTCTTGTGAAAAATGCCGACGATGGCGTCTCGACCGTTCAGGCCTATCAAACTTTCGATGCCGAAGGGATGTCAGGGAAAAACGGAGACATTTTTCTTGCGGCCTATAAAGAGGAGCTGCAAAAAACGAACGCTTCAAGCATTGATCAAAACAACGCGCTGGATTTGTCTTCCGACACGTTCCAGGAGCTTTTCTCGGCTATGGGAAACAACTTGGAACCCATCGCGCTCAAGCTGTCTCCCTCTATTCAAGAAGTCAGGCGCTTCCTCATTGAGAGAGACGGTGTTTGCGCGGCAATGGTAACGGGTTCGGGCAGCTCGGTTTTTGGGGTGTGTTCGACCTTTCAGAAAGCGGAAGAGATTGCTTTTGCGGCGAGAGAGCGCGGATGGTGGGCCAAGGCCGTTACGACGCGTTGTGCTGGATTGAAGCCAATTCTATGCTAGGATAAACCTTGCCTTTTGGCACGGAACAGCAAGCGGGTTGTGGCTCAGCTTGGTAGAGCGCTGCGTTCGGGACGCAGAGGTCGCGGGTTCGAATCCCGCCAACCCGACCATTTCTTTTCTTTTATTGAGGATTCCTTGCTTGTTCGAAACGATTGTGGGAGAGGTAGCTTCTATGGCTTTGAAAACGTTCAACGATTCCGAAGGAGCGCTTTTCAACTCACCCCTCGTCTCTCTTTTAAACGAAATTCTTCGTAGCGACCAAACCGTCACGATTCTTGTTCCTGCGCAAGCCTCTGTCGAATCGCTTCGCCGAAGCCTTTCCGATAACGGTTTTGGCTTTAATGTGCAGGTGAAAACGGTTCGCAATTGGGCGAAGCTGACGTGGTCGAAGCTGGGCGACGGACGCCTGCTTGCTCCTTTAAACCTGACAATTCCGATGGCTTGGAAGCTCGTGGCCGAGCACGATTTTCACCTTTCTCGCTCCGCCGGCCTTGCCAATCTTATTGCCCGCCTTGCTCATACCTCGTCCGCTGAGCTTCGCTCTTTTCCCGAGAAGGACTTAAGCGAGCTGACGACAGAACAGCGCGAAGTGGTGCGAGCAGCTTTGATGCTTGCCGACGAGATGAAAAAAAGTGGCTATTGCACGACCTCCGATATGTATGACAGCCTCGCGGCCGTTTCTGCGCAAGAGCCCGCCGTCCTCATTGCGACGGGGTTTGCTCAGATGGATGCCGAAACTTCTTGGCTTATTGGTCGCATGAGCGCGGTGAAAGATATCTTTTACCTCACCTCTGCCGTTCCCTTTGATAAGGCGCCGAAAATTGTTGTTTCCCTTGTCGAGAAAAAAGCGCGTCTTGCCGGTGCTTTGGTGCAGGAAGGGCGGCTTGCTGATGTAGACGCTTCCGTCGTAGGACGCCAGGCCCCCGAATTATCAGAGCTCAGCGCAGCGGTATTTGCCAAGCAGGAGAAGACGACTAAAAAAGGCGCATCAAAAACAAGCGTTATTAAAAGTACGGGTGCGGTTAAGTTGCTGGAAGCTGCAGGCCCCAGTGCGGAAGCTCCCCAGATTGTAAAAGTCATCAAGGATGCGATAGAGGCCGGTGCAGAAAAAATCATCCTCATTACGCCCAACGTTCAAAAAACATTCTCTGAGATTTCTCCCAAGCTCGCGGCAGAAAGCATTTATTGCGAAGGTCGATGGTCCGAGAACGCTTCCAACTTTTCGCTCGTATCTCTTTTCCTCTCTTTTGTCTCATACATCTTGCGTCTTCGCCTGAGCATCAACGAGGAGGAGAGGTCCTGGTGGCCACCTCGTCCTTTAACCGATTTTCTTCTTCTTTCTGTCTCAGGTATTTCTCGGCCAGACGTTTTGAATTTAGATGCGAAATGGCGCGGGGACCGTGTTGTTAGCGCGGGGCGGGTTTTGGAAGATTTGAAGGCGTGCGCGGAAGAAAGAAGTTCCTATCCGGAGGCCCTTTTGGCGGTGATTGAAGCGGCCGAAGAGGGTTCTGTCCTTGATGCCGCAGCGGCGGCTCTTCAGCTTTCGTTTGAAGAGAGAAATCGCGATGCGCACATTGCCTTCGATACGATTCGGCGTGCGGCAGAAGATATAGAGCTCGTTAATCGGCGTGAGCGCTTTGAGACGTTTGAGGATTTTGAAACCTATCTCACCCTTCTCAATTCGGTTTTGGGAGCCGAAGCCATCTCTGAGGCGATGGAAGACGGTTTTGCCAATCCCAAGACCTCTTGCCGCGTGAAGATAATGGATGCACAAGACGCCTCTTTCCTGCATAAAGAGAGCGAGGACGTGCTCGTTTGGTCGCATCTCAATGCCGGAGAGACGGTTGCGAAAAAACCGGAAGATGCCCTGTCGCTTCTTCAAGAGAAGCTCGGCCTGGGGCGCCTTGTCACGCCGCAAGAGATCATGTGCCATCAAACGAAGCAGCTTTTGGCGCTGCCCACACATGCCCTTTTCTTTTCTCGGAGTCTTCATACGACGCTTGGGGCAGAGACAGATCCGGCTCCCGTGTGGCAAGAGGTGGAAACGCTTTACGGCGGCACCCTTCCCAAGGAGGTCCGCGGCGAGGAGCGCTTGAAGGAAAATCTTAGTGCGGCAGGCGCCCGTTTGCGCGAGAACGTGTGTGCCCTCACCGAGCCCAACTACGAGCTTGACGAATCTGAGTTGCGCCGCGTTCTCTACTTTGCTCCCAACCAAAATTCAGCTTCCGAGAAACCCACGCTTTCTGCTACCTCGCTTGAAACCTACAGTCACTGTCCCTACAAGTGGTATTTCGAGCGCGCCTTAACCGGCGAAGTAGTAGATGCTTCTTTGGATGCCATCGGGCGCGGCAATTACGTGCATGCCATTTTGCAGCGCACGTTTGAGGAGCTGAAGGCAGAAGGCATTACGCTTAATGTAGGCAGCCCAGAAGAGCGCGCGGAAAAGGTTGAGCTTGCGCAAAACAGAGCGCATGCCATCGCGCGCGATATTCTCGAAAACGGCAAAAAGGGGGAGGGGCAAGATTTCGAAATCGGCGCCGAGGTATATCCACAAACGCGCGAAGAAGCCGACTCCCTTGACGAGGCGGTTTTGGGAATTGACGAGTTTCTTGCTCACAACAGCCGCGTTCTCGAAGGCTTTGTTCCCGAGGCTTTTGAGCTTAGTTTTGGCGATGAGGAGCTCGTGCCTTACGGAGACGCTTTTATCCGAGGAAAGATTGATCGCTTGGACCGTGATGAGGAAGGGCGCGCCGTTGTCATTGATTACAAAAATACGCGCCGCGCCGGCTTCTTTAAGGAATTCTCGTTTGGAGCATCGTTTGAGAGCGGCGCTGCTTGGAGGCCGGAGCATTTCCAGGCGCTTATATATGCGCAGGCGGCAAAAAAGATTTACGGTGTGTGTCCTGTGGCGTCTATCTATATGTTCACGCGGCCGGTCTCGGGAAAGCAGGCCGTTTGGGCAAGTGGCATCAGCGAGCGGACTTACGCCGAGAACATCTTTGGAAAGCTGAGCGATGCCAATTTCAAACTTCTTACGCCCTACATGACAGGCCTGTTAGGCGCAGAGGGAAAGCATCGCGCGGAGGCCGAAAAGTCGTTTGAAGAAATTCTTCAGATGACCGAAGACTACGTTTCGTCTCTCGTGAAAAAAATTATGGCGGGAAATATCTCGCCAAACCCCACCTCTCCTAAGGTCTGCGTTACGTGTTCGGTTCTTAATTGTCCGAGGAGACTGTAATGGCAAAAGGGCCTTCGGAAGAGCAGAGAAAGATAATAGAGACGCTCGACAAGGCGCTTTTTGTCAAAGCGGGCGCGGGCGCTGGCAAGACCTCAACGCTCGTTTCTCGCCTCATTTACGCGCTGCTGCCCCACACGGTGGACGGAAAAATTGAGCCTCCCTTCTTAGACTCTATCGATGAGGCGCTCGTTATCACCTTTACGAAAAAAGCGGCAGAAGAGTTACGCTCTCGTGTGTCCGCTCTTTTTATCAAAGAGGGAAAAACGGAAGAGGCGCTTGCCGTCTCCGATGCTTGGATTTGCACGATTCATAAAATGTGCGAGAGGATTTTGCGCTCAAGCGCGCTTGAGATTGGACTTGATCCAGAATTTCGCATCATCGAAGATCAAGACGAACAATACTTTCGCTATCGTGCCTCCTCTGAAGTCCTACAGCGCGCCTTGGCCGAAAAAAAGTATTGCGAGCTTTTTGTCGCTTATGGGTCCGGTCTTGAGGGAAGTGGCGAAGGGGGAGCGCTGGGTGCAGGAGCTGTTCTTCCTTTCATCAAACAAAAAAGTGCCCTTACGCTTGCCACGAAACTTTTTGAGGAAGCCTCCTCCTCGCTTGAAGGTTTCGCCTCCATCCAGATTCCAGGTGAGAAACCAGATCTTAAACGCATCGCCAACGATTTGCTCTCTGCTTTGCAAGAGTTTCTTGAAACGTTTACGCCCAATTCGGAGCGTCCGGCCCAGATTCAATTGGTGGAGAATTTAGAAGAGACGGAAAAAGAGCTTGTCGCCTTTTTGAAAAACGAGTGCGCAGAGGGCGCTGTCGCCGCCGACCAAACGGCCGACGTAAACGTCGACCAAAAAGCCGGCACCGAGCAAACGTCCGCCTCCGAAGAGGCACTTCTCGGAATCGTTGAAAAGACCACGCTTCCCAATGGAAAAAATGCGCCGAAATCGAACAAGAGCGCAGAAGAGATGCCCGCCGCGCGAGAGAAGGCGAAAGCCACGCTTATCAAAGCGCTTTTCGATTTGAAGAGCGGCGCGGTGCTTCATCTTTCAACGCTTCTTATGGAGCTTGCGAAGGAAATGGATGAGGTCTACCAAAATCTCAAACGTGCCCACGGTGTTCTCGATACGACCGATTTGTTGCGCCTGTCGCTTTCGGCGCTGAAGGAAAACGTGGAGGTGCGCCGGCGCTATCAAGGCAAGTTCAAACTCATCATGATTGACGAGTTTCAAGATACCGATTCTCAACAGCTAGAAATCGTTCGCCTCATCGCCGAGAAAAACGATGTCTTTTGTTACGTGGGCGATGAGCAACAGGCGATTTATCGATTCCGTGGCGCCGATGTTAACCAGTATCGGCGCGTGCTGGACGAGGCAAGCGATGTTCGCACGCTCAATAAAAATTTCAGAAGTCATAACGACATATTGAGATTCGTGAATTTCTCCTTAGGCGAGACGGACATCCTTCCCAACTTCATGGACCTGGAGCACGGCCGCAATGAGGGGGAGGGTTTGCGTCCTGATTTTGCCGAGAAACTCCCCGAGCGCATCTATATTGAGCACGTCTTCCAACCAAAACAAAAACGCGGCTTCTCATTTGTGCAAAGTGCGGTGGAAGAAAATGCGGGGCAGATTGTGAACCGCTTAAGCGAGCTTCACAAAACTGGCATTCCGTATTCTCGCATGGCGCTTCTGTTGCGAAAGATGAGCCACATCGATGTGTTTCTCGACGCCTTTAGGCAGCACTCCGTAAATGCTGTGGTGGCAAAGGGGCGTGGTTTTGCCGAGTCGATTGAGGTACAAGCGATTGCTGCGCTTCTTGTGCTTTTGGGGAGCCCTAAAGATACGAGCCTCGGTCTTCTTCCCGTTTTGCAGGGCCCTCTTTTCTCGCTGGATGATGAAGAGGTTGCACGCGTGATGCGCGCGTTCAAAAAGAATCCTTCCGCGCTTTTTTCTGATCGCGATACGTTTTTGAAATACCTGAGACAAGGTGAGGACAAGCCTTCTTCCGAGAAGCCCTCCTCGCACACCTCCCATCTCACCAAGATAACTCCTCGCATCTTGGGCGTTCAAAAGGCGCTCCATGCATCTCTTCCTTTTCTGGAGCAGGGAAAAATAGCTGAGGCGGTGCGCACGATTGTTCTTGAGAGCGGATGGCTTTACCGTCTGGAGGGCGGGGCTATCAAGCGAGCGCAGGCAGCAAACGTTCTTGAGTCGATTGAAATCATCTCTTGCATCATTGACGGGCGTGGCTACGGCGCGGCACGTGCACCCAAGGTCTTCGAAGATTTTCTCGCCAACGTTTCGCAAGAACCTGCCGCACTTTCTACAGAAAACAACGATGCAGTCACCATCATGACGGTGCACGGCGCGAAAGGTTTGGAGTTCGATGTCGTTGCAGTGGCAGAAATTTTCGATGAGATTCGAAGCGCGGCTAAAGAGAGAATGATTATCTCGAAAGAGGGGACAAGCTCGCAACTTTCGCTCAAATTTGAAAATGAATATTTGGGAATCGATAAAAAAATCGAACCTCCGGAGGATGTGGAGCCTGCGAATCTTGACCTTCCAATAGATTCCGAGTTTGAATCATCCGACACGGACTCTTCAGTGCAAGTCTCAAAAACGGCGTTCGAATGGCGAAACGCTTTAGTTGTGCGCGAGAACGAGGCCTCAGCGCAAGAAGCAATCCGCTTGCTCTATGTCGCGATGACGCGTGCGAAAGAGGCGCTCGTTTTAGGGATTGTTACAAAAGAAATTGGCGATGGAATTCGCCCACAGATTGCAGAGCGCATCCTTCAAGAAATTTCTCTGCACGAAATCTTGAGAGGTGGAAAGGCGCCGATTCAAGAACGCTCGCCCCAGTACCTCATCCCCTGTGAGGACGACTCTTTCTTCTTCGAATTTGGTGGAGAGAGGCCGGGCCTTCTCACGACTGAACGCCTGACTGTTGCCGAAAAAAGCGACGAGCCCTCCCTTCCTGAAGGGGATTCTGATGCTTTGGTTGAGGAGGCACCTTCAACCTTCTCGCTTTTTGAGAAGGACAAGAAGCGCTCCTTCCCCCGCTTTCATCTCGCAAACCAAGATGTCAAGAGTTACTCGCTTGATGCACATCAGGTAGAAGAGGAAGAGGAGCCAGAGCTCGCTGATTTACAAACAGTCGTAGCAGCAGAATCAACAGAAAGTGAGCCAAAGGAGGCCGCAAAGATCGATACCTCCCCGCTTTCCGCTGCAACTCAAGCTGCGGAGCAAACGCGCGAGAAAAAAGAGATTGTCTGGTTCGCTTCAAAGATGAAGACGGCTGAAAATCCTGCTTTTGCCTTCGGTGAAGCTTTCCATCAATCGGCACAAGTGATGGCAGAAACGCGTCGGCAGCTCACGCCCGAGCGCATCAAAACGATAGCGCGTGCAAATAACGTTCCAGAAACGGAGGTCGCGCGCCTCGAAAAAGCGATTCATACCTGGTGGGAGAGCCCGCTCAGAAAAGAGATGTTTGCAAGAAAAACGCTCCTTGCCGAGGCCCCCTTCTTCACGAAGCTCGCCCCAGAGGAAGGCGGTGGTTACCTGACTGGTTTCATCGACCTTCTTAGCGTCGAGAAAACCCCAGATGGCAGACGCAAAACAGCCTTCATTGTCGACTATAAGACAGGCGAGACGCTTTTCTCGAAAGAAGAAGCGCAAGAACACCACGCCATGCAGGCAAACTACTACGCCTGGGTCATGATGCAGGAAGGATATGCCGAGGTAGCGGTCTCATTTATTCTCGTCGAGAACCTTAATGAGGACGCAGAGCCGCTTATCGTGAACTATCACTTCGATGCGGCTCACCCAGCAACGCTTGGCGCTCAAGAGGGCAAAGACGCTTAAGACAGCCAAGGCGTCTCATGCGCCCGTTTCCTCAAAAAAGCGCACAATTCCTGCAATTTCTCCAGCTAAAAGTGCCCAAGACGCGAAATTCTTGCAGCTAGAAACCCACATTTTCATTGTCGGATGCAAAAATACACAAAATCAATATAATAGATAAGCGCAAAATTGCATGAAAATGCAGAAAATGACGCGCAAATGGAGAAAAAAGGAACCTGTCGCACGCGCGGCGGATTTCAAAGCAAAATCGCAAGACGCGAAAGAGAAAACAGAAGGAAGAGAGGCTTATATGTTTGGAGGACTCGGCGTCCCCGAGCTCATCATTATTTTGGTGGTTGTGCTCATTATTTTTGGCCCCAAAAATCTCCCAAAACTGGGATCTTCTATTGGAAAGACCGTTAACAATTTCCGCAAGGAGTCAGAGGCAAAAGGAGCAGATGACGCGAATGCGTCAGAGACCGCTGCTAAGTCCGCTGATACAACCGAGAAAACCGAGGCGGCAGAAAAGCCCGCTGCTGAAGCAAAAAAGCAGGAGGCATCGGCAGACGAAAGCAAGACTGCCTAGGGGTTGCCTCGCTGAGCAAAAGAAAGGCGTCCAGGATATAAGCGCGAGAAACACGCTCGTTCAGGCGCTTAGTACAAGTTCAAGATACGTTTAGGAGAATTTGTTACATGACAGATAATACACAAATTCAGCTCACAAAAGATGGCCGCGAGAAGCTTCAGGAGGAGCTTGCCTGGCGTGAAGGTGAGCACGCAAAAGAGATTACTGAAGCCATTAAAACGGCGAAGGATTTCGGCGATCTTTCGGAAAACGCCGAGTACGATGCGGCCAAAGAAGATCAGGCCAAAAACGAGGCTCGTGTTGCTGAGATTCGCTCCATTCTCGCCAGTGCACAAATTGTCGAAAAGACCGGCACTCGTGCGGTATCTATTGGATCAAAGGTAAAAATTAAAGACCTGAAAACCCAGCAAGAGCACGAGTTTTCTATCGTTGGTACCACAGAGACTGACTCGCTGAACCACATGATTTCGAACGAGTCTCCTGTGGGCTCTGCTCTCATGGGTCACAAAAAAGGCGAGGAGATTGAAGTTATCGCCCCCAACGGTTCGAAGAAAAAGTATGAAATAACTTTTATTGGGCGTTAGAAAAAACGTTTAGAAACGAAGGCGCCCACCCTAGCTTTTGGGGCGGGCGTTTTGTGTCTTGAAAGAAGCTAAAAGAAGACAAAAAGACTTCACCCACAAGTCACAAAACAAAAGAAGCAAACGGATAAAAGTAGCAATCAAACAAAAGAATAAAGAAGAAGAACATGACCGAAACTAACTCAACAAAAAAAACGGAAGCCGCCCAAACACCGGCCAAAGCGCCTGCTAAAGCCCCCCAAGATGAGCGCACGATGCGCCGGGAGCGTCGCCAGCAAATGATTGATGCGGGTATCAATCCGTATCCCTCGCTTTTTCAGCCGAATGCTTTCTCGGCAGAGCTGGAAGAAAAATACGCAGAACTTGGCTCCGGAGAGAACACCGACGACGAGGTCACGCTTGCTGGCCGCGTTATGGCCATCCGCAACCAGGGAAAAATCGCTTTCGTGATTCTCAAGGACAAAGAGGGCTCCATCCAGCTCTTTTTCCGCATCAATAACTTTGACGAGAACGCCTGGGAGCTGTTCAAAACAGTTTCTCTCGGCGACATTATTGGCGTCACGGGAAAAGTTATGCGCTCTCGCACGGGCCAGCTTTCTGTCGCTCCTGAAAAATTGACGATGCTTGCGAAGGCCCTTCGTCCTCTCCCCGAGAAGTTCCACGGACTTGCCGACAAAGAGACTCGCTATCGTCAGCGCTACGCCGACATGATTTCGAACGAAGAGGTCCTCGAAGTTTTCAAGAGGCGTTCACGCATGATTGCCGCGATTAGAAAGTACATGGACAACGAAGGCTACTTTGAGGTCGAGACACCCATCCTTCAATACACGCTGGGCGGAGCAAACGCACGTCCCTTTGTTACACACCATAACGCCCTCGATAACGATTTCTATCTTCGCATCGCTACCGAGCTTCACCTAAAGCGTCTCGTGGTGGGCGGCATGGACCGCGTTTATGAGATTGGTCGTATGTTTAGAAATGAAGGCATGGACCAGACGCACAACCCTGAGTTTACAACGATTGAGGCTTACTGTGCCTACAGTGATATCGATGGCATGAAAGAGCTCGCACAAGGTATTTTCCAAGCTGCCTGCGCAGAGATTTGCGACAGCGACATCATCGACTACCAAGGTCAGAAAATCAATCTTTCCGGCACCTGGAGAAGCGCTCCCATGACCGAGCTCGTGAGTGAGATTGTCGGCGAAGTGGTCGACCTTGACACGCCGAAAGAGCATTTACAAGAGCTTTGCAAAAAGCATCACCTAGAGATTGAAGATAGCTGGGGCGCGGGCAAACTCATCTTTGCCCTCTACGATGAGCTCGTTGAAAGCACCATCGTTGACCCCACCTTTGTTTGCGATTATCCCGTGGAGGTCTCGCCTCTTGCAAAACGCAAGCCCAGCGACCCTCGCCTCACGGACCGTTTTGAGCTCATCATCGCAGGCCACGAGTACGCAAATGCATTTACTGAATTGAACGACCCCGTTGACCAAGAGTCACGCTTCGCGGCGCAAGTTGAGGCGAAGGCTGCTGGAGACGACGAGGCGATGGAATACGATCAAGATTACATTCGTGCCCTTGAATACGGGCTGCCTCCAACCGGTGGAATTGGAATTGGTATCGATCGCATGGCCATGCTTCTTTGCGACCAGCCGTCCATCAGAGACGTCTTGCCCTTCCCACACCTGCGTCCCGAAGTATTCGAATAAACATAGAGGAGGAATTGAGGAGGAAACTATGTTTGATAAATTTACCGAGAAGGCCCGCGCGGCCATGAGCCTTGCCCAAGACCAAGCCCGTTCGCTTGGCCAAATGTATGTAGGAACTGAACACTTCCTGCTGGCTCTTTTGAAACAAGATTCAGGCATTGCCGCGACAGCCCTTAAAACTCTTAACGTAAACTACGACGACGCTTTGGCGGCCGTTAAAGAAATCACCCAAAAAGAGGCTGAGCCCGTATCCGGCGGCCACATTCCCTTCACTCCTCGCGCCAAGCGCGTTTTGGAAGGAGCGTATCGCGAGACCATCACGCGTGGCCAAAGCTACATTTCTACAGAACATCTTCTTCTCGGCATCATCCGAGAAGGAAATGGGGTTGCTATAGAAGTCCTTCAGCGTTTGGGAATTTCTGCTGACGCGGTGCGCAATGCGGTGGACGATCTCATTAAGTCAGATCCTTCCGCGCAAGAAAAGGGAGGACCGATGATAGGGGAGGTGCGCTTAGGACCCTCCTTTATGGGGCCAATGGCCGGCGTTCCTATGGGCCAGATGCCAGGAGGGCTTGGAGGCGAACAAGAAGGTTCCACTCTCCAAGAATTTGGGCGCAACTTAACGAAACTTGCTAAGGACGGAAAGCTCGATCCTGTTATCGGCCGCGATGCCGAGGTTGAGCGTGTCATGCAAGTGCTTGCACGCCGTCAAAAAAATAACCCCCTTATCCTGGGAGATCCAGGCGTTGGCAAAACTGCTATTGCCGAAGGACTCGCCCAACTTATCGCGGGCGGCACCGTTCCAGAGTCTCTGCGTAAAAAGGAAATCTGGACGCTTGATGTTGCTGCTCTCTTGGCAGGAGCCAAGTATCGCGGCGAGTTCGAGGAGCGCCTTAAGAGCGTTATTAAAGAGGTTCTCGACTCGAAAGACGTCATTCTTTTCATTGACGAGATTCACACTCTTATTGGCGCCGGTGCTGCCGAGGGCTCAGTGGATGCAGCCTCGATTTTGAAGCCGCCCCTCTCGCGCGGAGAGATTCAAGTGATTGGCGCTACAACCGCGGAAGAGTATCGCAAACATATCGAGAAGGACTCGGCTTTTGAGCGTCGTTTCCAACCCGTCTTCATTAACGAGCCAAGCGTTCACGATGCCATTGAGATTTTGCAAGGTTTGCGCGCTCGTTACGAAAAGCACCACCATGTCCGCTACACCGATGACGCGATTGAAAGTGCTGTTGTTCTCTCAGAGCGCTACATCCAAGATCGCTTCTTGCCTGACAAAGCCATCGACGTGATTGATGAGGCAGGTGCTCGTACGCGTGTTCACAAGGTAGCGGTGCCGCATGAGATTACGCAGTGCGACGCAGAGCTTGCCCACGTACGCGACCAAAAAGCGCAGGCTGCTCAAAACCAGGAGTATGAAGAGGCGGCAAAGCTTCGCGACAAAGAGAAAGCTCTTCTGAAAAAGCATGAAGAGCTTGAGGAGAAATGGCGCAAGACTTTGGACGAAGTCACCGTTGAGGTAAGCGTTTCCGATATCGCAGATGTCATCTCTTCCATCTCGCACGTTCCTGTGGCCGATTTGACAGAGGCCGAATCTTCCAAGCTGCTTCGTGCCGAAGAAGTGTTGCACGAGCGCGTTATTGGACAAAACCAAGCGATTGATTTGATAGCACGCGCTATTAGGCGCAGCCGCTCCCCGCTTAAAAATCCTCGCCGCCCCGGTGGCTCCTTCATTTTCCTAGGACCTTCTGGCGTCGGTAAAACAGAGCTTGCCAAGTCTTTGGCAGAGTTCTTGTTTGGCTCAGAAGATGCATTGATTACCTTCGATATGTCGGAGTTCATGGAGAAGTTTGCCGTTTCCAAATTGGTGGGAGCGCCTCCGGGGTATGTGGGTTACGACGAAGGCGGAGAGCTGACAAAAGCGGTTCGCAGAAAGCCTTACTCTGTCATCTTGTTCGACGAAATCGAGAAGGCCCACCCCGACGTCTTCAATATTCTCTTGCAAATTTTGGATGAGGGGCGCTTAGCTGACGGTCAGGGTCGCAAGATTGATTTTACGAACACCGTCATCATCATGACGTCCAACATTGGCGCACGCGACATTGCCACCACGACAACTCTTGGCTTTGGAGACACCGGAAGCACCGGCCTTTCAAAAGATGAGATTGAAAGCCGCGTCATGTCGGAGCTTAAAAAACATTTCCGTCCCGAGTTTTTGAACCGCGTGGACGAGACCGTCGTGTTTAATGCGCTTGCAGATGATGAATTGCTGAGTATTGTTGATTTGATGATGCGTGACCTTCGCAATCGCATGATTGAGCAAGGCATGTCAATCGAGTTGAGCGATTCTGCACGTAAGCTCCTTGCAAAAATTGGCACCGACCCCATTTACGGAGCGCGTCCTTTGCGTCGTGCTATCCAAACGATGATTGAGGACAAGCTGGCAGAAGAACTTCTCGCAAACAAATGGAAGCCAGGCGAGATTGTGCTCGTTGAGGCCGATAAAAAAGGCGAGAAGCTCAAGTTCAAGCACACCAAGGGCGAAATTCCTGAACCCAGCTATCGCGAGACGCTCAGCCAAGAGACGCCACATGAGCAATGGTTCGAGAATCCCTCGCACAGCCGTGGTGCTGAAGGTGGATTAGGAGATTCTGAGGCGCCCCGTTTGCATGCTGGATCGGAATCTTAAAAAGGCGAGAGAGGCATAAGGAGGACCGAGCGGTGTTACACGTAGAACAAAAACCAGAACTCACACATTTGTCGACCGCTTTTGGCTCCTCCGACACCTCTGCCATCATCGTCGCTGCAGGAACTTCTGAACGCTTTAACGCCGCGCATGACGGCGATTATCCCGACGAGATTTCCGCCATCATTGCAAAAGATATAGGGGAGGATTCTTCCTTCAGCAAAATTTTGGCACCTCTGGCAGGTTCTCCTTTGTTGACCTGGTCGATTCTTGCGGCCGATGCGGCTCCCTCTGTGGCAGAAATTATTGTTGTTGTACGCGGTGAAGACCTCGCCGAGGTAAAAGCCTTAGTTTCAGGTCTTCCCACTGTTGTTCCCATCGTATTGGCACAAGGCGGAACGACGCGCCAGGAAAGTGTGCGCCACGGGCTTGCGGCAGTGAACCCCCTTCATCATTTTGTGACCGTTTTGGATGGAGCGCGCCCGCTTGTTACCTCCGATACGATTGAGGCCACCATCAGAAATCTTCGCCTGCGAAAAGATTTGGCGGGGATGGTCGTTGGCTATCCTTCGGTCGATACGCTCAAGGTGGTCGACTCCGATGCGACCGTTTGCGGCACGCCCGATCGCGCTCGTTATTGGTGCATTCAAACGCCTCAAACATTTAGAAAAGCTGATCTTCGAGACGCCCATACGCTTGCGATGAGCATCGGTCTTGAAGGAACCGATGACGCGAGTCTCGTAGAAAATGCGGGCAAGAAAGTGGGTTGTCTCGACCTGCAAAGAGACAACATCAAAGTCACACTTCCCATCGATTTGGTGGTGGCCGAGGCTCTCCTGAATACTCGCCTTAAAAACGAAGGCTCGCATGAGGCGAAGCGAGGTCTTTAAATGATTTTCGTTGGACAAGGATTCGACGTTCACGCTTTCGAGAATACCTCTGCCTCTTCACGAAAGCTTATTCTGGGCGGCGTTTTCTTTGAAGGTGAACGCGCGCTTGCGGGACACTCCGATGCAGACGTTGTCGTTCATGCTTTAATGGACGCGCTTTTGGGTGCTGCCAAAATTGAAGGCGCCTCAGACATTGGAGAGATTTTTCCCGACACCGACGCTTCGTTTAAGGGAGCTGACTCCCTTCAGCTTTTGCGCGAAGTGGAGACATTGCTCGAGACACACGATTTTCAATTTCAAAATGCCGACATCACCGTTCTTTGTGAATGCCCAAAAATTGGGCCGCATAAAGAGGCTATGCGAAAAGCAATCGTTTCTGTTCTCGATTGTGATATCGCAGCCATAAGCATCAAAGCAACGACAACAGAAAAGTTAGGGTTTCTCGGAAGGGGAGAAGGGATTGCGGCAAGCGCTGTGTGTCTTCTTGAAAAGAATTAAAGAGGAAATAACATGCGGATTTACAATTCTCAAACTCACAAAAAAGAAGAGTTGCACCCCATTCACGACGGCAAGATTTCTATGTATGTGTGCGGCCCTACTGTCTACGACCAGATTCACATCGGCAATGCGCGCACGTTTTTGGCCTTCGATGTGATCAGGCGCTACCTCATTCACAAGGGATACGCTGTCACGTTTGCGCAAAACCTAACGGACGTTGACGACAAGATTATCAAGCGTGCTCAAGATGAGGGAAAAGATGCGGCAGAAGTTGCACGCACTTTCAGTGACGCCTTCATTGAGCAGATGGAGCGCCTTGGTGTTTTAGCACCCGACATTCGCCCCCGTGCAACCGAAGAAATCGACCAGATGATTGAAATGATTGAAGGGCTTATCGAGAAGGGCCACGCTTATGCGGCCGATAACGGAGACGTGTATTTCTCGGTGAGAAGTTGTGCGACCTACGGAAGTGTTTCGGGGAGAAAAGTGGACGAACTTTTAGTTGGCGCGCGCATCGAGGAGAACGAAGACAAAAAAGATCCGCTCGATTTTGCACTCTGGAAAGCGGCCAAGCCTGGCGAGCCCTCCTGGAAAAGTCCATGGGGAGAAGGCCGTCCCGGCTGGCACACGGAATGTTCAACGATGGTTCATAAGTATTTAGGGACGCCCATCGATATCCACGGAGGTGGCGCCGACCTCATTTTCCCGCATCATGAAAACGAGGCCGCACAGGCTTCTGGATGCTGGAGCGAGCCTTTGGCAAACCTCTGGATGCACACGGGTATGCTTCGCGTGGATGGCGAGAAGATGAGCAAGTCGCTGGGAAATTTCTTCACGCTCAAAGAGGTTCTCGACCACTATCCCGCCAACGCGTTGCGCCTTTTGATGTTGCAAACGCACTATCGCTCCTCGATGGACTTTAGCTTTGAGCGTCTAAAGGGAGCCGCTGGACGCCTGGGTAAACTTGCTTCTACCGTCACGAACCTTGATTGGATAGCAGCGCACGCCTTCGCAACTCCGGATGCCGAGAAAAACTTGGATGGCCTCACTTTGATTGCTGCGGCAAAAGAGGCACGCGCCGTGTTTGAAGAGGCCATGGACGATGACTTTAATAGTGCCTCTGCTCTTGCCGCTATTTTTGATCTTCAGAACAAAGCGAACAAGTGGCTTGAGACAGCCAACACCGATAAACCCGGCACAAAAGATGAGGCCGAAGCAGCCTCGAAGGCGATACAAGAGCTTCTCTCTGTGTTTGGCGTGAACGTGAGGGATGCAAAAGGAAAAGGTGCGGGAGTAACTGGAGGCGCGGAAGACGCGAAGGGCGCCGACAACGCTGACAGCGTGAAGGAAAAGGCAGTTGTTGAAATTGCGAAGAAGTATGCTTTGCAATCGCAAGAGACTAGCGTTGAACTTTTTGCGAGTTTAGAAAAGGCAATGGAAGCGCTTATTGAGGCTCGTGACCTTGCGCGCAAGAACAAGGACTTTGCCACAGCAGATGCCATTCGCGATGAGCTAACCGAGGCTGGCTTTACAGTTGAAGACACTCCGCAGGGTACGCGCATTAAAGAATAATGAACAAGAGAATAACGAACAAGAAGCAAAAACGCCCCCAGGGAAAAAGGTGCACAGGCGGCAAGTTAGGGCATGCAACCTCTGCGAAAACTCCGCACTATATTTTTGGCCGCCATGCCGCCACCGAAGCGCTCTCTGCTGGCGTTCCTCTCAAGCGCGCTTTCATTTCCGAGAAGCACCTCTTAGAAGGACACGACAATCGCCTTAATAAGATTGTCGCAGAGCTTAAAAGGGCTCACATTTTAATCGAGACAGTTTCAAATCGCTCTTTAGAAAATCTTGCTAAAAACTCCTCTCATCAAGGAATTCTCTTAGAAGTTGAGCCTTACACGTATGCGACTCTTGAGGAGATTCTTGCAACTTGCCAAGGAAAAAAAGATGCGCTTGTCGTTCTTCTCGACCATATTGAAGATCAAGGAAATTTGGGCGCGATAGCGCGCACTGCAGAGGTGCTTGGAGCTGCAGGGCTCATTATGCCGCAGGCACGCTCAGCATCTGTCGGGGCGGGTGCTTACAAAGCAAGTGCCGGAGCGGTTGCCCATCTTCCGATTGCTCAAGTTCCCAATCTCGTTTCTGTTATCGAGACTTTAAAGGGTGAAGGGTTTTGGATTACGGGCGCGACCGAGCACACAAATGATCCTCTTTGGAAAGCTCCTTTATCGGGACGCGTTGGTCTTGTTATGGGTTCAGAAAAGCAAGGAATTTCTGAGCTTGTTTTAAAGAAGTGCGATTTTCTTGCCACTATTCCCCAAACGGGAAAGATTGAGTCTCTTAATGTGGCGCAAGCTGCAACGGTTTTTGCCTACGAATGGCTTCGCCAATCTTCTTCAGAATAATTATCGAAAAAATATACGGGGCCTGAGCTGCTAAAGTGAGAAGAGGCGAGCAAGCTCTCGGGCGACGCCGGATTCTTCGTTGGTATATTGCGTTTCGTGCGCGGCGGCCTTCTTGATTTCTGGGAAGGCGTTTTTCATCGCGTAGCTATGGAGCACTGCGTTCAGCATATCTAAATCATTTGGAGCGTCTCCAAAGGCCACTGCGTCCTCTTTATCAATGCCATAATGCTCCAATACTTTTTCGACAGCCGACCCTTTATTGGCTTCACGTTTCATGAATTCCAAAAAGATGGGACTCGAGCGAATAATGTTGAGCTCATGATGGCGGGGGACAATCTCTTTTTCTAAAGCGACGATTTCTTCCGGTTCTCCCATAACTAAAACCTTATGAAGGCCGGTTTTCTCGAAATAGGGATCGATGTTGATGTCCCTAATGGCTTTCGCTAAAACGTAGGTCTCTTCCTCTTGCAAGAAGGGATTGTCCGAGATTGGCACGACCCAATTATTAAAGCCATAGGTGCCTCGGAAAATTCCAGGCTTAAACGTTTCAATCTCTGCAAGGAGTTCCTTTGCCGCTTCAAGCGAAAACGTTGTCGAGAAAAGCGCTTCCCCCTTCTCATCCAATATGAGGGCTCCCGAATAAGAAATGATAGGGCCGTGAATCTTGAGCATTTCATGAAAAGGAATGAGGCCCTTTGGGAACCGTCCTGACGTAAAACATATTTTGGCACCCGCTGCCTCTACCTGTTGCAAGATTTTTTCATCACCAGGGATGGGGTGATGATTGGCACCTAAGAGCGTGCCGTCCATGTCCGTAAAGATGATTTTAGGAGGATGAGACATAGCTTTTCTCCTCTTCGTCTAGTCCCGCATCTAGTGCAATACAGAAATAATGACTCTCTTTTTTCTATTGCTTTTTACGTTAGCTCGCAGATACCTGTTTTGCTTTAATGGATAAGCAGGTACTGAGCGTTTTTAATCAGGCTCTCCAGGCTGCAGAACATGTTTCGGGGTTTTTTCGGACCGGCTATCTAACCATCTAAAGTTTCTGTTTTAAATTCCACTTCTTGGATGGGGGCTTCCTTCCCTTCAAAACTGTCGCGAGAAAAGTTCGAATCAGTTCGCTCTTTCCCTGCTCCTTGAAGCTGTTTGGGAAGGGATATGTCTTTCAGTTTTCTTTCCATGACATTCGTGCGGGTGGTAATTATTTCATCCAGTGTCTTACCGGCTGTATCGATTTGACGCTTTGCCTTCATAAGGCTTGCTTGGTACTTTGGCATCTCCGCTTTAACGCTTTGAAGGACACGCAAGATATCGTTTGTTTGCTTTTGAATAGCGATGGTTTGATAACTCATTTGTAAGCTGTTGAGGAGGGCAACAATCGTTGAAGGACCGGCAACCGTTACTGAGTAATCCCTTGAAAGTTTCTCGATGAGCTCTGGCTGTTGGACGACTTCTGCGTAGAGCCCTTCAAAAGGCAAAAACATAAGAGCGAAGTTTGTCGTGGAGGGAACCGAGATGTACTTCTCGGAAATGTCCTTCGCCTCCCTTCGAACAGTATCTACAAGATTTTTACGGGCGGTTTCTAAAGCAGCTGGATCACCCGTTTCGCTGGCGTCTATGAGAGAAGCGTAAGTGTCGCCAGGGAACTTGGCGTCGATGGGCAAAAGAATCTTTTCGTTGCCCCCGGTTGGGATGCGAACGGCAAACTCAACGCGCTTTGTCGAGCCCGGTTTTGTGGCGACGTTCTCCTCGTATTGGGAGGGAGCGAGAATCTCGGAGAGGAGGGCGGAAAGCTGGACCTCGCCCAGGTTGCCGCGCGTTTTAACGTTGCCGAGTACTTTTTGGAGGTCGCCGACAGAGCTTGCAAGATTCGACATCTGACCCAAGCCGGTGTTAACCGCGGCAAGTTTTTGGTCAATCTGTCCCATTTGAGCCATCATGCGCGCCGTGAGGTTTTGAGAATCGCGCGAGAGTTGGTCGGTTAAGGAATTGCGAAGCGAGTCCATGCGCTCAGTGAGGACGTTGATATTTTGAGCCTGGGCGGCGAGGGTTGCCTGAAGAGTTGCAGTGTCAGCTGCTTGTTGTCGGGCGACAGCTTCGATTCCCTGCTCGGCGGTGGCTTGTGCTGCATCGGCTTCTTGCTTTGAAGCTGCAAGTGAAAAATGATTTTTGAAAAGAATATTGAGCACCGCAATAAAAACGAGGCAAATAAGCGCTGTTAAAACAATTAAAAGTATGGTTGTAAAATCCATGGAATGTCTCCTGAAACTTTGAGCACCTTGCTTGTTGTAAAATGTTCCTTCGTGCGTATTCATTATAAACGGGTTTGTATTAGGCCTTACAAAAAAGCAGAAAGATACGCATTAACTGATGCGCGCAAGTATTAAGCGCCAAGGTTGAAACGACGGCATGAACATAGCGTTTGTAACAGATGATTTAAGAGGAAACTCCAACGGCATTTATGCCAGCGCGACGCGCTACTGCAAAGCTCTTCGCGACATGGGCCATACCGTAAAGATGATTGGATACGGTGCTGAGGGTCCCGATTCCTATCCCGTTCCCATGCGCCAAATTCCCCTTATCACGCGTATTTCCTCTTCTTGCGGTTTCACCTTTGGGGAGCCAAGTCCGGAGATTTTTGAAGAGGCGCTAAGCGACGTTGACATCGTGCATTTATTTCTGCCATTCACTCTAGAGGCTCAAGCCCTTCTATGGGCACGCAAGCATAAAATACCTGTGAGCGCGGCTTTCCATTTGCAGCCTCAAAACATGACCTACAATGCTGGGTTTGACGAGGCTCCTGCTTTATCGGATGCAATTTTTTCCTTTTTCAAACATCGCCTTTACAACCACGTTCGTCATGTCCAGTGCCCTTCAGAAATGATTAAAAAGCAGCTAGAAGAGCACGATTACGAGACGAATCTCCACGTGATTTCAAACGGCGTTCCTACTTACTTCCAACCAGATGAGAACGCTTCTTTTGACGATGGAAAAATTCACATTGTGACGGTGGGCCGTTACGCTCCCGAGAAAAACCAGAAGACGATTATCGCGGCTATTGGCGCTTCTCGCCATGTCTCCGATATCGTGTTGCATGTTTGTGGAAAAGGAAACTTGGAAGAGGACTTGAAGCGACAAGCAGAAGAGGCTGGCGTTGATGCCCGTTTCGATTTCCTTTCCGAGAGAGAACTTCTCAGCTTGGAGCAGAAGTGCGATCTCTACGTGCATGCCTCGCTTGTCGATATTGAGGCTATGAGCGTTTTGGAAGGTTTTGCTGCGGGCGCTATTCCGGTCATTGGAAAAGCCCCCTTGTCTGCTCCTTCAGCTTTTGCTCTTTGCGAAGAGTCGCTTTTTGATGCTGAAGATTCGCTTCAGTTGAGAGACAGAATCGATTATTGGACCGAACACCCCGAGGCGCGTCGCCACTGGAAACCGTTTTACCAAGAAGAGGCAAAACAGTTTTCAGTTCCTGCATGCGTTGTCCAATTTCTCAAGATGGAGGAGGAAGCAATCGAGGAAGACCGCGAGGCTTACGAGCGCAATCTTCTTCCTGTTCCTGAAATTTCTTTGGCGCCCTCGCTGCCCTCCTTCCCCCGGCGAAAAGTATGAGAATCCACAAGCCAACTCGCTCGGAGCTCAATCCGCTCGAAACGCCCTTGCAAAAGTTTTTGCATTCGCTTTTGTACCATTTCGCCTATCCGCTTCTAAAGATTCACCTCAAACTATGGTACGGTTTTTCGGTGCGCTATAACTTCTCTTCCTTGAAAACATGGCCTCAAGAAGAGGGGCGAAACGGGGCGGAAAGTTCTGATGAGCAAGCGTCTCAAAAGGACGTTGCTCTCAAAGCCTCTCATGCCACCAACACTGCTGCTTCCTGCAACGCCCCCAATTCCTTCAACGCTACCAACGCCGACCCCACTTCAAAAACCCCTGCCGATCCCCTAACGTATAAGTGGCTTCCCCAATGGAAGGCGCGCCGAGAGTTAAAGAAATTTCGAAGCTCGTTTGTCGTTTGCAACCACATTGCTCTTCTCGACGTGGCGATGGCAGGCGTTGCCCTTTGGCCCTTGCATTTACAAATTCTCTCGCTGGCAGAAAACGGTCGAAACAAAATCTACAGTCCTTTAGTGCGCGCTTTTGGAACGGTGTTTGTGGGCGACAATCTCATTGACTGGCGCGGAATGGTTGCAAAGCAAAGGCAGGCACTTGAATCGGGGGAGTGCGTCTTAATCTTTCCCGAGGGCAATCTTCATCCTTACGCCACTAAACTTCATCCTTTCCACAACGGAACGTTTCGTTTAGCGAACTTTTTTAAAGTTCCTATCATTTGCGTCACGCTCGTGCCTACAAAAAAGATTTGTCTCAATCGCCTTCTTGGCCGTCCCGGCTTTACCGTCTACGTTGGCCCCATGGTGAGGCGCGACAAAACGCTCAAGAAGCGTGTCCTGGTTGAGAAGATGCAAAACACTGCAGAAGAAATTCTAAGCAGCAATTTAGAGAAGGCTACAAAAAACCGTTAGAATCGAGAGATGAAAAACGTATCAAGAAAGAAATGGATTGAGAAAAAATACGAATCGAGAAAGAGGACACATGATTTCATTGTTTAGCGAAACGCCTGAGAAGCTCCAAGAATTAGGCGCTCACATCACGACGAAAGAAATTCAGCAGCAGCCCGAGCTCTGGCAGGAAACACTTGCCATCTACGAAGAGCACAAGCAAGAGGTCGAAGAGTTTCTTGCAAAATTTAAAGAGGAACTGGAAGCAAAGGGTGAGAACCGTCCCATTCGTGTCGTCTTTACCGGTGCCGGCACCTCCGATTACGTAGGCGATACCATCGCCCCTTATTTGAATCGCGTAGGTGAAAGAGATGCCTTCACGTTTTCTCCTATTGCGACAACCGATATCGTTTCTGCGCCCTTCAACTATCTCAATCCAGGAGAGCCCTGCCTGCTCGTGAGCTTCGCGCGTTCCGGAAACAGTCCCGAGTCGCTTGCTGCCGTAGAGATTGCCGGAAAGCTCGTGAAAGACATCCGTTTCCTCCACATCACCTGTGCTCCAGATGGGGAGCTCGCGAAAGCCGGTGCGACAGATCCTCGCGCCTACACACTGCTCATCCCTAAAGCAAACGACAAAGGCTTTGCGATGACAGGCTCGTTTAGCTGCATGGCTTTACTTGCAACCCTCATCTTCGACCCCACTTCCTCTGCCGAAAAAACCCTCTTTGTTGAAACGGCCGCTAGCATGGGTCAGGTGGCTTTAGATCAAGAGGAAAAAATTGCCAAGTGGCTCTCGGGAAATTTTAAACGTGTAACGTTTTTGGGTTCGGGTTGCTTCTCTGGTCTTGCGCAAGAAGCGCAGCTGAAAATCCTCGAGCTTGCGCATGGCCTTATCGCAACCTCATGGGATTCTTCAATGGGATATCGTCACGGACCAAAGTCATTTGTGGACGACAAAACGCTCGTTTTCGTTTTTGTCTCAAACGACGTCTATACTCGCCACTACGACTTGGATATCTTGAACGAGATTGATTCGGACAATATTGCGCTTGAGACCGTTGCTATCCAGCAAAATGTGGGCTCTGACGAAAAGCTCTTCTCGGGAACAGCCTTTACCTTCGAAGACTTCCTGCCGCTTCCCGACGTCTACTTGGCGCTCCCTTTCATTTTGGTTGCTCAAGCGATTGCCCTTAAGAATTCAATTAAGGTGGAAAATACGCCCGATACGCCGAGCCCCACCGGGACGGTCAATCGCGTTGTAAAAGGCGTGACCATTCACCCTTTTGAGGCCCAATAAAAATATTTAAGAAAACTTTTAAAGGCTTTTAGAATTTTTTAGAGAAGCTTTTAGAAATAATTTAGAACGTTTTAGGGGCTTTGTTTTTATACGTTTGAAACGCATAGTCAAAGCCCTCTTCTGTTATGCCGCCGTCCGTTTCGGCAGCTAGTTCCCAATCAGCATTTTCGAGAAGATTTGGGAAGAAAACGTCGGCTTTGTCTTTTAAGCAAACATCGTTCATGGTAACGAGTGCTTCTGCGCAATAAGGAAGAAGCGTCTTGTAAAGCATCGCTCCTCCTATCGACCAAGCGACATTTGTCTCAATGAGTCCTTTCGGGTCAGGCTTTTCGAGAAGCTCAAAAACCTCGTCGAGGTTGTGGGCAACTTCGAAGCCCTTTTCGGCAGCTTCTTCTTGCGTGAAAGAAACGTTGTCGTAGAGAACGATATTGCGCCTGTTGGAGAGGGGCTTTTGCTGAGGAAGGGAGAGCAGCGTATTCCAGCCCATGATGACGATATCTCCTGTCGTCTGCTCCTTAAAAAAGGCCATGTCTTTGGGGTTGTAGATGAGGAGGTCTCCTGCGGCTCCTATTGCCCAATCCTTCGTTACAGAAACTATCGTCTTTAAAATGGGTTTCATAGTGTTTCTTTCTTTAATGAACTTCTGACGCCCCTGGAAAAACCTCGGCAATCCTTGCTCGCCTTTGAGACTGCCCCTAGATTGCCACTGGGATATTTTTGATTTGTTCGCCGTGCTCGTAGTTCTCGACGATGAGGTCGTCGGTGGTGAACTCGTAGAAGTCGTGGATTTCAGGATTCAGGCGGACGGTGGGGGCGGGATATTGTTTTCTCTCAATCAGCTCTTTGATAAGGGGGACATGGCGGTCGTAAATGTGAGCGTCGGCGACAACGTGTAAAAGTTCGCCGGGGACCATGTCGCTGACTTGCGCCACCATCATGAGGAGAAGGGTGTATTGGGCAACGTTCCAATTGTTGGCGGTGAGCATATCTTGCGAACGCTGATTCAGAAGCAAGTTCAAAGTGAGGCGCTTCTCACCTTTTGTTTGCGTGACGTTCCAAGTGGTGGAGTAGGCGCAAGGATAGAGCTCCATAGCGTGCAGGTCGGCAAAGTTGTAGGTACTCGTAATGATGCGACGCGAGAAGGGCGTGTTTTTCAAGTCGTACAAAACACGGTCCATCTGATCCATTTCGCCCTCAGGATACTGTGCTTTTTGGCCAATTTGGTAGCCGTACGCTTTGCCAATCGTGCCTTGTTCGTCCGTCCAAGAATCCCAGATGTGAGAGTTAAGGTCGGCAACGCGATTCGATTTCTTTTGATAAATCCAGAGAATCTCATCCATCGCAGATTTCAAAGCGGTGCGACGAAGGGTGAGGGCCGGAAACTCTTCGCGCAAATCGTAGCGATTTACCAACCCAAACTTTTTAATAGCATAGGCAGGTTCTCCGTCCGGCCACTTGGGACGAACCTTTTCGCCTTCTGTGGTCGTTCCGTTTTTCAGAATATCTTCAACTGACTCAACGAATATCTGATCTGCTTTGCTCATGCGAATCCTTTGAACGAATGGTGATGGTTGATTTGTTTTTAGTTTGCCTCAAGAAGGTTGTCGAAGTAACCGCGATGGGGAAAAAGTTTTGCCGCTTCTTTATCCAGATGCTCGACGTAGGCGATGAAGTAATCGTCTGTCATGCTGGCGATAAAATCGACGACGGTTTGGTCGAAATCGGCTTCCCAATCGTAGGTTCTGCCGTAATGCGAAAGCGCTTCTTGAATGGGGCGGATGGAGTGCGCCATGATAGGAGAGTTGCTGAGCCCTTCTTTCAGGTCCTCGTAGGCGGCGTCGTAGACCATCTCAAACAGAGGGGCGATAGTCACGCGTGTTTCTTTGCCAACCTCGTTTGCGAAATAGATTTTCTCGCCGTTTTCCTTCTTCGCTCGGCGCAACTCTTCAAAGGCGGCTTTGCTCATAGAAATTTCGCCTTTTCCTAGGCTATTCTCGACAATGTCGGCGATAAAAGCATCGAGCGCCCATGAGTTGTAGTAGGAGCCCAGGCCGTCTGCGAACGTGTCTTTTCCGACCTTCAGGGCACGCACCGCATCCTGGCGATCTTTGCCTACGTAGGCGATGATGTCGGAGATGCGCACGACGCAGCCTTCAAGTGTCATGGGACGAATTTTCCCAATCGCCCCTTTTCCCGTTGCGATGCAGCGCTCGACGATTTCGTCGAACTCTTCAAAGGTTGAAAGATTGCTTGTTGAGAAGTGCGCCGCTTCGTACTCGCCGTTATGAGCGAGAATTCCATCGAGCGTTTGGAGCGTCAAGTTCCTGCCGTAGAGCGTATCGAGGACGCGAACGGAGTGAACATTATGGAAGAACCAGCGGCCGGTGCGCTCATGATAGACGTTGTTGAGGAAGGTCTCTCCCGCATGGCCAAAGGGGGTGTGTCCTATGTCATGGCCAAGTGCTATTGCTTCAATCAAATCCGTGTTGAGACCAAGGGCACTTCCGATGTCTCGGGCAACGCGACTGACGAGCTGGACGTGCAGGCCGCGTCGGGTGAGGTCGTCGTTGGCACGAAAGCTAAACACCTGAGTCTTTCCTGCAAGGCGGTTGAAAGCAGGTGTGTGCATAATTTTTTCGATATCGCGAAGAAAGGCTGGGCGCAACGGGGAGGCGATGTCGCGGGCGTCGTTAACGCGGCGCAAAGCGGACGAATCAGGCGTTGCGTATTGGCTTGTGTAGACGTGGCCGTTTTCTCCGTAGGCGGAGTTGAGGCGCGCCAAGGTCTCCAAGGAAGGACCTTTTCCAAGGTGGGGGGCGAGTTTGTTTTCTCGCACCTCTTCGGTCTTCTCGGGCGCTTGATCGTTTGGGTGAAAAGCTATTTGTTCGCTTGATTTTTTCTCCATGTATCTATTCTAACAGTGGCATAATGGTGGACATGATGAAAACGAAAAAGCAGCAACGACAAAAAGGGAAAGTGGCCAGCACTTTAGGAGCGGTCGCAGGTGTTGCTGCAAGTTATGCTGCGGGAAACTTTCTGACCGCTGATTTGGTGGCCAAGAAATTTGCCGGCAAAGACGCAACTCAAGTGGGTGAGGGAAACCCTGGCATGGCCTCCATCGCTGCAGCTCTGGGTCCCGAAGCCGGTGCGATAACCCTTTTTGGTGATGCGTTTAAAACAGTCGCTGCCCAATGGCTGACGATTGCTCTTGCCGGTCCTGCCCTTTCCAGAGAAGATGCTGCGATGCTTTCTGGCACAGCTGTTACTCTTGGACACTGCTTTCCGGCGTTGCACGATTTTCAGGGTGGCAAAGGTGTCGCCACGATGACGACCGCGATGATGGTCGCTTGGCCTGCGTGGGGAATTCCCTCTGCTTTAATCGGTCTTGGATCTGTTGTGGCAACGAAATATCTTTGCATCGGCGGCGTGGTCATCCCTGCCGTCTTTTTGCTGGGAGCTTTGCTTGCGAAAAAGTCGCCGCTTTTCATCTTCTGTTCTGTTGTCAATTTAGCGATAGCAATTCAAGCTCATGGTTCTGCGCTTGCAGGCATTCCCACCGGCGAGACGCCTCAAACCGATGTCTTAAAAGAGTTCGAGAAAATCGCGGATAAAGTTGAGGTTGCGGTAAGCAATGCAACCGACGGCATCATCAACGACGTCACATCGAACGTTCTTAACGAGTTTGTCGTCTCGAGCCTTCCTAAGATGCAGCAAGACCTTGGAACAAAGATTGAGCACGTCGGCGATGCTTTAGGGCAAGCCCTCTCAAAATTGTCGTAGTTATTTCAAGCTTTAAAAGTGAAATGTCGAGAAGAGCGCGAAAAGAGCGCTCGTTACGCCAATGAGCGACTCTCCGCCCAGGACGCCAGAGGCGGCTGCGGCATACGTTTCTTCTTTCGCCCTTCTTTTCTTCTCTGTTTTGAACTTCTTTTTGTCGTAAGAAGCAAGAGCAACCTGTAAAGCCGCGCCAAGAAAAGCAGCGGCACTCATGTAAAACGGCAGGTAGACGCCCAAACCTAAAGTCATCACCGGAAGTTTGCAAAGTGCGAGGATAAGTCCGATGAAAATTCCAGCGATAAATACTGGCACGACAGGAATGCCTCCCGCCATTGTCGCCACCACAGAGGCCTGAGCTGAGACAAAAAACGACTGGGGGCCGAAAGCGTCCGGTCCGTAGACCTTAAAAAGCGCAAAGAGCATGGCCGAGGCAACGACCGCTCCAATTAAGCCACCAAAAACCATGCCTAAGTATTGGTCTTGCGGTCTCGTTGAAAGAAGGTCTCCTGCTTTAAAGTCGTTCATGACATCTCCTACGATGCCGCAGGCAACCGCAACGATTGCCGCTCCCACAAAAAGGGAGAGAAGCGAAAGAGAATGGCAAAAGAGCTGAATGAGAAGAAGGACGAGAACGCCAAATATTTCCATGGGATTCACGCCCGTGGTGCCCGTGAGCCACGCCGAAATAAAACCGCAAAACCAAGCGCCCAAAAGAATGATGATGGTCGCGACGAGGGGAAGGTGCAGCAAGAAACAAACGAGACACGCAACCGCTGACATTATGAGGGCGCGCCACTGAAGGGGGAAGTGGATGGCGAAAAGATCTCCGTTTTCTTTCTTGCTTGGCAACTGAGGCGTATCTTTCGTTTCGCTTTTCTTGTCTATGCCGCCTACTTTAGACGTTTCGCTTTCGTTGCTGGCCTCACTGGCCTCGCTTGCGTTTCTCGCTTCTTTGCTCGCTTTCCATTTGCCCCACGCTGCCGAGAAAACATTGAGAAGAACAGCTCCTGCTCCTGTTCCCATCATGAGGCCAAGGCCGAGAGACGTTTGCCAGCCATTTACCGCCTCTGCGCTAATAATACCTAGGGCAGGAAGGAGAAGCCCAATTCCTAAAAGCGATATAAGGGCGCCCAGAAACCAAACGCCCGCAGGAATCGTTCCAATGATGAAACCAATCGAGGCCATCATGGGCGAGTTCATGATGCCCAAAGACACGCCGGGAATAATGTTGCCGGCACTCCAGAAGGCAGGCATCCAGCCAAGGTTGTCTCGGAGAAGGGCAAAAAGAGCAGAGAGACTCATGGCTCCAAAAAATGTTTTTGCATCTTTGCCGTCAGCTTGATCGGTCGCAAAGAGCGTTTGAGCAGCACTTGTTCCAATGGGGTAGGCAAGACACTTGCGACGTATGAAAAGAGGCTGCAGGGAAGCGGCAATGATGAGGCCAAGGGCCGTTCCGGAAAGAGCCGTTAAAAGAATCTGCCAAAATGAAATCTCGGTGAGGCCGTCTGAGTGTGCGCCTAAAATCCATAGGCCAGGGAGCGTAAAGGCAAGACCTCCTGCAACCATAGCGCCTGCACTCATAACCGCATGACAAACATTTGCTTCGTGGAGATTGCGACTTTTGAAAAGGCGCAAAAAGACCACCGAGACGAGGGCCGCAAAAACGATGGGCCAGGGGAGGGCTCCCATTTTTAAAGCGACAAAGAGCGAGCTTGCCGTAAGGACGACGCATCCAACGCCTCCAATTATGAGGGCGCGTGGCGTTAGTCCCTTCTCGGGAAGCTGTTTATTTAAAGTGATCTCGTCTTTCATCGCTTGAAATGGTAACTGGAAAAGACTTTAATAACAAATGAGAATAATTGGTGGGGAAAAGTGGGAATCTTACAGTGTTACGAAGATCCAAGCTGCTACGAAGATTCAAGCAGGAAAAAATTGAATAAACACGAAGAGGATTAATGAAATCAACAAAAAAGCGTACTGTCGCAAACAAAAATAATCTGCAAATGGACTCTCTCTTTGATGCGCAGGAGAGAAAAATTGCCTTTGTAAATGCCCCTCTAGCCGCAAGGATGCGCCCTCAAACGCTTGAGGAGTTTGTGGGACAAGAAGAGGCTGTGGGGAAAAACTCATGGCTCCGCAGAGCTATTGAGCACGACGCCCTCTCTTCAATCATCCTTTACGGACCGGCAGGTACGGGTAAAACGACCCTGGCGCGCATTATCGCAAACGTAACGCGGGCAACTTTTGTAGAGGTCTCGGCAATTACTGGCACGGTAAAGGACCTTCGCACAGAAATTGAAGCTGCAAAAAATCGCTTGATGACAAGCGGAAATAGGACGATTCTCTTTATCGACGAGATTCACCGCTTCAACAGAAGCCAGCAAGACGCACTGCTGCATGCGGTAGAAGATAGAACCGTGGTTTTAATTGGCGCCACCACTGAAAACCCCTATTTTGAGGTGAACTCAGCTCTTCTTTCACGTTCTCGGGTCATCGAGTTAACTGCACTTTCGGATACGGCTATAGTAGAGCTCGTGGCACGGGCCGTCGTGTCACCAGAGGGGCTTAATAACCGCTTTCAGCTGGAAGATGATGCTTTGGAGGCGGTAGTTACCCTTGCCGGAGGCGACGGACGCGCTGCTCTTACCACTCTTGAACTTGCCGCACAAATGGCCACAGAGCCCGGGCAAGAAAGTACCTCGTCAGCGCCTATAAAAATTTCTGTCGAAAATATCGAGGAGGCAAATCCACGTCACGGCCTTCCTTACGACAAGTCGGGAGACATGCACTACGACATCATCTCGGCCTTCATAAAGTCGATGCGCGGCTCTGATCCAGACGCTGCCCTCTATTGGCTTGCGCGCATGATTGATGCAGGTGAAGACCCCCGCTTTATCGCGCGCCGAATTTTTATTTGCGCCTCCGAAGACATTGGAAATGCTGACCCCCAAGCAATTCTCGTCGCTGAGGCCGCTTTCAAGGCGGCTGAAGTCATAGGATATCCGGAGTGTCAGATTAACCTCGCGCAAGCTGCAACGTACTTGGCACTTGCTCCTAAATCAAACGCGGCCGTTGCAGGAATTGAAAAAGCCATGAACGAGGTTCAAAACGGCCCCCGCCGAGAAGTGCCCAACAATCTGCGTGACCGACATCGTCCGGGCTCAGACACGTATGGGCGTTACAAATACCCGCATTCCTATGCAAGTGGATGGGTTTCTCAGCAATACTTGCCGGACGGTCTTGAAAAGGGCGATTTTTACGCGCCCGGCCCGCGTGGCTGGGAAGGAGAAAGAGTTGAAGCTCTCAAAAAGATTAAAGGCGAGTAAGAGTATACTTTTAGATGCTTGTGCACGGTTGTATTGCGGTATGAAGAGGGACGGAAAGCGCCTTGCTTAAAAATACCGCTCAAGGCCGCGCGCAAACAACGACGGACACGTAAAAAATAAAGAAGAGAAATGAGATGAGAAACGTATGAATATTGCCGTTATGATTCTTCTCCTTATCCTGATTGCCGCCTTCGCGTGGGTAGGCGCTGAGCTCGCCTTAACCCTTCGAAAGGTGCGCCATCGCGTCGACGATGTCGCGCAAGATTTAGACTCCACCATCCAACGCATCGACACCACCATAGAGGCCCTCCAACCTGGTGTTACGCAAGTTGATCCCCTCATCCATAAGGCCGAGACAACCATCGACGCGCTCTCTTTAGACCTTCTTCATGTCAATGAAATCTTAGGCGATGTGAAGTCAATCTCGGGAGCGGCGGCCGGTGCAACAACGGCGGTAACAGGCGTTGTGGACAAAGCGGCAGGTGCTGTTTCTGGTGCTGTATCCAAGCTGGCTTCCGGTAAAGGCTCGAACAAAAAGGGAGCCTCCAAGCTTTCTGCGGGACAAATTTCTCATGCGCTTTTCAATGCGGGAAACCACGAGAACACGGGCTTCGATATCGAAATCGACGAGATTGACGACGACCTTGGTGCCGACATCTACGATAGCGACACAGACGATTGGGACGACGACGATTACTTCCGCTCTCCCACAGACGTCGAGAAAACCACGAACATCTGGGAAGATCTTTCGATGGACGATTTGGATGAGCCTGCGGGATACGTCGATATTTCCGAGAAAAAACCGAAGCAGGCAAAAGCAGTAGCGAAAACGAAGACGACGCGCAAAGCCACTGCCAAAAAGACGGCAACAAAGGCGGATACGGCAACAAAGACAAAGACGACGAAGAAAGCCCCTGCTAAAACGGCAGCCAAGAAGGCTCCTGCAAAGACTACGGTTAAAAAAACGACGACCAGAAAATCAACGGCGAAAAAGACGCCTGCTAAGAAGACGACAGCCCGGAAAAATGCTGCTAAAAAGCCTGCAACGAGAGGGGCTTCTCGGAAATAACGAGACGCGTAGCAAACCGATGAAAGAAAATCGTAAGGACAACGTATGAAAGAAGAAGTTGTAACCCTGACTATCCCGGCAGAGCCCAAGTTTGCTCGGCCGCTTCGCACGTTTGCGGCAAGCCTTGCCGAGTCAATTTCGCTTTCGTTCGACGAGACGCAAGACACGCGCATGGTTGCAGAGGAAGCTTTTATCTATGCGCTCTCCACTGAACAAGACGAGGTAAACGTCGACTTTTCTGTGAGGGAGGGGTCTTTTACAATGACCTTCTCGCTTGGGAATGAGAAGAAAAAGAAGGACGAAGAGGCTATCAACATCTCGGGGCAGGACGTGACGGCCCCCGAATTTGCGCTTATGGTTTTGGACGCTTTGACCGATTCTTTCTCGGTAAACGCAGAAAACAATCTTTTGACTGTTGTTAAAAATGCAGAAGAATAAACTTTCCTGGGACAAACAGAAGACGCACGAACTTTTTCGTCGCTACAAGGAATTGGGCGACGAAAGCGCTCGTGAGGAGCTTATTGTCAACCACCTCAATCTCGTTCGCTTTCTTGCGGCCAAGTTTCGCAATCGCGGCGAGGACATCGAAGATCTCGTGCAGGTGGGGTCAATTGGCCTCATCAAAGCGATTGACCGTTTCGAGCCAGAGCGCGGTCTTGAGTTCACGACCTATGCCACACCCACCATTCTGGGCGAGATAAAACGCCATTTTCGCGATAAGGGCTGGTCGGTACGCGTGCCGAGACGTCTACAGGAGCTCTCGGCAAAGGTTAATAAAACGAACGATGAACTTACCGAGAAACTCCAGCGAAGCCCCAAAGTTGAAGAGATTGCAAAAGAGCTTGGCGTGAGTGTCGACGAGGTTTTGGAAGCGCTGGAATCGTCAAGCGCCTATGTCTCGATTCCGCTTGAAGCGGGGGCAGCAGGAGACGATGAGGCACCTTCCGTCATCGACCACTACGCAAACGAAGACAAAAAACTTGCAGGTGCCGATGACCGCATGGTGATTCAAGAAACCGTTGCGCACTTCTCGAGAGAAGAGCAAGAGATGATTAAGATGCGCTTCATCGACGGCATGACGCAAGTTGAAATCGCCGAAAAGCTGGGTGTCTCGCAAGTTCAGGTGTCGCGCTTTTTGCGCAAAACTCTTCAAAAAATCAAAGTTCAAATTGAGGCGTAGAAACAAGATTGGTGCCCATCGAACAAAGCTTAAAACGCGGAAGAGCAGAAATTCAAAAGGACAACGATGGCAGAAAAAACAAAGAAAATTTCACAAAAAACAGCGTCTGAAAAAACAGCTTCTGAAAAAACAGCCCCCTCAGAAGTTTCCGTAAACATGCCTGCCGAGAAGACCTCTGCCCTTGCTGCTCTTCAACAGATGAGCGCCGTTGATAAGCTTCGCATGTTTCGCGTGTGGACGATTGTTGGTGCCATTCTCATTTTGATTGCCATCTTCGCTGCCTTAGGGCACTTAGGTTCTGTCATCCTTTTTCTCGCAGTGGGCATTATCTTGGGTTTTATCTGTAGCCCCATCGTTAACTTTTTAGCAAAGAATTCCGTTCCAAGAAACGTTGGTTCCCTTATTGCCCTCATTATTGTTCTTGGAGTGCTTGTGGGAATCGTTGCTCTCTTGGGACCTCCTGCTACCGAACAATTCCTGAATCTTCTTAATCGTGTTCCTGCCTACATGCATGAGGTGCAAGTCTGGTTAAGAGATCTCTTTTCATCAACCGACAGTGTTTCTATGTTTGGTATCAGTACGAACATCCAAGCGCTTTGGGATTCGTTTTCAGCGTGGGGAACGAAAATGGCCTCGGATTTGGCGACGCAAATTACGAATGGCCTTTTGCCCAATTTAATGAATACCGCAAACGGAATTTTCATGTTCTTCTTAGGCATCATCTGCGCCTATTGGCTTGCCGCCGACTATCCCACAATCGTGAGAGAGTTCTCAATAATTGCGGGCCCCAAGCATAGAAAAGATCTTTCCCTTCTTCTGGCTGTCACCTCGCGTTCGATGGGTGGCTATATGCGCGGCATCGTTATCACCAGTACCGTCGGAGGTATTCTTGCCTTTATCGGCTTTACGATTGTTGGGCAGCCCTACGCTCCTCTGATGGGAATAATTACCGCACTCTTTCATTTTGTGCCCGTTGTCGGCCCTTGGTTCTCAGCGGGAATTGCCACCATTACGGCCTTTATCGTGAGCCCCATCTGCGCTCTTTGGACGCTTATTGTGGCAATCGTTGCAGAAAACATTACGGACAACCTCATTAGTCCGCTCGTTATGAAGAAGACCGTCCAGGTCCATCCTGCGATGTCTCTTTTGGCTATCGTGATTGGTTCTGCTTTGGGAGGGGCGGTTGGTGTTGCCGTCTCCATCCCTATATCCGCTGCTATTAAGGGCGTTTTCATCTATTATTTCGAGACGAAAACGAAGCGCCAAATCGTCTCCTACGACGGCGCCTTCTTCCAAGGGACCCCCTTTGTCCGCTCGGATGGTTCCATCGTT
Source organism: uncultured Coriobacteriaceae bacterium (assembly GCA_947426865.1). Taxonomy (GTDB): domain Bacteria; phylum Actinomycetota; class Coriobacteriia; order Coriobacteriales; family Atopobiaceae; genus MGBC105563. The sequence continues at coordinate 43,657 of CANEFS010000002.1, read as the reverse complement.
CCTTCTGCTGATGCTTTAGATGATGACAACTTCTACGACACAAGTTTGCTCGTAAGCGACAACGACCTCGAGCAGGATATTTTGCCAAAACCGAACCCTAGGAAAGTTAAGAAGCATGATAAATTCCACTGGAAAAAATAACGAAAATTTTGTGAGCGGAGATTCTGCGACTCAAAGCGCTTTGCAAAAGCCAACAACAACGACAGACATGGACACGTTTCCCACGCTTTCTTCAGCCGAGATTCGCGCGTCTTTTCTCGACTACTTCAAAAAACATGGAGCAAAGGTTTTTCCTTCCTCCTCTCTCATCCCTGAAGACTCCTCCCTTCTTCTCACTAACGCGGGAATGAACCAGTTCAAGCAGTATTTTCTCGGCACGAAAACACTGCAAGGGGCCATCGGTGCGACGAGTTGCCAGAAATGTTTGCGCACCAACGACATCGATGTGATTGGTCTTGATGGGCGCCATCTTTCGTTCTTTGAGATGCTTGGGAATTTTTCGTTCGGCGGCTATTCCAAGCGCCAGGCCTGCGATTGGGCACTCGATTTTTGTTTGAACGTGCTTTGCCTTCCCTTGGAAAAGCTTTACTTCACCATTTTCGAGAGGGACGACGAGGCTGAGAAAATCTGGACTGACCTTGGCGTTTCTCCTGACCACATAACGAGACTCGGCGAAGAAGATAACTTCTGGGCGGCAGGGCCAACCGGTCCTTGCGGGCCATGCTCCGAGATCTATTTTGACCAGGGACCCTCGGTGGGTTGTGGTAAAAACGATTGCGCGCCGGGCTGTGATTGCGACCGCTTCCTTGAATTTTGGAACCTCGTTTTCACGCAATACGACCGCCAGGAAGATGGAACGCTCGTTGATCTTCCGCACCAAAATGTCGATACCGGCATGGGCCTTGAGCGCATCGCCGCTATCATGCAGCACAAAGTTTCCAACTACGACGGCGACATTTTGCATCACCTCATCGAGCTCGCCGAGAAACTCTCGGGCAAAAAGTTTGGCGAAAACGACGCCGACGATGCTTCACTGCGCATCATCGCCGATCACTCACGCGCGGTCACATTCATGATTGCCGACGGCATACTGCCGTCGAACGAGGGGCGCGGATACGTGCTGCGCCGCCTTCTTCGCCGCGCTATTTTCCATGGGCGCCTGCTAGGTATTGCGCATCACTTTCTCGTGAATTTCGTAGCAGAAATTACGAACCTCATGGGCGACACGTATTCTGAGCTCATCTTCAACGCTTCCTTGATTGACAAAACAGTGACAGCGGAGGAAGATCGCTTCCAAGCCGTCATAGAAACAGGTCAAAACTATCTTGAGGAAGAGCTGGACAAGCTGGAAAACTCTGAGAATAATTCTGAGGCCTGCGAAAACAACCAAGTAAAGTCCACTAAAACTCTCTCTGGCGAGGTTGCCTTTACCCTCCACGACACCTACGGTTTTCCCTTGGAGCTCACGAAAGAGATTGCTCAGAAGCGCGGTTTTAGCGTTGACGAAGATGCCTTCAAAAAAGAGATGGATGCGCAAAAAGAAAGAGCGCGCAAGGCTGGTGCAACCGAAATCGATGCATGGAAAAACGTCGATATTTGGACGGAGCTTTCCGAGAAAATCCCCGTAACAGAATTTCTGGGTTATGAAACGACCACCGCTGAGGCGCGCGTTTTAGAAATCGTTGACGAGACCGGAAGGCCCGCACAAAAAGCGGGGGAGGGACGAAGCGTCTCGGTCGTTTTGGACAAGACCCCCTTCTATGCGGAACGCGGTGGTCAAGTTGCAGACACGGGTGTGTTTGAGGCTTGCGCACAGGGCGAAGGCACGGCAGACCGCTCCGGCAGCGCAGCCAATGCAAACGTTCTTCTCGCAAACGTCAAAGACGTTCAAGACCAGTTCGGCCTTTACGCACACAAAGTAAAAATTGAAAAGGGAACGATTGCTGTCGGCGACACTCTCGTGGCAAACGTTGACGTGATGCGACGCGCCCTTATTGAGCGCAACCATACCGCAACGCATCTTTTGGATGCTGCTCTCATGGAAGAGCTCGGAAGCCACGTGCACCAAGCCGGTTCCTTCGTAGGCCCGGACCGTTTGCGTTTTGATTTCACGCACTTTGAAGCGCTCAGCCCAGAACAACTTAAAAACATCGAACGCAAAGTCAACGAGGCTATTGCTGCTGCCCTTCCCGTTCACACCGACATCATGGACCTCGAAGAGGCGAAAGCAGCCGGCGCCGTCGCTCAGTTCTCCGAGAAATACGCCGACACCGTGCGCGTTGTCTTGGTGCGAAAAAAGCAGAACGGCAAAACGTTTGAGGTTTCCAAAGAGCTCTGTGGAGGCACGCACGCCAAAAACACCGCCGAGCTAGGACTCTTCAAAATCACAGGGCAATCATCTGTGGGAGCAGCCGCTCGACGCATAGAGGCGCTCACCTCTTTGGGGGCCCTCTCTTGGGTAGATGAGCGCTTAGACGTTTTAGACGATGCCGCTGCGCAATTGAAAGTTTCGCCTTTGGGCGTGGGAGGGGCGGTCGCAGATGCACGCCTTTACGCGAAGGAGATGAAGAAGCGCCTCTCGGCTGCCTTATCTGGCAAAAACGATGATGCTGTCGTGAAAGCTCTTGGTGCTGCAATTCAGACGAACTGTTACCAACTTGTTCTTGCGCGTCTTGACGGGCGCAACTCGCAAGAGCTCAGAGGAGCCTGGGACCAAATTAAGAAGAAAACTAAAGAGCCGACCGCCGCTTTTCTCATCAGCGAAACGCCCGAGAAGAAGGTTGTCCTTTTGGCTGCTGGAACCGATGATGCGGTTAAAGCCGGATTCAACGCAGGCGATTTGATTAAAAAAGTGGCACAAGAATATGGTGGCCGCGGTGGTGGACGCGAAAACATGGCGCAAGGTGGAATAGAGAAAGCAACGGACGCTGACAGTGCTATGAGCTTTTTAAGAAATCTCATTCAAAGCGAAAGCGATGCCTCCAATCAGACCACTGGCGTGGATGCCGAAGACACAATAGAAGCAACCGACAAAGATGAGAAATAAACAGTGCGCTACCTTGCCCTCGACATAGGTTCTATTCGCGTTGGCGTTGCCGTCTCTGACAGAGATACCACCATTGCAAATCCTTTAGCGGTTCTTTCCGCACAAGACGTTTTCAATGTCGCTCCTTCCTTCAAGCGCATTCTTGAAGACTGGGAACCGGATTTTCTTGTGGTTGGGCTTCCAAAAACACTTGCAGGAGAAACAGGTCCGCAAGCTGAAAAAGTTAAAGCTGAAGCCGATGCCCTCGCAAAGAAGTTGAACATTCCTATGACCTTTGTTGATGAGCGGTTCTCGTCTAAAGAAGCAAAGCAATCAATGGCCGCTTCAGGCATGAAGCAAAAGGACATGAAGGGAAAGGTTGACAAAGTTGCAGCTGCACTCTTTCTGCAAGCATTCCTGGATTCTCGAGAAAAAACAGGAGGGCCAGCAAGATGAATAATACTTTTTCCCAAAATGCAAAACATGCAAAAAAAAATTCCAAGCGTAAACCCGCTCCTCTCGAAACTTTTAAGAAGAAAGTACCTGCGCATTTTCGCTACGGTATTTATGCGCTCATCGCTCTCCTTCTAGCACTCTTCGTGGGTTCTCTTGTTTTTTCTCACCACCACCTTCATAAAAACGGAGAGGTGGTTACCGTTCAAATCGCGCAAGGAGCAAGTGGCACTGAGATTGCGCAGGAACTTATCGATAAAGATCTTATTGATGACGTGCGACAATATATCAACGCCGTTAACAATCTAAATGCTTCGAAATCAATTCAAAGCGGAACGTATGAATTCGTTGTAGGAACCTCCATCAACGATATCGTGAAGCAATTGATGCAGGGACCCAATACAACGAATAACCGTCTTACTATTCCGGAAGGCTCAACCGTTTCACAAACCGCCGACGCGGTTCAGAAAGCCTTGGGAATCTCAAGTTCAGATTTTCTTGCGGCCGCAAAAGCGACCTCATTTGTTAACGACTATCCTTTCTTAGAAGAGGCCGCGAAGGCTTCGCAAAATTCTTTAGAGGGATATCTTTGGCCTTCCACCTATGATTTTACCGGACAGGAAATTAGCGCTACCGATATCATCAAACGTATGCTTGACGAGTTTGAAAAGCAAAGCAACTCAATCGATTGGGAGGCAGGACGCGCGCGCATTCAGCAGCAATATGGTTTGAATTTCTCGAACTACGATTTTATTAAGATGGCCTCCCTCATTCAAAAAGAAGCGACGACCGAAAACGACCAACCGCTCGTTTCCTCCGTTTTTTACAACCGCCTTAAAACGGGAATGGATTTGCAGTCCGATGCAACGATGGCCTATTCGCTTGGACATGAACCTTCCGCAAGCGAGCTGAAAGAGGCAAACGATTACAACACCTATCTCAATCAGGGTTTGCCGCCGACACCAATCTGCTCGCCCTCAAAAGAATTTATTGGGGCCGCGCTCAATCCCGCACAAACGAATTATTACTTCTTCTTAATTATCGACAAGCCTAACTACACGACCCATTCCTTCTCGGAAACTTACGAACAGCATCTCGAGGCAATTAGTGAAGCAAATGCTGCTATGAATTAAAGAAATCGGTTCTGTGAACTAAGGCGTGGAGCAGCGGCGAGCAATTTAGAAAAAGGATTCAGATGAAAAAGGTGTTACATATTTGGAAGCGCTTTCACGCTGTCTGGGACATTCCTTTCTCGCTTCTTGAGGAAAACAATATTCAGCTTATCGTTCTTGACCGAGACAACACTGTCTATGACCGCGCAAAAAAGGACATTCCTGAGGCGGCGCGCGAGTGGGTGCATGCGGCAAAAAAAGCCGGCTTCTCGCTCTACATCATCTCGAATAATTTCGACTCGATTGAACTTGACCGAACAGCAGAAATTCTCGGAACGAAAAAAATAGACCACGCTATGAAGCCTCTCCCGTTTGCGCTCGAGAGAGTATGCAAGGAAGAAGGATTTTCTCCCGAGAATACCGTCATGATTGGTGACCAAATTTTTACTGACATCGCTTCGGGTAATTTGGCGGGTGCCAGGACGATTTTGATAGACCATCTTTCCAATCGGGAGTTTTTTCTCACCTACATCCTTCGCCTCTTTGAGCGCCTTGCCGAGAAGGGGGTGCCGTACACTTCAGGCGCTGAGCTCCCCAGCAACGGAAGGAAACACGAGCCATGGAACTAGTGAGCACGCAAATGATTGGCGAGGAGGTTGCCGCCGTCCCGGGAGAAATTTGGTTGGGCGTCGCCATAGCGCTTGCCCTCTTTTTTATCGCTGCCATCGTTGCCTCTGTTAACGATGCAAAAGCGCGAACGCTTCCCAATGCTTTGTTAGGAATTATGTTTGCAGCCGCTCTCATTTTTCAGATGTTCAGAGGTAGCAACGCGGGGGTTTTTCCGCCTTTTCCCTCTCCGTTTTTCTGCATGTGGGGATGCATCTTTTTTATGGCAGCCTTTTTTATCCTGGAGGCTATCTGGAGAAAAGCAAACGATGCTTCCGGTTTTGGTGCGGGTGACATTAAGTTTATAGGAGCCTGGGCCCTTCTTATGGGTCCTATGAATGCGTTGGTCGCAGGAGCCGCAGGAGCGCTTCTCGGTGCCATCTTTTCTATCGCTAAAAAAGAAAAGGCGTTTCCAGCCGGCCCTTGGATAATGGTTTTTTCGATCGTCATTTTCATTCTGGCCAGTTGCAATATTCTTTCTTTTTAGATGCGCACTCCATTGAGTCTGCAACTTGAAAAAACTGAGAGCTAACTTTTAGGAAAAAAATGTCGAGCAATTCCTTACATATCCGACAGGCTCTATTTGGCCCTCAGGGAAGCATTGAGCTTTCTGTCTCTCATGACGCTTTTTTAGAAGTTGGAAAAACGCTTCGCTCTCATGCAGGGCAATCGGCTTCAGCTCTCTTCGTTTTCGAGAAGAACTTGGCCGAAGGGTTTGTCGAAGAGGTTCGCCGCTCGCTTACTTCTGCCGGCTTTTTTGTGCACGACGTTCCTTTCGAATCGTTACTTGTGGCAGGCGAAGGAGCCCCTTCTCTTTCTAGCAATTCTTATCAAGCCGTTCTTAATTTATTAACAAAAGCAACAGAACTTGAAATTGGTTCTTCCGATGTCTTGGTGGGCATAGGCGATGAAGATGTTTTGAACCTTGTTGGAGCCTCGGCCAGTCTTATCGCCGGAAAGCCAAGTGTCGCCTACATTCCAACAACCTATTCGGCAACTCTTTTAGCAGGATCTGTTAAGGCTCACTTTTCTCTTGAGGGGATAAAGAACAAAATTGAAGTTGCGCCCCACTTATCTTTTCTTGTAACAGACTCTGAGATTCTTCGAATCCACGGGCAACAAAATGTTTCAGAAACCCTCGTACGAGCGGATCAGGAAAAAGCCTTTGCTCTTATGATTAAAGCGGCTTTTATCGATTCCAAAAACACCTGGGATGCTTTTCTGGAAAGGATTGATGTCCTGGCAGGTTTTTTCTCGGGAGCGCAACATGAGATGTTGCCTGAAGCGCAACAAGAAACAGCCGAACAAGAAGCAACCGAACAAGAAGCATCCGAACAAGATTTTCTCGAGAGTATTGCAGAAGCAGCGCGCAGTCTTTCCTTCATCCAAAATGCGGCTGCTCTGACGATGCGCACCAGCCTAAGCTACGGAAATCTCTTCACGCAAACTTTTCAAGAGTTCTCTCCAGAACTTTCCACGGCACAAGCGATGGGGGAGGCTCTTCGCCTTTCGGCTCTTCTTGGAGTGGCGCAAAATGGAATGCCTCCGCGCTATTTAATAGAGCAAGAGGCGGCGCTCGAGACGTTAGGCATTTTAAAGAGCGCACAAGCAAGAGAAATTGAAGCAGCTGAGTTTCTGAAGAAAGCGAAGGAAATTGCACGGCATTACTCAAGAGAAGTTCTTGTTCCTTTGCCTTTTGCGCCTGGACGTCTCAGTATGATGGCGCTTCAGGAAGAAACTTTTAACAAAGAGTTTGAGGTTTTTCGAAAAGAAAGTATTTAGGCAAAATGAAAAGATAAATCGAATCGAACCAAATTCGAATTAAACCAATCAAAGATAAAAAGAGGACATTATGAATACCGCCAGGACCATATACACAAAAACGCCTTTAGAAAAACTTCGCGCGCACATGAAGGAGACAAACCTCGACGCGCTCGTCGTTACCAATACGCCTGACATCAGGTGGCTGACCGGTGCAAAAAATACGTTCGATGACGAGCAATGCCACATCGTCTTCATCACGCAAGACGAAGCACTTTTGCATACCGACTCGCGCTATCTCGAGGCGCTCAAGCAAAATCTTGCCTACCCTGATGCTTTTACGCTTGACGAAAAGCCCTGTCTCAACCCTCTTTGGGCTGCCCAAAAAATCGATGCACTTGCGCCCACACTAACCGTTGCAATCCAAAACAGCGCCCCCATTTCTTTTCTCGATGAGCTTGAGAAGAATCTCTCGAACGAAAGAGACGAGCAAGACGAAAACGGCGCACATGACGAAAACGGCGCACAAGACGAATACCCCACAACGGCAAAAAAAGACAAGCGAGAAATCACGCACCTTGGAGCCGACATCACCGACCTCAGAGGCGTAAAGACGCCCAATGAAATTCAAGCGCTTCAAGCCGCTCAGGACATAACGGATAAAGCGATTCTTTTTATTCAAGATTTTATTAAGCCAGGCATGGCCGAGAAAACCATCCGCGCGGCCCTCGAAAATTTCATGTTAGAAAACGGAGCGGATGCCATCTCGTTTGAAACGATTATTGCAGCAGGACCCAACGGCGCAAATCCTCACGCGCGCCCGGGGGAGTATAAGGTGCAAGAAGGCGACCTTATTGTTATCGATTTCGGTGCGGCAAAGGACGACTATCATGCCGACATGACGCGCACGCTCGCGGTCGGCCAACCCTCCCAAGAGCAACTTGATGTCTATGAAGTGGTAAAAGAGGCGCACGAAAAAGCAGCCGCGGCCCTAAGGCCTGGCGTTATCGGAAAAGACATTCACGAGATTGCGGCAAACGTCATAAAAGAAGCCGGCTACGGAAAGTACTTTGGTCATGGTTTAGGACATGGAGTCGGCATCGAGATTCACGAAAACCCCAATCTCAATGCACGCTGGGACAAGCCTATTCCTGAAGGCGCCGTCGTAACAATTGAGCCCGGAATCTACCTTCCGCAAAAATTCGGTATCCGTTTGGAGGACACGGGCGTCGTGACAGAAGAGGGTTTCAAGCCGTTCACGAAGTTAGGTCACGAACTCATCACCTGCTCGTAGAAAATAAACGTCCAACCAGCCAAAAAATTCCCACGCGCACCTCTTTTTTCTTCCTTTTTGCGCTATGATGCAAACGTTAGCATCCCCTCGAGATAAAGGAGGTTGTGGATGGTAGGAATTGTCCTGGCAAGTCACGGGAAATTTGCTGAGGGCATCATGCAGTCAGGCTCTATGGTTTTTGGAGACCAACAAGATGTTAAAGCTGTCTGCCTAACGCCCAAGGAAGGCCCCGAGGACTTCCGGAAGAAACTGGAAAAGGCAGTCGAAGAATTCTCCGACCAAAAAGAACTCCTTTTCCTCGTTGATCTATGGGGAGGAACGCCCTTCAATCAGTCCAAAGCTTTCAGTGACGGTCACGACACGTGGGCCATCGTCACCGGTCTCAATCTTCCTATGCTTATCGAAGCCTACACGGCTCGTTTCGACGAGACGAACACGGCGCAAGATATCGCGGCGAAAATCTTCATCGAAGGCCGTCGTGGTGTTCGTGTAGCTCCCGAGGATTTGCAGCCCAAACCCAAAGGCGCTTCTCAAGAGAAAGCGTCGAAAGCTGAGGCCATCCCTGAGGGAACCAAAGTTGGCTCGGGTCAGATGGAACTTGCTCACATTCGCGTTGATTCGCGTCTCCTTCACGGCCAGGTCGCCACGAACTGGGCGCGCCAAGTTGGCTGCAACCGCATCATCGTCGTATCCGATGCTGTTGCCCATGACAATCTTCGCAAGAGTCTCATCGTCGACGCGGCTCCTCCAGGAGTGAAAGCAAACGTCACAACCCTGGCGCAGTTCGTGAAGTGCTACAACGATCCGCGCTTTGGCGGCGTTAAGGCTCTCGTTCTTTTCGAGACGCCCCAAGAGGCGCTCCAAGTTTTAGAGGCGGGCGTTCCTATCAAGCACATCAACGTAGGTTCGATGGCGCACTCTGTCGGCAAGACGCAGATTAGCCGAGCTATTGCTGTTTCTGAAGAGGATGTTAAAACTTTCATCGATCTCAAAGACAACGGAGTCACTTTCGACACGCTCGGAATTCCGACGGGCTCTAACGAGGACTTGTTTGTCCTTTTCAAGAAGCATCACATGATGCCTTAGAACCTTGCTGAGAAACCCTGTGGAAAAACAAAGAAAGAAAAAGACGAAAGAATAAAAGAAAGAGAAAAGGAAGAGAAAGATGGATTTGAACGTTCTTCAAATTGTTCTCGTTATTATCGTCGCCTTTATTGCAGGCTGCGGTTCTATTCTTGATCAATTTGAAACTCACCAACCTATCATCGCTTGTACCTTGATAGGCTTTGTCACAGGGCACCCCGCCGAAGGTATTATTCTCGGTGGTACCCTCCAGCTTATCGTACTGGGATGGATGAACATTGGAGCAGCTCCTGCACCGGATGCAGCTCTTGCCGGCATTGCGGCAGCAATATTCGTTTGTGTTGAAAACATGGATATGGAGCAAGCAATTGCTCTTGCTATCCCTATGTCGATGGCCGGTCTTGCTCTCACTATTTTGGTTCGTACAATTAACTCAGGAACGGCCCACCTCGTAGATGCGGCAGCGGCAAAAGGAAGTACTTTTGGCGTTGAAGCCTGGTCCATTTTTGCCTTAGTACTCCAAGGCCTTCGCGTTGCTATTCCTGCCGCTTGTATCTTGGCCCTTCCCGACGAGCTCGTTGAAGCGGCGCTTACTGCTATACCTACTTGGGTTACGGCAGGTCTTACGGCAGCCGGTGGATTCATCGTTGTCGTCGGTTACGCCATGGTTATGAACATGATGGCAACGAAAAAAGTTTGGCCCTTCTTCTTCTTGGGCTTTGCTCTTGCTTCCCTCACCGAGCTTGGCCTTATTGCCATGGGTGTAATCGGGCTTTGCTTTGCCCTCATTTACTTAGATCTCTCGCCAGAATTTAATGGAGGAAGCCAAACTGCAGTCGCTGCCGGGAGTGGCGGAGGCGGCGGGGGCTCAGATCCTCTCGACGACATCTTGAACGATTACGAGTAGAAAGTGAGGTTGAACGATGGCTAAAGAAGAAATCAAAGAAACAGCTCAACCTACAGCTGCTCAAGACGGAAAGAATAAAGAAGTCGCTATGAAAGAGAATACTTCGACCGAGAATACCTCGGCCAATCCTGACAAGATTGAGCTAACGCTCAAAGATCGCCGGAAGGTTTGGAGCCGCTCTTGGCTTCTGCACATCGCGTGGAACTTTGAGCGTATGCAAAATGTCGGTTGGTGCTTTACGATGCTGCCGGCCATGCGCAAGCTTTACAAAAAGAAAGAGGACCAGATTGCGTTCATGAAACGCCACCTTGAGTTCTTTAATACGCACCCTTACCTTGCAGCCCCCATTATCGGCGTCGAGCTTTCTCTTGAAGAGTCAAGAGCTAACGGTGCTCCCGTTGACGATGCTGCTATTCAAGGTACAAAAATTGGTATGATGGGACCTCTGGCAGGTGTTGGCGATCCAGTCTTTTGGGGAACGATGCGTCCTGTGTTAGGGGCTTTTGCCGCTTCTCTCGCAATCAGCGGAAACATTTTGGGACCTATCCTCTTCTTCCTGGTTTGGAATATTATCCGTATGGGCTTCCTCTGGTACACGCAGGAGTTTGGCTACAGAGCAGGAGAGAATGTCTCAAAAGATCTTTCCGGTGGTCTTCTGCAGCGCGTTACCATGGGAGCGGGCGTTTTAGGTATGTTCATCATGGGCGTTCTCATTCCCCGTTGGACAACAATCGACATGAGTGCCATTGTCTTCTCGAAAGTGGACATGGGATCTGTCGAGAACTCCAGTGCCTACAACAATATCATTAACCTGTCCGGAACCGGTTTTATTGATACCTTGAACGGAGCTGCCAATGGTGCTCAGGTGACACCGGACGCTTTCCAGAACTCTCTCAACAGTTTCCAAGGGATTGCTGATCAAGGCTTCACTATTGCCCAAAACGCCTCGGCGGCTACACAAAGTGACCCGGGTCAATGGCGCCTTATCAACACGACCACCCTTCAGTCGATTGTTGATCAGTTGCTGCCGGGCCTTCTTCCTCTTGCCCTTACGTTCTTCTGCATGTGGCTTTTGAAAAAGAAGGTTAACCCCATCGCCATCATTTTCGTTCTGTTTGCTTTGGGAATCATTGGCGCTGTGCTCGGAATCTTCCCGGAGGTTGCCGCTTAAATTTCCTGAAGACGACGATATTTCCTTGCTGATTGTTCGCTAGAACGCTTTAAGCAGAGAAGCTATTCGTAATAAACGCTGTTAAAGGACGGCAAAAATGACAGGTGCAAAAGAGAGCACAGCGAAAGAGAATCGAAACAAGAAAGAGGGAGGGGCGCAAGTCCTTCTCTCTTCTTCTAAAAAAGTTGGCTTGATTGCCTTAGTCGCCTTTGTTGTCTCGGCGATGGTGGGCGGCGGCGTCTTCAATCTGCCACAAGATTCGGCAAACGCCGCAACGCCGGGAGGCCTTATCATTGCCTGGGCTATTACTGCCTTTGGCATTTGGTTTCTCGCAAACACCTTCCGCATTCTCGCCGACTCCTTCCCCGAGCTAAAAAACGGCATCTTCACTTACGCCGAGCAAGGTTTCGGGCGTATCGTCGGTTTTTTGAGTGCTTTTGGCTATTGGATTTCGAATACCTGCGTCATTATCGTCTATTGCGTGCTCATCACACAGACGCTCGCGCGCTTTTTCCCTGGTGTCTTTAGTGATGCCGAGGGCTCCTTTACGTGGCTCGATGTGGCCTTCTCGGTCGTGATGCTTTGGGGCTTTTTCTTAATTGCAAACCGAGGCGTTAAGCAGTCGGCTCTTCTCAACATCGCTGGCACCATTGGCAAGTTGATTCCGGTCACTTTGGCCATCGTCGTTTTGCTCCTGGGCTTTAAGGCTTCCCTTTTTATTAAAGAGTTCTGGGGCCTGTCACAAGAAGGAATTCCCTTTGCCTTTTCTTGGGAGAACCTCGGTCCTCAAATTGCAAAGACAATGATGGTGACGCTTTTCCTTTTCACAGGAATTGAGGGTGCCGTTGTCATCTCCGGGCAGGCGAGAAACCAAAAGGACGTCGCTCGCGCAACGGTTCTCGGTTTTATTGCGGTACTCTTTCTCTACGCGCTTGTCTCGATATTGCCCTTGGGCGTCTACGTTGCAAGCGAGGTTCAAGGCATGACGAACCCCTCGCTCGCCGTTATTGTGGGAAACGCCTTCCCCGCGTGGGGCTCGGCTCTCGTTAATGTGGGCATCATCATTTCTGTTCTCTCGACCGGTCTTGTGAAGCTCAACATGCTGGGCGAGATGCCCCTCTTCGGAGCTCGCGCCGGCCTTTTCCCGCAGCGCTTTGATTCCGTCAACTCTCACGGCGCTCCCACGTTTGCCTACACCTGCACGATGATTTTGGGCACCGTGCTCGTTTTCATCGTCCACTTCCTGTCGGGAAATACGTGGGAAGTTGTTATCGCCATCACTAATATCATGGCCCTGCCGAGCTACTTTTTGTCCTGTCTGTTCTTGTGGAAGATGGCTTTCACGCTGAAAGGGAAGTGGTGGGAGAAAAAGAATTTCTCACGCGCGGCTGCCTTTGCAACCGGCCTCATAGGAACCGTTTTCTCGCTCTATCTGATTTATGCCGCTGGTCTCAACTACCTGTTGATTGCCTGCTTCTTCTACATGCTGGGCATTCCGCTTTTGTTGCGCGGACAGTTCGAGATGCGAAAGAAGCTTGAGGTAGAAGCGGGAGCAGGCGCTTCCAAAGATGCGAACACCTCCAAAGATGCCGAGAAACCCCTCGAGATTGCAGAAAAAGTTACGCCTTTCAAGCCCTGGGAGATTGCTTTTCTTGCCCTCATCGTGGTTCTGGGCATTGTCGGCGTGATTTTCTCGGCGACGACAGGACTCTTTGGTTAGAAAAAATGTTTGGAAAAAAAGAAGATGTAACGCGCCTTAAAGAGGCGGCCGTTTTCTCGAAGGAGAAGGCGAGCGACCTTAACACTGAGGTCGACCTTGTCGTTCGAGCGAACAGTTTTTCGAACCACCTTTTCCCCACGCCGGGAAAGATGGCGGTTGGCAACAGGGGAATCGATTTTCGCGCCGACTCGGGCCGAGGCTACATTCAAATTCCTTGGACCTCGGTTGAGGGCGTTGAGGTGGATATTCCCGCCGGCAACTACGTGCGTTCCATTAAGGTCGCGACGAAAGAGACACAGCCTCTTGAGTTTGTGGTAAACGATGGGAAAAACCTTGTTCGCGAATTGAACAAGCGCATTGGCCGAGAAAAGCTTTCTTCAGCTCCGCAAAATATTCAATCTGCCGGCCGTTTTCTAAAAGACAAGATTAAAAGCTTTTTCAAGAAGGCGTCCTCGGATAAGAAGAAATCTTAATCTTTTTAATCACTTAGGCTTGCGCAAGAGACTAATTGCGGCGTGAAGCTTTCTGGAATGCTTCCTTGCCATTTTTGCCCGACAACCCTGAAAATCTTTTCTCGGCAATTCTGTTAAAATAGCCAGCGTTAACGCAAAAAAGGAGAGAAAAGTGCCTCAGATTTCAACTGCTGATTTTAAAAATGGCATGGGCCTCAAAATCAAAGATAAAATCTATACGATTGTCGAGTTCCAGCACGTTAAGCCTGGTAAAGGCGGAGCTTTCGTTCGCTACAAAATTAAGGACCTCAAAAACGGTCGCGTCATTGACCAGACGTGCAATGCCGGCTCGAAGTTCGAAAATGTGTCGCTTATCACGAAGGAATACCAATACCTTTACAACGACGGCCAAGATTATTACTTCATGGACAACGAGACTTACGAGCAGCTGCCCCTCTCCAAGGGCTACATTGGCGAAAATGAGAAGTGGCTTCTCGAAAACGATACGGTCCAGATTATGTTTGCTGGCGATGAGCTTTTGGGCGTAACTCCTCCCATGTTCATCGAGACCGAGATTACCCAAACTGACCCTGGCTTTAAGGGCGATACCGTTCAAGGTGGCACGAAGCCCGCAACGATTGTAACGGGTGCGACTTTGCAGGTGCCCATGTACCTCAACGAGGGCGAGAAAATCAAAATCGACACGCGTACCGGCGAGTTTGTGGGCCGTGTTTAAGCTGTCCGCTTAACGGAGATACTTAAGAGAGTGCTGATTTTGCCCACTAAGTTTGACTACCAAGGAATCGCACGGGATAGACTGCAACCAAAAGCAAGCAAAGATTTGCAACTGAAAGATTTTGAAAGATTTAAGAGGAGAGCGCATGCCTTCAGAAATTGAAATGAAAGATTTCGCCATTTCCAACAACGTCATCGACACGATTGTGACTTCTGCTGTGGAAGAGATTGAGGGTGTGGCCTACGTGATGGGTCACAACGCCGCCTCCAATATTTTGTCACTCATTACCAACAAAGCCCCCGACCCTACCGATTTCATCACAAGCGAGGCTGTTGACGATAAAGTCTCCGTTACTGTTCCGGTGGCTGTCTTTTTTGGCTACGAGTTCCCCGAGCTTGCCGAGAAGATCCGCATCGCCACCGCAGAAGCGCTCAACATGCAGATTGGCGTGGAGGTTTCCGAGGTCAACGTCGTAATCGATCAGCTGATTTTCCCCAAGAACTAATATATGTTTGACCCATCCGATTCCGTTCCCTCTGCTTCCTCGAGAGAGCATCCCGTCCTTTTTGGGCGTCTCCTTTCGCGCGCGCAAGCTTTGCAGCTGCTTTTTCAGGCCGAGAATTCCTATCAGAGCATGGAGCAAGTGCTCGCCTCCGATTACGTGGTAACGGACGGACCGGCCGACGATTTCGCGCAGCTTCTTGCGACGCAGACCTATCAAAAGCGCGGGCTTCTTGACAGCGTTTTGCAAGCCGTTTCGACTAATTGGAACATCGACCGTTTCGCTGAAGTCGACCGCAACATTTTACGCCTGGCGCTCTACGAGATTTTGTTCTCGGACGAAATCGCTACGGCAGGGGAGGCCATCGGCATGGCCGAGAAAGACACGACGGTTGACGAAGAAGTGGCCATTAATGAGGCCGTGCGCCTCTCGAAAATTTTTGGGGGAGAGGATTCCTACCAGTTTGTGAATGGCATTTTGGGTCGCATCGTGCGCGACAGCTCGAAAGGCGTGGATTTTTTACGGCAGGCCGCCGATACTATTGATAAAGCTTCTGCTGCAGAAAAAGACGCGAGCGCCGAAAAAGGCGCGGAGGCAGCAAATGGTCCGGAAGCAGAAGTTGAGGCGAGCAGAGAAAATGCCGCCGACGATAAAAAAGATTCTGCGGCAAAGATAGAATCGAACGCCGAAACGAAGGCAGACGCAAAGCAAACAGAGTAAAGAAAATTGAGAAAGAATAGAGCGGACATGAGTGAAGAAAATACGAAAGAGAGCTTTGAAGAAATCTCAAGACGCCTGCAAGAGATTGCAGATCAGGTTCAGGATGAGGATGCCTCTCTTGAGACTTCCATTGACCTTTTGGAAGAGGCCGTCAAGCTCGGCACAAAGGCGACTGATTTAATCGACGATGAGCATCTGAGCGACGAGGAAAAAGCCCGCTTGCAAGAGCTCGTTAACGATGAAGTTGAAGAGGACCAAGAGATTGTGGGCGAGAAGGTCGACGAGGAAGGCCTTCAAGAGGAAGCCCAGGAGGCCGAAGTGTTAGCTGGGGAAGCAGACGGCGAAGAGACCACTGGTGCAGCCGACCGCGAAGGAGCCGCTAGCGATGCTGAAGAAAGCGCGGCCTCAGAAGAAGGTTACATTCCTGCCGACGACATTGCTCTTCACGAAGCAGAAACCGACGCCGATGACGGCAAATGGACGCCGGATGTCTAAGAAATCTCCCAAAAAACGCCTGGATGAGGAGCTCGTTTCACGCGGGCTCTTTTCTTCTGTTGACGAGGCTGACCGAGCCATCATGGCAGGGCTCGTCTCCGGCAAAGGTGAGCGCTTCACTTCCGCCGCGACTCCGGTGAAGGCAGATGATTACCTGCACGTGAAAGATTCCGCCAAATACGTCAGTCGCGGCGGCGAGAAACTTGAAGGAGCGTTTCAGGCCTGGAGTGAGGAGGGTTTCTCGGCTAAAGGAAAAAAATGCGTCGATATAGGCTGCTCTACCGGGGGATTTACTGACTGCCTTTTGCGAGAGGGGGCGGCCTCGGTTGCAGCCGTCGATGTGGGCTACGCGCAGTTTGACTGGGGACTTCGCGGAGACGCTCGGGTGGCGCTGTTTGAGAAAACCAATGTCCGCGACTTTGCCGAGCGCCCGGAAAACGCCGGTGCGTTCGAATTTGCGACGGTGGACGTCAGCTTCACCTCCATCGAAAGCATACGAAGGGCCATCTGCGTGCTTCTTGCTCCCGGGGCGACCCTTTTGTGCCTGGTAAAACCTCAATTCGAACTTTCCCGAGAAAAAATTTCTGAAGGAGGAATTGTGACGAACGAGGAATACCAGAAGGAGGCAATTGAGCAGGTGAAAGCCGCGCTGGAAGAGGAGGGCTTCGTGATAATGGGGCTCGCTAAAAGCCCCATTAAAGGGACGAAGGGAAACCAAGAATATCTTCTTTGGGCAGAGCGTGCTTGAAACACCTTACCGAAATCGCACTAGCGCCCTCGATTAAAAACAAATCGCGCCAGTTGCGCTCTTTTGCTTCATAATGGAAAAGGCGAAAAAGAGAAATTGCGACGTGGATTGCGAAGCCACTGCGAAAGGGACCCATACTAATATGAAGGTACTTATCGTTCCAAATTACTCGCGCGAAGACGCCACCGAAGGCGCTCAAAATGTTGCTGAGTGGCTGGAAGCTGAAGACGTCGAAGTTGCTTGGGCCTACAACAAAGAGCGCGCTCCCCTTGGCGAGCACAATGCCGCCGACAGCGACCTCGTCATCTCGTTTGGCGGTGACGGAACGCTTTTGAGGGCAGCACGCCTCATTCGCTACGCTGGCACGCCTCTCCTGGGCATTTCCTACGGACACCTTGGTTTTTTGACCGGCGCTGATGCCCACAACGTACAGCAAACCATCTCCCGAGCCATGGCCGGTGAGCTCCATTCGGACAACCGAACGACGCTTTCGGTTGATGTCATCTTTCAGGACGAAGCGGGCAAGACGCGCGAGGTTAAAGACGTATTTTGTCTCAACGAAATGGCTCTTTCACGAGGATCGATGGGAGATATCGTCGAGTTCGATATTCACGTTTCTGGAAACTTCATCGACAACCTCAGAGCGGACGGCTTCGTTGTCTCAACCGCGACGGGCTCGACAGGCTATGCACTCAGCGCCGGGGGCCCCATTGTTACGCCAGATTTTAGAGGCATGGTTTGCGTCCCCATTGCCCCTCATACCATCCAGGCTCGCGCGTTTCTGCCCAGCGCCTCCGACATTGTTGAGCTGACGGTTTTGAAAGAACGCCCGGTAGACCGCTTAGTTTTCTGTGACGGGCGCCTCATCCTTCCCAAGGATTTGGGTGATCTGGGCGATGCGGGCAACTCAGGCGACCTCGTCGATCCAATCGACTCCGTTGACTCCACAGCTGAGGCTATCTTTGGTCAAAACCAAAAGAGCAAGTGGCTTCCGCAAAAAGTAACTGTTTCGCGTGGCAAAGAGGACATCCACCTTCTCGCCGACGACAATCACGCTTTTTACAGAAGCGTTTCTCGCGTCTTCTACGGCTTCAACGACTTTCCCAATACCACGAATTCTTCATTGCGGCCGAGAAAAACGCGCGGAGCTACCGCAGGAACGCCCTCAAAAGAAACAAAAGATGAGCCCGACGAAACTCCAGAGCAGGACGGCCTATGCTAGACGAGCTGAAAGCTAAAAACGTCGCCCTCATCAAAGAGGCCTCCATCAGCCCTGCGCCCGGTCTTACTGTCATCACGGGAGAGACGGGCTCGGGGAAAACGGCGTTTCTTTCCGCGCTCAAGCTGCTTGTAGGGGAGCGCGCCGGCGCCGACATGGTGCGGGAAGGTCAAGACGAGCTTCTCGTAGAGGCGAGGCTTTTCTCGGGCGAAAAGCAGGAAGAACACATTTTAAAGCGGAGCGTTTCTAAGGACGGACGCTCTCGCGTGACGATTGACGGCGATATCGAGCCGGTAAAAGCCCTGGCAGAAACGGCTGGCGTATCGATTGATCTTTGTGGGCAGCATGAGCATCAAAAGCTCCTCGACGTGGCAAGTCATGTGGCGCTTTTGGACGCCTGGGCAAAAGATATGGTCGCAAAACCTCTGGCAGCCTACCAAGAAGCGCTTCAAAAAAAGAAGGAAGCCGCTGCCGCGCTGGCAGAAATGAAGGAAGCCTCGCGGGCGGGAAGCGAGAAGCTTGCGCAGGCAACCTACGAGGTAGAGCGCATAGAAGAGGCACGCCCCAGCCAAGAGGAGCTCGATGAGCTCGAGAAAACCTTGCCCAAGGCAGAACACGCCGGAAAGCTCGTGGAGTTTTCAAGTGAGGCCCATGCGGCTCTGAGCGATGAGGCTGGAGCCATCGACAGCTTGCAGATTGCTCTTTCAGCGCTTAAAGAGGCGGCGGCTCTGGATCCTGACCTAGAGGGCAAAAAGGACCAGTTAGAGGCAGCAACGCGCGAGATTGAGGACGTGGCGGCAACGCTTCGAGACTACGCGGCAAATATCGACATCGACGCCGCGCGCCTGTCTCAGATGCAAGATCGCCAGGCCACCCTGCAGGCTCTCATGCGCACTTTTGGACCAACAATGCAAGACGTTCTGGAGCGCCTCGCTGCGGCAAAGGTCATCGTGTCTGCCGTGAACAATTCGGAAGAGGCCGTCGCGGCGGCTGAGCAAGCCCTCGCAAAGGCGCGAGAAAATCTCCAGGCCAAGGCCGAGAAACTCAACGAGGCTCGCAAAGAAGTCGCTCCGCGTTTTGTGCAAGCGGTCACGAACGAGATGGCAAAGCTTGAAATGGGAACGGCTTCGCTTGAGATGCAATTTACCCCTCTTGACAAGGAAAACTGGACAGAGACAGGGCCTTCTCGGATTGAGTTCATGTATCGCCCGGCCGAGAACCTCTCCTCAAAGCCGTTCAAAAAAGTCGCCTCCGGCGGCGAGGTAAGCCGCGTTATGCTTGCCATAAAAGCTGTTGCAGGAGCGGCAGACGAGGTGGAGACGCTCGTTTTCGACGAGGTTGACGCCGGGGTGGGAGGACACGTCGCTCTCGCGCTCGCCCAGGTCTTAAAAGAGCTCTCAAAAACGCATCAGATTCTTTGCGTAACGCACCTTCCGCAGGTGGCAAGCGTTGCCGATAAGCACTATATCGTCGAGAAAACCGAAAGTGCGACCATCAATTCTAGCGCCGCCTCCATCCCCGAAACCACCCTCACCGAAGTAGAAGGGGAGGCGCGCGCCAAAGAGATTGCGCGCATGCTTTCGGGAGAGGTTACAGAAATTTCTCTCAGCCACGCAAAAACTCTTCTTTCCTCTTAACGGGCGCCCGCTTATTTGTTACGATGGAATGCGTAAGTGAAACGGCCCCGAAGCCCTTCTGGAAAGCCCTTCTCGGAAGCTTCTAAAAGGCCGCAAAGCACTTGCAACCGACAATCTGAAGATTTGAAAATCTGAAAAAGTTCGTGGAAGAAGTTCGCGGGAGTTTCAAAAGAGGTTTTTATGGCTAAGCATGTCTTTGTAACTGGAGGAGTCGTTTCGTCCCTTGGCAAAGGCATCACCGCAGCTTCTCTCGGCCGTCTTCTGAAGGCGCGTGGCTACAAAGTCATGATGCAGAAGGCAGATCCTTACCTCAACGTTGATCCCGGGACAATGAGTCCTTTCCAGCACGGCGAAGTTTTCGTGACCGAGGACGGCAAAGAAACCGACCTTGACCTGGGCCATTACGAGCGCTTCATCGACGAGAACCTCACGAAGGACTCGAACTTCACGACCGGTCTCATTTATCAAAACCTTATCAAACAAGAGCGGGAGGGCGACTTTTTGGGCGGCACGGTCCAGGTCGTGCCCCACGTAACCGACGCCATTGTTGACCAATTTGAAGCTATCGAGAAAACCACCGACGCCGATGTCGTTATCACAGAGCTCGGTGGCACGATTGGCGACATTGAAGGCCAGCCGTTCGTCGAAGCCATGCGCCAGTTCCGCTCTAAGCACAGCGCACGCGACATTTGCTTTATTCACGTCAGTCTCGTGCCCTACATTAGTGCAGCTCACGAGGTCAAAACGAAGCCAACGCAGCACTCGGTCAAAGAGTTGCGCTCCATGGGCATCCAGCCCGATTTCATCGTCTGCCGCTCTGACCACGAGGTCGACGCCGACATTCGCAGAAAGATTGCGAACTTCTGCGACGTTGAGGCAGATCACGTCTTTGAAAATTCCGACTGCCCTTCCATCTACGACGTCCCGGCACACCTGGCAGATCAGGGTTTTGACGAGCAGGTTTGCGAGCGCCTGGCCCTTGACCCCAGAGAGCCCAACCTATCCTCCTGGACCGACTTCACCGAGGCCATGCACGCGGCTGATGCCAAGGAGAACAAGGTTATCATCAAGGTCGTTGGCAAATACACGCAGCTCCCGGACGCCTATCTCTCCGTCCTCGAGGCCATCCACCACGCCGCCATTTATTTTGGGCGCCACGTAGACATGCAGCTCATCGACGGCGAGAACCTGACAGAAGACGATGTCGAGAAGGTCTTAGGCGACGCTGACGGCATTTTGGTGCCGGGCGGTTTTGGCATTCGCGGAATTGAGGGCAAGATTCTTGCGGCCAACTATGCGCGCACCCACAAGATCCCTTACTTGGGCATTTGCCTTGGCATGCAAGTGGCGGTTTGCGAGTATGCTAGAAACGTTGCCAACATGAAGGACGCCAATTCCACCGAGTTTGTCGAGAAGTGCAAATATCCCGTTATCGACCTCATGGAAGAGCAGACCGACATCTCGGCAAAGGGGGGAACGCAGCGCCTGGGCTCCTATCCTTGTGTGGTAAAAGAAGGCACCCGCGCTTTTGAGGCTTACGGCGAGAAAGAAATTGCCGAGCGCCACCGTCATCGTTACGAATTTAACAACGCTTACCGAGGAACCCTTGTTGAGGCAGGCCTCGTCATTTCTGGAACGAGCCCCGATAACTCCTTGGTAGAAATTGTGGAACTTCCCAAAGACGTTCATCCCTGGTTTGTGGCCATGCAAGCTCACCCCGAATTCAAGAGCCGACCAACGCGCCCGCAACCTCTCTTTAGAGAATTCATTCGCGCTGCTATTAAAAAGGCCGAAGCCTAATTTCTCTTTTTCTTAAACCTCTCTTTAAAGGTTGCTTTTGGCGTGATTTTGGCTTGTTTAGCCAAAGCGTTACTTGTAGACCCTCCTCCTTAAGCACTTTCTTGCTTTTTCTCGTTGATGCGAACGATGGCATCTTCAACAATATCCCAGAACTTCTCGAAATCAAGATCAAGGGTGACCTGTGTGCGAGAGGTGGGGTCAGCAGGCCCGCGCATGTCGGCAACGGTTTCACCAAAAGTGAGACCCGGTTGATTCTCGACATCCACGGCACAGCGGCGCGTCTTTACGACGCTGGGGTCAATGATGTATGCAATGGTGCAGGGGTCGTGAACGGGGGGATTTTGGAAGTCTTGATTCTCCTGGTATGCAAGGCGGAAGAAGTCCATAAGGCCGCTCATGAATTGGCCAACTTCGCCTCCGTTTTCCTCAATGCGCTGCTGGATTTCAGGAAGACAGAGGGCTTGGTGGGTCGTGTCGAGACCAATCATCGTCACATCCCAGGGGAGTTCGAAGACGATTTTGGCAGCGTCCGGATCGGTCCAGATATTAAACTCAGCCACAGGCGTGGAGTTCGCTTCATATACGCCTCCGCCCATGAGAACAACGCGCTTGACGCGCTCAACGATGGCGGGCTCCAAGCGGGCGGCCATCGCGATGTTGGTGAGAGGACCGGTGGCAACGAGAGTAATTGTTTTTGGGTCGCTGTTCATAATCGTGTCGATAATCCAGTTGACCGCGTGACCCTCTTGCAGAGGCACGTCTTTGGGGTCAGGGAGCTCGACGCCGTCAAGACCGGTTTCTCCGTGAACCTCGGCGGCAGGGCGGAGCGGGGTCAGGAGAGGGCGCGAGCAGCCCTTGTGTACGGGGACGTCGAAGACTTGCGCCTCCTGCAGCACGGCGCGCGAGTTGTACGTTACCTTTTCTAGCTCGGCATTTCCGCCGATGGTGGTGACGCCCAAAAGGTCGATTTTGGGATTGCCGACGGCCAGCAAAATGGCAACGGCATCATCGTGACCGGTGTCGCAATCGAGAATGATTTTCTCGGCGCCTGGCTCAAGCGCTTGTTTTTGGGAGGGGGAAAGGTTGGCTGTTTCCATAGTGAGATCTCCTTATGGTTTTCTGATGGTTTTGGCTTATGGCTTTTTAGGTCAGTTTGGCCTTCGAAGTCAGCTTTGTCTGTTTGGGTTTGCGTCCTGAAGTTGATTTTAGAAGCTCTAAGAATTTGTTGCAACGATTGAGGGGGTTTGGGGTGGGTGAATGGTCCTGCTCAATTGGTAAGATTGTTTGATGCTGTCTGAGGTCTATTTGTTTACCGTTTAACTGAAAAAAATTTTATAATCAAGAGGGTTTAAATAAAGCACTAAACTTCTTCTTCAAAGGGATTCAAAGTTTCTAAAGGAGTGTTTATGAAAAATAAACAATTCAAAAGACACGGGAAAAAGTTTTCTACTACGTTAGCCGTTGGGGTAATATCAACCATTTTAATTTCTTCTTTCTTCCCCCTCCCGGCGTTCGCTCAAACTGTTGAGAGCCTTTTTGCCCCCACGTATGAAGGCATCTCTATTTCCGGGGGAGAAGAGAATGTAGACTATTCTTTTTCCGATCATGTTTTAAAGATAACGGGGAAACAAAAGCACGATTTTATTCTTTCTGGATCATCTGAGACGGCACGCGTGAGAGTTGACTCGATGGAAGGCGGCTCAATCACTCTTTCGAATCTTTCAATAAAAGCTCACGATGGCGCTCCCTTTACCATGAACAATCGCGTTTCAAAAGGCGGAAGCATCTTTTCTTTAAACCTCCTTTTGGTTGGCAAAAATTTGCTTCAAACCACTTTTAATAATAATGAGGACTATGTTCCGTACGCAGGTCTTGAAAAAAATGATTCGGATGAAGGGCCTAACCCCGCTTGCCTTTTAACTATCTCCGCTCCCCAGGGGGGGGCACTTAAAGCAGTAGGAGCTTGTTACGGTGCAGGAATAGGTGCCTCGTCATATGAGACAAATCGCTCAACTTCCTATATAACAATAAATAGTGGAACTATTGAAGCTTATGGCAGGGCAAAAGAAACATATGTTGAAAGCGCGAAAAATGTAAGCGAATCCGCGGGTATTGGAGGGGCAGCAAGTACAAGACACTTTTATTCTTCCTCCGAGACTTATGATGGTGGGGATTGCTCTTTCATAACAATTAATGGAGGAAATATAACTGCTGCCTGTGCTGAACGCGGAATTAGCAGTGGTGCAGGAATAGGGGGAGGAGCCTGTGATTATGAAACCACCAATCCTGAGCAAAGCGGAGGTAGCCTATACAACTTACGCATCTCTGGGGCAACTGTAAATTCTGCTTCTTCGTTTGATGGATTTTTCTCATACGGAGCCGCCATCGGAGGAGGCGGCTGCAACACGTATTACGGAGGCAATGCCGAGCATCTTTCGTTTGAGAAAAGCGAAATAAAAGCAGTTGCAGGGACCAATTCAGATCCATCCAATCCCCTTCTTAGCCAAAGCGCAGGTATCGGGGGAGGAAAAGGCCTTAAGAAGGGCGGCGATCTAAATGATTTAATTGTTAAAGGGTGTAAAATCGAAGCCGGCTCGGGAGGTTATCCGGAATCGGCAGGTGCTGGCATTGGCGGGGGAGCAGCCCTTGGAGACATCATTAAATCTCCTACTAGTTGCGGTGGAAATGCGAGTAATATTTACATAGAAAATTCCACTCTTACTTGCTATTGTCAAAAGGGAGAAAGTTCTGCGGATTATGCCTTGGTTGCGGGAGCCGGAATTGGCGGTGGTGGCGGTGCCAAAGATGGGGGCCCTTCAGAAGCTGGTTCATTATCTCATTTAACTATTAAAAATTCACAAGTAGAGGCCTTCTCTGGAGAGTTTAACGCTAGTGGCGCAGGTATCGGAGGGGGGTCGTATCCCGAAGGTAGTAACACTCCCAGCATGAAGACAGGGTCATGTACAGATGTTTTGATTGAATCCTCCGCGGTCAAGGCTTGTAGTTCTCTAGATGGTGGACTCGGAGCGGGAATTGGATCAGGAGGATCACTCGGCGCTTCTTCCGGAGAAGTAAAGAATTGCACTTTTCGCTCATCAAATATTGATGCCTTTTCCGGAAATACTCTTGGTGGGGGAGCAGGAATCGGAAGTGGCTATTCTTGTTCAGGGAACGCTTCTACAGCCAAAGCTGGAGATGTCGAAAATCTTTCCTTTGATGACTGCATTCTCAATATAGCATCTTGTCGGAATCAATCACCTCTCCAGTTGGATGGTCCTGCAATCGGAGTTGGCTCTATGAATACTCCTTACCCCAGTGGACTTTCTGAACAAGGATCCTTAAATAACGTTACCTTTTCTGGTTGCTTTTTAGCTGCAAACTACGGTATAGACACCACTAACTTCGCGGCAGCGGTGGGACTAGGAAACATTTCCTCTAATACTCAGAAAGGAACTGTATCAGGTGTTTCCTTCTCACCCAACGGCGAGCCTGGCACCTCGGTGGTGATTGCCCAGGGATCTTCCGATGGAGTGATTCAAGGGTGTCCAGAAGATCAAAAATCCGGTCTTATTTTTACCAGGACTTGTGATTCTGGGACGTTTAGCGATTGGTCAGTTGAGGATATAAGCGATGCGGTACTTTTGACGGATATGTCTCTTCCTGTAAGCTTCGACCTTACGCACGCGCTTAATATTGGTAATGCTTGCCACGAAGCAAATCTGAACGTGCCCTCTAATATTACTTTAGATACGCATGCTCCTCTTTCAGTCGTTAACGGAAATATCAGTTGTGAGCCTGCTTCCTCCAATGGAAGCTCAGATGCTCCTGGTCAAGTTTTCTCGAACGTAAAATTTGTGGACAATGGAAAAGAGATAGCTAACGAAAGATTTTTAGCCTATACAGGGAACCCTTCAGGCACAGAACATTTAACCTATCTGCAATCCAAGGCATTCCCGACTGTTGATGAAGAATATCCCACCCGGTTCTTGGGATGGTTTTCTGCACCAACTGATGGAGCGAGTCTGCAGGCGTCCGATTTAGTGGCGACAGAATATCTCACCATCTTTGCACATCGAGAGGATGGCCGATCTCTTTCCGCAACAGGCGACAACTCTTCTCTTGTAGCTCTTTTGTCTTTTTTCTCTTTTGATGTGAGCTACTAGTTTGATTGTTCTAATCTCACGCGCGTTCTCGAGGCCCGCGTGAGGCAGTTTCTATTCTCGTTATGGCCGAGAAGGGCAGGCGCGCTCCTGAGACGGTGAGGTAGGAAAGTTCCGGCACGACCTCTCCAACAATGCCCGAGGTAGTGACCTCTTCGTTTTGCGCGAAGTGCGTGACGGAGATGCGGTCACCTTTTTGGAGCGTGGGAACGACAGCGTTCAGCGCCTCGATTTCCTCGTCCGAGAGCGCGCGCCGCTGGCGTGGCTGGCTGTTGCCGGTCGTAGCGTTTATGAGTTGGCGAAATCCTACAAGCGAGTCGTAGGGCGCGAAAAGTTTGGCGCGCTCTACGGCTGGCTTTGCGTGCCAATAGCCGTTTTTCTGAATGCGCTGCATAATCTGTTTAATGAGGCGCGTGCGTTCTATGCTAGACGTCGCTCTAGGCACGGTGTCCTCCCACTTGCTGATTGCGCTCACGCGCTGTTGCGGTTTTTCGGTAGGAAGTGCCGGGAAGAAGGGCATTCTTGCCGTACTTTCTGCGAATTGCACCCGCCGCTTTCATGAGGCTCTCTTGCTGGGAAGGGGCGCCAGAGGTGGTCGGTGAAGAAGCATCAGAAAGCGTATCAGAAGGCGAGAGAAAAGAGGAAGCAGCAGAAGAGGCAGAAGAGGCGCGAGATGGCGCGGCGTGCGGGGAGGGCTCGCAGAAGCTTCGCGGCCGCGAGGGTTTCTCGACAACAAGATTGTCAAACGAGATGGAGATACCGCGCACCATGCGCGTGACATCGCATAACTCGTCGAAAAGCGCAGCAAAGCGTGGCTTCAGCTCGAAAAGCGCGTTCGAGGGAGAGGGGAGCGTCCGAGAGGCGCGCACGGAATGGGGTGGCGCGTCGTCTGCGTAGACGAGCGCGAGCGAGATGGCGCGGGCTCGCTGGTTTTTCTCGGCAAGGCCCACGAGCTCTGCCCAAACCATCTCCATCAAAACGTTTCGCGCATCATCGGGCGCATAGGGGCGCGCGAGAGTCTGGCCTTGCGAATGGCCGTGCGCCTGCGGCTGGTAGCGGCGCAAATCCTCCATCGTACAGGGTTCCTGGCCCCAGGCGTGGTCGATAAGGTACTCGGCATTGCGGCCAAACTCTCTGTATAAAACGCGCGGATCAGCGGCGCAAATACCAGCCATGTTGTGGATGCCGTGTTTGCGAAGACGTCGCATCAGCCCGCGCCCAATCGACCAAAAATCGTTGAGTGGCTCATGAAACCACATCTCTTTTTGGAAGGCTTCCTCGTCGAGAAACCCCATGCCATTCGGCGCCTTTTTGGCCAGAATGTCGAGGGCGACTTTTGCGAGGAAAAGGTTCGTGCCGATGCCTGCCGTGGCGTGAATGCGGGTCCCGATAAAAACTTGTTTCACGAGAAAGCGTGCGAACTGGGCCGGCGTGGTGTGGTAGTAGTTGAGGTAGGGGGTGGCGTGGATGAAGACTTCGTCGATGGAGTAGACATGGATGTCTTCGGGGGCGATATAGCGCAGGTAGATCTTGTAAATTTCTGCCGAGACCTCCATGTAGCGCTTCATGCGCGGGACAGCGACAAGGGCATCAAGGGCCTCGGGCACTTGATAGAGCCGACAGCGGTTTTTCACGCCAAGGGCCTTCAGAGCAGGGCTGACGGCAAGGCAGATTGTCTGCTTCGTGCGCGACTCATCTGCCACCACGAGGCGCGTCGTGAGGGTGTCGAGGCCGCGGTCTGCCGCCTCTACGCTGGCGTAGAAGCTCTTCAGATCGATTGCGATGTAGCATTCGGTGCCGGCCATGATAGGAATGTACCCCCAATACGAACAAATGTTCTGTTTTTGGGTATCATTATGACAGAGGCGCAAACGAATGCAAGGGAAAATTTTGATTTATTGCGCGAGGCGGGCTGGAAACTGCGTGTGGGTCGATTGTGCGCCCGCGCAAACGGCCGCACGCGACTTACTTCTTGTATTGCGACTCGTGCTTCTCGAAGAAATCGGTGCGCGGCGGCAGCTCTTTAAACTGATAGGAGGCAACGTCTTTTCCGTCCTTCTCGAGAAGCTCTTTGACGGTAAGAGCGACATGGTCCCAGTTCCAGAAGACAGGAGCGGAGATGCCCAAGTAGGCGCGGATCTTCTCGCAACCGGCAGGAACGGCCCCGTGGAAGCAGAGAGCCAAAACGTGCAGGGAGTAGAAGGCGTCAGCTAGGGCCTGCTCGTAGGCGGAATCGTCTGCGTTTTGGACGGCGTCCTTGCTTGCGCGGTCCCAGTTTTTGTTCGACTCGCGACCAAAGTTTTCGGCCACGCTGAGGGCAGTGTGCAAGTTCAGGTCGTGCATGGCGCAGAGAAACTCAAAGGCGGCGCTTTGAGCAAGTTCTTTGGCGTCCTCGCTGGGCTCGAGAGAAGGAACGTGGCCTCCCAGCGCGTTTTGCGCGCCGTAGAAGCAGGAGCGTGCAAGGCGGTTGAAGATGTTGGTGAGAAAAGCGCTTTCTTTAAGGGCAGGATCTGCTACGCGCGGGTCGTCCTTCACGAGGATTTCCTGGCCGGTTTTTTTGTCGACAGAAGAAACGGAGGTATCAAAAACTTTCGGCGCAAAGCTCACGCTTTTCTCACCAAGAGCAAAAGAGAGCCAGTGGTAGCGGAGCTGCTCGGGTGTGTAGAAAGAAAGCATCTCCTCAGCAAGAGGCGGCTTGATTGCCCCTGAGCTCGAAGCCTTTTTGTTCATGAAAAGCACGTGGTAGTTGGCCACAGCCGTGTCAGGGAAGAGGTTCCAGCGAAGGGCATCCCAGAGAGCGGGCTGAGCAATGCAATAGAAATAGATGTTGTCCTGTCCGATGAACTGGAAGACTTGGGTGCTGGGCGCGTCTGCTGCGTCGGCGTCTGCTGCATCCTCACTGTCAGGGCCCGTCCACCAGTCGCGCCAGTCTGTTGAAGAGAAGCGCCCCGGTGTATCGATTGCATTCTCGGCATTAAGCGTGTCGCCTGCCTTTGCGAGCTCCGCGCCTTTCTCAAGAGCGGTTTTCGTAAACGAAATGGGTGCCCAAAGGCTCTCTGGCCAGCACCAAACCGTAAGGTCAGACAGACCAGCAAGCGTGGGAGCTTTCACGCCCCAAGGAATGTTTCCGGTGATGCGGAAGGGAAGGAGGCATTTGCTTGCACGATAGAAAATATTGGCGGCTTCTAAGACTTCGCGTGCCTTATCGCGTTCTTGCCAGTTTTCGAACTCGACCGAGAAACTCTGCGCATTGCCGCGCGGATCGTGAACCTTGTGGGCAGGCAACTTGTCCGCGACAGAGCGGAAAGCCTCAGCCGCTTCAAGCTTGATAAAAAGCTCGGGCGCGACGAGCCACTCTTTCAGAGTTTTGACGACAACAGCGCGAATCTGCGGATCGCCTTCCCAGCTGGCCTCTAACTTTTTCAGATAGGTCTCGGCGGCAGGGAGGTTGTAGTACCAATTTTCAACCGGGCGAAGCTCGGGCGTTGTTTGTGTGAGCTGGCTGACGGGTTTAATGAGGTCGCGCGGGTCGAACTGGTGGCCAAGGTCGCACTCGTCGGCGTAGGCTTTCTCGGACTTGCAGCCAGGAATTGGGCAGCGGCCCTGAACTTGGCGCCCGTTCAAAAACGTCTTCGCTTCCGTGTCATAGAACTGCAGCGTAGAGCGCTTGGTCAGGCAGCCATTTTCAAAAAGAGCGGTGATAACTTCGTTTGTCAGTTCTTGGTGGACACCTGCCGCAGGCGCTAGCCCCGAGCCGCTAAACACATCGCACGAAATATGGAAATCTTTCAACGTCTCCAGCTGCGAGCGGTGGTTTTTCTTGACGTAGTCTTCAATCGTCCCTGAAAAACCGCTCTCTTGTTGCCGGCGAAAGCCCTCCATGATGGGGGAGCCAAAACAATCCGTCCCCGAGACGAAAAGCACGTTTTCTGGCCCGAGAAAATCGCGCAAAAAGCGAGCGTAGAAGTCGGCCGGGACGAAAACGCCGCCCACATGGCCAAAGTGGAGACCTTTGTTGCCGTAGGGCATGCCCGCGGTCACGACGGCCCGGCCAGGAAAGGTCGGGCGGTCTTTGCGCGAGAATTTCTCTGCGCTATTCTGCTCGAAGTTGCTGTTTAGATTTTCGTTATGTGCCATGGAAAGCCTTCGTTTGACCTGTTTATTCAATTAAAATGCCTTAAAATTCTAGCTAAAAAAGGCAAGTTTTGCTAGGAGCGAACTTCTATGGCCGAGAAGGTCAACTCAAAAATTGATGCAGAAAAGCTGACGGGCGCGGAAAAAGTGCCTGGCGCAAAGGCGTCCATGAAAAAGCACGCTGCTCGCGTTCAGCATCCGGCGATTAAACCGCTCGCTTTGCATGCCTGTTGTGGCCCTTGTTCGCTTGAGCCGCTGCGCCTTCTTCGCGAAGAGGGTTTTGAGCCAACGATTTTCTGGTCAAACCCCAACATTCAACCACAAGATGAGTACGACCGCCGCCTAGATACGCTTCTCACCTGGGCAAAGGAAAACGATATCGAGGTCATCAATTGCGAAGCCGACGACACCCACCAAGCCCAACTTCGCGAACTGTGGGAGAAGCGCGTTGCTCCCAAGGCGAAAAAAGCCCTTTTCAAAACAGATAAGACGCTCAGAGAAAATCGTTGCCGTGAATGCTATGCGCTTCGCTTAGAGGAGAGCGCGCGCGAGGCAGCGGCGCGCGGCTTCAAGCTTTTCTCGACAACGCTTGCCGTCTCGCCTTACCAGCATTTTGAGGTCTGCGCCGAAGAAGTGGTAAATGCGGCCGCTGCGCACGGCATGCAGCCTGTTTGGCGCGATTTCAGGGAACACTATCCCGAAGCCACCCGACGCTCGCGCGCGCTGGGGATGTACCGACAAAAATATTGCGGATGTCGTTTCAGCGTCTCGGAGGCGGCCTTGGAGAAGAAGGCGCGCAAGGAGGCTCGCCAGCAAGCGCGCAAGCAGAAGCAGGAGCTAGCTCTTAAAGAGAATCAGCAGGAAACGCACGAGGATGCACCGAGAGAAACTTCCCAGCCTAAGAAGCCAACGCTTCGCACCGATGATTTCGATTACGACCTCCCGGAAGAGCGCATCGCGCAATTTCCCACCACGCCGCGCGACTCTTGTCGCCTCTTCGTTTTGCACCGAGCGGACAACACGCATGAGCATAAAATCTTCACTGACATCATTGACTATCTCAATCCGGGAGATTTGCTTGTTGCCAACAAAACACGCGTTTTACCTGCGCGTCTTATAGGGAAAAAACCAACAGGAGGCGTGGCAGAGACTCTTCTTCTTAACAAGCGGGAAGACCTTGATCCGCACGGTTTTGTATGGGAAGCGCTCGTGAATCCAGGGCGTCGTCTGAAAGAAGGTGCCGTCATTGAGTACCGCGCGGGAGGAGCTCACGCACCTAATGGGGCTCCTGTTATTTTGCGCGCAACGGTCGAGGGCTACGTTCCTCACAACAAAGGCGCGCGCCTCATTCGCTTCTCGCTGCCTGAAAGCTCCGCAGACTCAATCTCTCCAGGCTGTCCTGCCGACTCCGCCACCTCTGATCAGCCGGCTACTCTCGACGGGGCAACTCCCGCGGACAACGCAAAAGCGCCAACCACCCTCGACGAGGCAATCCACGCCATCGGAGCCGTGCCGCTGCCTCCCTACATCCCCAACTACCAGGGAGATCCGGCGCTCTACCAGACGGTTTATGCAATGGAGCAAGAGCACAGTGCCGCTGCTCCTACGGCAGGCCTTCACTTCACGCCAGAACTTCTCGAGAAAATCAAAGCGAAGGGCGTCAACGTAAGCTTCGTAGAACTCGAGGTCGGCGTGGACACATTTCGTCTGGTAGAGGAAGACGACCCCACCGAGCATCAAATGCACACGGAACGCTTTCACGTGCCCCAAGAAGTCGTCGACGCCGTTCATAAGACGAAGGCGGCAGGAGGGCGCGTCATTGCGGTGGGCACGACCAGTGTGCGCTCGTTGGAAGCCGCTTGGGACGCGCGCGCGCAAGACATCGTCAAAAAAGAGAATGCCACTACCGACCTTTTCTTGCTTCCCGGCTCAAAGTTTCACGTGGTAGATGCTATGATTACGAACTTTCACGTGCCGCGCTCGACGCTCATGATGCTTGTCTCGGCGTTTGCGGGACGCGACAACATCATGGACGCCTATCATGAAGCTATCGAGAAAAAATACCGCATGCTTTCGTTTGGCGACGCGATGCTGATTGATTAGGCGATTGCGTAAGTGAGAGCACAGATGGAAAACGAGCTTTTTTCATACACGATTGAGGCGACGGACGCGACAACCCATGCGCGCGCTGGCGTTTTTAAGACAGCGCACGGTGACATTCCCACGCCCATATTTATGCCCGTCGGCACGAAGGCAACGGTTAAAGGCGTCTGGGCAGATCAGCTCAAAGCTGCAGGTGCAAAGATAATTCTTGCTAATACCTATCACCTCTCGCAGCGCCCGGGAGCAGACCTCATCGCTCGCCTTGGCGGCCTTCACAACTTCGAGAAATGGGACGGTCCCATCCTTACCGACTCCGGTGGCTTTCAGGTCTTCAGTCTCGCCGAGCACATGAAACTTTCAGACGATGGCATCACGTTTCGATCCGTTGACTACGACGGAGCTCACACCACTTGGACTCCCGAGAAAAACATGGAAATCCAGCAGCTCTTAGGCGCAGATATCTGCATGCAGCTCGACGTTTGCCCGCCTTTCCCCGCCTCTCGCGAGAAGGTCAAGCGTGCCGTCGAGCTTTCTAGCGCCTGGGCGGCTCGCTGTAAGGCAGCGCACACAAAAAAAGACCAAGCGCTCTTTGGTATCGTGCAGGGAGGGATGCATCTGGACCTTCGCCGTCAGTCGATTGAAGCGCTCGAGAAAATCGGCGGTTTTCCGGGCTACGGCATTGGGGGTTTCTCGGTAGGAGAGGACCACGAGACGATGTTTGAGACGTTGTCGCCCTTTTGCGAGAAGTTCATGCCAAAAGAAAAGCCCCGGTATTTGATGGGGGTGGGCAACCCGACGACGCTTTTGCGCGCGGTTGCTTCTGGCATTGACATGTTCGATTGCGTTTTGCCGACGCGCACCGCTCGGATGGGGACAGCGTTTTCGTCGCAGGGCCGCATTAATTTGAAACATGCAAAATACGAGGAAGACAGCGGTGTTTTAGACGAGAACTGCACGTGCCCGGTTTGCACGACCGGTTACAGCAAGGCTTATCTGCACCATTTGGAGAAGCAGAAGGAGATGCTGGGGGCAGAGATGCTTTCCGTGCACAACATCCACTACCTGCTCAATCTTATGCGAGAAGCGCGCGAGGCCATTATCGCCGGCTCCTACCAGGAGTTTTTGACTGCCTTTTTGGTAAGCCTTGCCGCCAACGATTTTTAAAGCCAACAAAGAGCTGACAAGTTAGCCAAGACCAACAAGCCAACAAGCTGAAAAAGCCAACAAGCTATCAAAGACCAATAAACTAGCAAAAGCCAACATAAGAAAGGTGTTTTCATGACGCCCAAGATCTCTGAGCCCCTCTCAAAAGAAGAATCGCAAAACTTGCTCTTTATGCAGCCAGTTTTTCTCGAGAAAATCTGGGGTGGCCGTCGCCTTGAAACCGAGTTCGGCTACGCCATCCCCGACGGCCCTATCGGCGAGTGCTGGGCGATTTCTGCGCACCCTCATGGCGATTGCAAAGTGATAAACGGGGCGCACAAAGGCGCCTATCTGTCGGAAGTTTGGAATCGCGACCCGCGGCTTTTCTCGGGAGCTGAAAACGCAAGCGCCGGCGAGCTCATATTTCAGCATGAAAAAGAACCATTTCCTTTGTTGGTGAAAATTATCGATGCCGACGCTGATTTGTCGGTGCAGGTTCACCCGGACGACGCATATGCGGACAGGCACGAAAACGGTTCGCTGGGCAAGCAAGAATGCTGGTACGTTCTTGCGGCAGATCCTGGGGCCACGATTGTGGTGGGGCAAAAGGCCAGTTCAAAGGCGGAGTTTGAAGAGCTTATGGCACAGGGCAAATGGGACGATCTCTTAAATGAGATTCCTATCAAGAAGGGCGATTTTTTCCAGATTGATCCGGGTACGGTCCACGCCATCAAGGGAGGTACGATGGTGCTTGAAACGCAGCAGTCCTCTGACGTGACGTATCGCCTTTACGATTACGACCGCCTTGATGATGCGGGAAATCCTCGCCCTTTGCACATTCAGCAGTCGCTTGACGTTATCGATTTTGAGCGTCCCTTGATCTTCGACGGCGCGCTTCAGCTTTCCGAAAATGGCGTGACGCTCCTTGAGAAAAACGACAATTACACGGTCTCGCACGTCGCGCTTTCGGGAGGTTCAGAAGGGGCCAAGGATGCGCAGGGCTCGCAAGACTCGCAAAATATCAAGATTCAAAACGAGGCAGGCTTCCTTTGTGTCTCTGTTATTGTTGGCGAGGCTGTCGTTGAGATTGCCGCCGCCGAGAAACCCGTTGAAGTTGGCGCCTCTGCCCCTGCCGAAAGTGCTGTTTCTGAGAAGCCGCAGGCGCCCCCAGAGCGCGTGCGGCTTGCAAAAGGTGACCACTTCATCTGTCCCGCATGCGTCTCCTCTTTGAATTTTGTAGGCAACGCTGAGCTGATCGTTTCGCACCCTTAAGCCCCTCTCGTGCGGGGCTGCTGAAAACCTTCAAAAACGCCCTCTAAATCTCGCGCCCCGTAGGCTTTTCTCGGCTGGAAAAAAGAAAGTTTCCAGGGGACGGGGTAGAAGTTTTGAAGCTTTGGCCGCTACGTTCTGGCCTTGAAAATTTTGAGTAAAAGGAGAAGCTTATGTGCACTGCCGTTCGTTTTACTGACGATGAGGGAAATTTAGTTGCTGGGCGCAACCTCGATTGGGGACGCGGTTACGGGCAAACGCCTCTGATTGTTGGTAAAGATTTCACGTGGTCTTCTCGTCATGAAGGGGATTTCACGACGCATGCAAAGATTGTGGGAATGGGCATTGTGGTTGACGAGCTTCCGGGCTTGCCGCTCTTTTTTGATGCGGCGTGTGAGGACGGCCTCTACTGTGCCGGTCTTTCTTTTGCCGCAGGATACGGCCAGTATAATGAACCGGCGAAGGGCAAAACCAACATCACTTCTTTCGAGCTTCCCCTTTGGATAACCTCGAACTTCAAAACAGTTGCCGAGGTCAAAAAAACTGTCACAAACTTGAATATCACAAACGACCAGGCGGCGCCTCACCTAACGCCTATGCCCATGCATTGGTTTGTTGCAGATAAGGAAAGCTCCATCGTTATCGAGCAAACCTCGTTTGGCGGCGGCATCGACGGCACCGAGCCCATTCTTCGCGTCTATGACGACCCTTTCGATGTTCTGACGAACCAGCCAGATTTCGCGTTCCACAAAAGCAACATTCACCAATACATCAACCTCACAAGCGATTGGTGCAACCCCATCAAGATGAGGGAGGCCACCGTTGATGC
The DNA here is from genome assembly GCA_947426865.1 of uncultured Coriobacteriaceae bacterium. Classification (GTDB taxonomy): domain Bacteria; phylum Actinomycetota; class Coriobacteriia; order Coriobacteriales; family Atopobiaceae; genus MGBC105563. The sequence goes on along the minus strand of CANEFS010000002.1, from coordinate 8,518 downwards.
TTTGGGCGTCGGTCCCCAGATGGCGGGGCTTCCCGGAGATCCTTCTGCAATCTCTCGGTTTGTGCGCGTTGCCATTTTAAACGCCCAATATCCCGAGCAAACCGGCTCGGCTGATAACAATACGCGTCTCTTAAAAACGCTTGAGGCCGTCTCGATGGTGAAGGGTTATTGTAAGCAAGAGAACGGCGATTATGAGATTACGCTTTATAGCGCAGGATACAACGACGGCCAGAAGACCTATTTCTACAACACCTACGACGAGCCGGCCGTGCAAACCGTAAAGTTTGCCGACTTCGAAAATCTTGAGGGATTGAAGGTGCTGGCGTAGGCGTCTGAGAGCGTGCTTGCATAGGCGATTGAAAGGGTTTTAGCGCAGCTGTCTAAGAAGGCTTCCCCGGCCGCTTCCCCAAGCTACTTTTCAAGCACTTCTAAGCACAGAAAGGCAGCGCCCAGAGCGCCTGCGAGCTGGGCTTCTACATGCGTGACCACCGGCGCGCCGAACGCTTCTTCAAGAGCGGCCACCACACCTTTATTGTTAGCCACCCCGCCTGTCATAAGATAGGGGCCTTCCGCTTTTGCACGCTTGGCGAGGCTCGCGGTTTTTTGAGCCACGCTTTTGTTCAGTCCGTGAATGATATCAACCGAGTCTTCGTTTTTAGCCACCAAAGAGACAACTTCCGATTCGGCAAAAACGGTGCACATCGAAGAGATGGTCACGTCGTGTGACTTTCCCTTTTTCCACTTAAGAGCGGCGTTTGCAAAATCCTCAAGCGACATCTCCATCGTCCGAGCAAGCGTTTCCAAAAAGCGTCCCGTCCCGGCGGCGCACTTGTCGTTCATGACAAACGTCTCAACGTTTCCCCGCTCATCAATGCGAATAACTTTCGAGTCTTGCCCGCCGATGTCGACGATGGTGCGCGCCTCAGGAGAGAGGAAGTGCGCGCCTTTGGCGTGGCACGTGATTTCTGTGATGGCGGTGTCGACTCCTGAAATGGCTTCTCGGCCATAGCCAGTGGCCACGGTAAGTGCCAAATCATCCCGAGAAACCCCAGCTTCTTCCAGCACTTTTGCTTGGGCGGCCTCAGCGTTTTTCGAGGCATTGGCACCGGTTGGCATGATGCAGGAGGCGACGAGGTTTTTGTTTTCGTCGAGAATCACGGCGTCGGTGGAGGTGGAACCAGAGTCGATTCCCATCACAAAAGTAGGCATAGTATCGTCCTTTTTCTTCTTGTGCGCAGCCGCCTGAACCTCAACGGATTCGGCAAAAGCTTGCAGGCGCGTCTTGATTTGCCCGGCGCTTTGCGGGGTGCCTTCTGTCTCCACGCGCACGACGTTTAGGGCCAGTTTTTGCTCAGGGCCCTTTGCCATTTGAAGATGCTCAAAGCCGTAAAAGTCGCAGAATTTCATGGTGTGAAAGATGGCCCCTTTGGCGTTTGTGCCCTTCTGCATTTCTTCGAGAAACTCTTGGCGCTTGACCGGATTTATCATGCGGTAGCAGGGAGTTTGCTTAAGGAGCGAGGCGGCGTAGGTCGTGAAAAGGGACTTTTCTTGAGGCGGTTTATCTTTGCGAGCTTGAGCTTGATCGCCTCGATTTTGCTCGGTGTTGAGGCAGGTGCCTTTGCATCCCTCCTTCTTGCCGTCTTTTTCTTCACGAAGAAAATCGCGGGGAGGCGAGGGCAAATTTCGCGCGCCTGAGCACGTGAGATTTAAAAGATTTGCGCCAAACGCATCTTCTGCAAGCTCAACAAGGGATGGTGTGGCGTGTGCGCCTAAAAGAAAGACCGGTTTCTTAGGTGCCCCGTTCGCGCCGGTCGCATCGGTCGCATCGGTCGCGCCGATCGCGCCGGAAGCGGCGTTTTCCCAGGCAAGAAGGAACTTCTTTTTATCGAAGGGTTTCTCGAGAAAAGTTGAAAGGGCACGCTGGAATTTCTCAAGCTCGCGCCCGTAGCGCTCGGAAGAGGCTTCGTCGGTTCCGTGAGGAAGGTCCAAAAGATAGAGAAATTTCAGATTCGTGCGGCCTGCCTCCATCTCCTTTTGAAGGACGTCGAAAGCGCGCCGCATCGCATCGCAACAGGTCGTGAGGGCAAGAGCCTCAATTTCTCCAGAGAGCGCAAAGGTGATGAGCGACTTTGCATAACCGCAGATATTTGGGGTTATTTTTGCCTCTGCCGCCTCAAAGCTTACGGACTCAAAGGCGGACGCGCAGGCCGTAGCCCCGCACGCCTCAATGAGCTCCAGCGGAGCGTATTTGCAACCGTAATAAACCTTCACGCGTTCGCCTTAGGTTCTTAGCGGCCTAAGAGTTTCTCGACATGCAAGTCGGCCGAGGACTTCTCAAAAAATTCAGACCCACCAATTACACACACGCCATTTGTGTCACGTGCGTCTTGCAGCGTTGGCGCGAGCGCCTGAATATCCTCAGTCGTCGTGTGAAGGGCTTCTGCGCGCACCGTTTGCTCCCAATCGGCGGGGAAGTGGCACATGCGCAGATGATCTTTGGTAAGCATTATCTGACGCGGCTTCTTGGGATTGTCAAGGGCGGCCACCGTCGCGACCACGTAGCCTTCCTCGTCGCGCTTCGTCGGGCTAAAGCTGGAAAGCCAAGCGCCCGTTTGCTTGAAGCGCTTGAGGGTGGGGTCGATGGCGGGGTCGCGGTAGGAGTAGAAACTCATCAGGGAGTCGGCGGTCGCTCCAAAGCCCGCGCCGTACGCACCGCCCAAAACGCGGACCTCGTTCCAGAGGTAGTCATAACTTATTGCGCGCGCGGCCACCAACCATTTTCCCGAGAAATGCAACGGGTCGGCTAAAAGGGCGCCTGGGGAGGCAAGCGAGCAGAAGCACACGTTGGCAGGAACGACGAAGCCTTCGTTTTGCGTTTCGCCAATCTCTACTGTGAGCTGGTTTTTTGTGGGGAATCCGTCGTCGACAAAGCCCAGGTTTCCGGCGACTTCCCAGAAACGCTTCAAGTCATCGCGCTTGCCCGCAAAGCTTACAGAGGCGCCGTTCGTCTTGAAAAGGCGGCCCTGGATGTTGTGCAAAATTTCGCACGTTGCCCGGGCGCGCTTGTCCCAGTGAGCGAGAAGCTTGCAGAGGAAGTGGTAGAAATCGATGCCGTCAACTTGCTGGATGAACTTCTCGGGAGCGCTGAAATAGGAGCGCGCACGAGAGCGAGCAGCGGCATGTCCCGCCTCCACGAGCGTTTGCTCGGCCGAGAGTTTCTGCTGCTCAAGGATGTCCTTAATCTTTTGTGTGTCCTCAAAGAGGGTCTCTGTGCAGATCTCGTAGGGAATGGTGGCGAGATGGTTGGTTTTCTCGGCAAGGGAACTTGCAGCGATAATGAGGTGCGGCGAAAAGTCCTCCAGCGGATTTTCATGATTTGCGAAAGCGGCGATTTCGAAGGCGAGATCTCCCAGATTCGCGTTGACGAGCGTGTCGAGCTCGGCGGCGGTGTGGCGCTTCGTGTCCAGCTTGCCTAAAAGGATGCAGAGAAGCCCCAGGTAGGGGAGCTCCTCGAAGGCGAAACGACGAAGGTCCAGATAGGCCGCCGTGTAGCTGATGCGATGCGTGTCGAGCGGATAGAACGTGCAGGGAAGAGGCGCGTAATCAATCTCCTCGCCGTCTGCCGTCTGGGGCGCCTCGCCAATGTCTGAAAGCTGCAAGCTGGGCAGTTTCGCGACATCCTCTGGCTTATTGGGCGTTTCCTGCTCTTTGTGAAGTGCTGCTGCCTCCGCCTTTATTTTTTCGAGAGAAGCTGTGTCCAGGCCCTCTTTAATTTGGGCCAGGCGAGCCGTTTCTTCTGCGCCCGCAGGCCTGTCCTTCGGCTCAATTTCGACGCAGGCCTTGTGGGGATTCTCGACGATGAGGGCGCGCAGGAGGTTTTCAAAAACGCCCAGGCCCATCGACTCTTTCAAGTCCTTCAGAGCGTCTTCAAAGCGAAGATTGCCAAAGACGTTCTTGTCGTCGTAGAGCCAGGTGCCCATCACGCTCATCGCAAGCGCCACGCCGGTGGGGTAGTGGCCAAAGTCCTGCTCGCGGAAGGCGAACTTACTTTGTGCAAGAGCCGCCTCCAGGCGCGAGGCATCCAGACCATCGGCCGCCAGGCGCGCTGCCTCCTTCTCAAGGAGCTCTTGGAAATTCTTAGCAACGCCTGGTTTTGCTCCTTGTAGCTGCACTAAAACGAAGGGTTGACCTTGGTCGTCGATAAGCTCGGCCGAGACATCCGTTCCCAGGTTCGCCTCAAGAATGGCGCGTTTAAGCGGCGCCTCGTTCGAGCCAAAAAGGGCTTCAAGCAAGATGGTCGTGGCCAGAATTTTTTCACGTTCAGCCGCATCTCCCACCACATACCCCAAACCCACGCAGCGGTTCTCTGGGCTCGTGGCCATGGGCACGGCAACCGGCGCAGGCGAGACGGCTGCCTGCTTTTTAAGCTCGTTGGGCGCAGCACTTGCATAACCGCGCTCCTCCGTTAAGGCAACGGCGCCGGCCTCAGCAAAGCGCTTCTCGAGAAAAGCAAGCTCGCGCACGATGTCCAAGTCTCCGTAGAGAATCGAGTAGGAATTGCTCAGCTGGTAGTGGCGATTGTGCGTGTCGAGAAATTCTTCTAAGGTGAGCTCAGGGATGGCGCAGGGATTGCCACCGGACTCATACTTGTAGGCGGTGTCGGGGAAAAGGGCGCGCTTCATGTTCACGTAGAGGAAGTCCTCCGGGTCGGAAAGGGCGCCCTTCATCTCGTTGTAAACCACACCGTTTAGGGTGAGTGGAGCATTCGAATCTGCGAGTTCATAGTGCCAGCCTTCCTGTGAGAACACCGAGGGCTTTCTGTACATTTGCGGATGGAAGACGGCATCCAGATAAACGTCGATAAGGTTTTCAAGGTCGGAAACGTTGGTGGAGGCCACCGGATACATCGTCTTGTCGGAGAAGGTGAGCGCGTTCAAAAACGTCTGCATGCTCGACTTCAAGAGGTTTACGAATGGCTCTTTGACCGGGTATTTCGTCGAGCCGCAAAGCACAGAGTGCTCAATAATGTGAAAAACGCCGGTGTCGTTTGCAGGCGGCGTCTTGAAGGCGATGGCAAACGCGCGGTTCGTGTCGTTTGTGGCAATCCAGGCCACGCGCGCGCCGGTCTTTTCGTGGCGCAAAACGTAGCCAAAGCCGTCCACCTCGTTAATAGCCTCGACGTCCTCGACGAAAAAGCCACTTACGACCTCGCCTTTTTTAAGAACGTTTTTGAAATCTTCCTTCTTTTTCATACGTCTCTTTTCCGTGTTGTTTTTCCTATGTTTTTCTCGGCCACTTTCAAACAAGGTTAGCTTACTACACCGTCCGCCCAAGTTCTTGTTCGCGCCGCCTCCTAAACCGGTATAATTTTATAAAGTTGAAACTATATGAAAGGTTAAAGGTATGTCTGATAATTCATCCAACTCTGCAAATTCTACCAAGTCTGTCTCGAAGTTTTCTCGCGAAGAAATCAATGAATTCATCGAGAAAAACTGGGACGCCTACATGGAAGATCTTCGCTCCCTTGTCGCGATTGACTCGGTAGAGGATATGAAAACCGCAGGCCCCGGTGCTCCTTTTGGTAAAGGTCCTAAGGAAGCCTTGGACAAATCTTTAGAGATTGCCGCCAAGTTGGGCTTTGAAACGAAAGATGAGGAGGGCTACGTCGGCCTTTGTGACTACGCTCCTAAAGAGGCCGCTGGTACCCCTGCTGACAACGGCGTTCCCGTCGACTCCGAGACAACCATCGCCATTATGGGCCATGTCGACATCGTGCCGGTTGGCCAGGGCTGGGACACGAACCCCTTCGAGGTTGTTGAGCAGAAAGGCTACCTCTTTGGCCGCGGCGTTATCGACGACAAAGGCCCCTTCCTGGCCTCTCTCTACGCGGGTAAATTCTTTATCGAGCGCGGTATCAACCTGCCTTACCTTCTCCGTTATATCGTGGGCTCAAACGAGGAGACGGAAATGGGAGATGCTACCTACTATGCAGAGCACCACCCCCAACCTACCTTCCTGCTTACCCCTGACGGTGACTTTCCGGTCTCGGCAGGCGAGAAGGGCATTTTTGCCCTCCAGTTCGTTGCCAAGGGCATGGCTGGCAAAAAGCTCGAGAAAATCGAGGCGGGTACGGCATCAAACGTTATCCCCAAGATTTCTGTGGCCTACGTCAAAGCTGATATGGAAGACTTGCCGCCCCACCAAGACATCGAAATTGAGGATCTGGGCGACGGGCGCGCAAAAATTACGGCTACTGGCATCCCAGGACACGCTGCCTTCCCTGAAAAAGCCCTCTCTCCCTCGCGCCTTCTCTTCGATTATCTGCACGCCAACCACCTCTACGACGAGGACCAGAAAGACTTCATCCATCTCGGCCGCAGAATTCAAGAGTCTGCCTACGGTGAGCCTCTTGGCATCGACGCCTCCGACGACGTCTTCGAGCCTCTAACGGTAGTCGGCGGCCTTCTTTATCAAGACGGCGACGACCTTGTCCAGGACGTAAACATTCGCTTCCCCAAGTCCACCTCACCTCAAAAGATTCAAGAGCAGCTTCAAAAGATTGCCGATAAGTACCATATGGAACTTGTTCCAGGAGAACCTGCTGACGTTTACTACATTGGCGCCGACTCCGACCCCGTCCAAGCCCTTCACGCATGCTTTACCGAGTTCAGCGGCGAAGAAGTTCCCATTGGCACGATGGCGGGAGGTACTTATGCCCGGGACTTCGACCGCGGCGTTGCCTTTGGCCCCTCGACTCCTTGGAAGCGCTTCCCCTCGTTCGTGGGCGACGAGCACTCGACAAACGAGGGCGTGCCCATTGAGCGCCTAAAGTTCGTGATGGGAATCTACATCGCCGCCATCCAACGCCTCATGGACCTTACCTACTAATTCAAGGTTCCGAGAAAAGGTTCCGAGAAAAGCCTCAAAGCGCTAAAAGCGGCTTTTCGCTTGACGAATTCTTCAACAAAAGCGCCCTGCGAGACATTCAGTTTCGCAGGGCTTTTCGCGGAATAGAAGACAATCTCACTTATTCTCTGCCGCGCTTTTTTTTCGCTGAATTTTTTACTTGCACCAAACAGCAAGATTACATAAACTTATACCGTCATTTACATTAGCGAATGAGCAAGCATCAAAAAATTAAAGGAAAGGAAGCGTAAGATGAGTTTTCACAAATTAAAAGAAAAGCTACACAAAGAGAAAAAACTTGCCCGTAGAGTCGGTGGTCTTTTCGGGGTTGTTCTCGGCCTTATTATGGCCTTCTCTTTCTTTCCTGCAAAGCAAGCAAGTGCCTTTGATGTAGATTTGTCAAATAAAAGAATTACTCTTCTGGCGGCCGATCCGGCCTCCATTAATTACAACTTTGTGGATCAGGGTTGGTATGCTTTAGGCATCCATAATAACGGTGCCTCAAACCACTCACCCGCACAGGCAACCCATAGCATGACTGACGGCGACGTTTTTGACTTGAACTTCGAATTTCCTTATTTCCATCCAAAGAGTTCAAAATCCTATAATGGAAAATACGGCAACAGAGCCTACACCCTTATGGATGACTCCTTTGCCAACAAGAATATTTTTAAGATGCTCGAGGTAACCGATAAATCAGGAGACGCGGGCAAAAAATTGCGTGGCACTTTCAAGTTTTATCCTGGAAGTAAAGAATGGCAGCGATTTGAGTTTGAGTTTGTTGAGGATTATGGAGAGCATGATTGCATCTATGGCTACCATCCTCCCAGTTATCGACCTTGTTATGAAACCGGTCATGTCTATAAAGTTCGTATGCGTACCGAGAAAACCGGCAACTACATTGTAGGCGACGGTGTTAACCATGGAGCCTCCATGCACGTTGCTAACTCCGGGGATAGCACAGATTTATGGATGATTGTTTGTTAGGATTACGACCCACATACGGATTAAGATTACTAAGCTGCTTACTTGATACCCTCTCGCTTGCTTGAGATGCGTTGAATACAGCTTCGGCAATCGTCTCAAAATTTATCCGCAAAAAGCGGGTCCGAGAAAAAATCTCGGGACGGCGTAAAGTTTTCTGTGGTTTCTCGTAGCCCTTAGACTTCTTTGGCTTTTATTACTTAGTAAAATGGGACTTCCCTGATATCGAAGAGAGAGGAAGTCCCTGTGAATAAGTATATCTTGAATTGTCAGGCTCCAAACAAAAATATCCCCAAATCTTTACCCAAAGAGACTATGATGCGTCTGTCCGAGGCTCTTTCAAATGAGCTGTTCGAGCTTTTTGATACCCAAAAAGAGTTTTCCTGGGACTAGCTTGAATGTATCGTACAAAAAGAAGGGATGGGACTTCCTTCTCATGCCCGGTTCCGCCTCTTAGAAAAACTCAATGACAAGCTTTGTACTGAAAAAAGCAACGAATGGATAGTTGCTAAAAAAGAGCGCGTTAAGAAGGTTTCTCTTACAGGAGAACTTGCTTATGAAAAACACATATACAGGTCGCGTCCTAAAAAGTGGTGTAAGAACCAATTTTGCATTCTAGCAAATGACG
>CANEFS010000001.1 GCA_947426865.1 uncultured Coriobacteriaceae bacterium | reverse complement strand
TAGAATAATCGACAAACCAATTGTAGGTTTACACCACTTTTCGGGACGCTACTTTAATTTTAATAACATAGAAACAGAACAGAAAATTCTCGGAAGAGTTAAGCAATTCAAAGCTGGTGCCTATTTCCTGAAAAATACCAATTGTCCGGAAAGGAATGCATTCCTTGTGCTATTTTCTCTCCTTTTCTTTGCAAAATCATTAATTGCGTTATGTCATTGCAGATTACTGACTAAAAACCAATCTTCTGACTTAACCTTTCTTTTGTTAACCTTCTCCAAGTAGGAGGGCACAGGCGTTGCCTTGTATATCCAAACACCCTCATTAAACTTTGAAAGTGTTCTTTTGGGCGTGGGTTTCTCGGAAAAATCGAGAATTTAATTGAGGAATCCCTTGATTTCTATTGCGAGAAAAGAAGCTGACTGATAAACTGCAAACGTTGTTAGGACGAGATTCCTAATCTTTACTGGGGCATCGTCCAATGGCTAAGACTCTGGCTTTTGGTGCCAGCTATCTAGGTTCGAATCCTAGTGCCCCAGCCATTTTTTACTGCAGAAAGGCAGGAGATGAACCCCACGCAAGATCTTAATGCTGCTACCTGGATGGTAAAGAAATTCAAGCTTTACTCTGGCACTTCTAATCCCGAACTCGCCCAAAAAATCGCCGACAATCTAGACGTCGAGCTTTCCGGTCTCAAAATCGAAAAATTTGCTAATGGAGAAATTTATTGCCGCTTCGATGAATCGGTGCGCGGTGCCGACGTTTTCTTCGTGCAATCGATGGCAGGCCCCGATGTCAACGGCCTCGTTTTGGAAACCTTTATTACGGCAGACGCGGCAAAGCGCGCTTCTTGCCGGACTTTTACCGCCGTTATCCCCCACTTTGGCTATGCGCGCCAGGATAGAAAAGCTGCTCCTCGCGAGCCTATTACAGCACGCCTTATTGCCAATTTGCTAGAAACCTCTGGGGTTGACCGCGTGGTGGCCCTTGACCTTCACCAAAACACCATCCAGGGATTTTTCGATGTTCCCGTAAACCACCTAACCGCTCTTCCCTTGTTTGGCCAATACTTCAACGATAAGCACTTCGACACTGACAATCTCGTCGTTGTCTCCCCCGATGTCGGACGTGCCAAGGCCGCAAAAGAGCTCTCTGACATGCTCGATTGTTCACTTGCCATCGCCCACAAAGGACGTCCTCGCCACAACCAGGCCGAGGTTACGGGCATCATCGGTGACATCAAGGGAAAGACCTGCGTTGTCAACGACGACATCATCGATACCGCAGGCACCTTACAGGCCTCCATCAACGAGCTTAAGCGCCTGGGAGCAGGCGACATTTATGTCTGTGCTACCCACGGGCTTTTCTCGGGAAAAGGAATCGAGCGCATCGAAGAGGCTCCAATCGAGGAGTGCGTCGTGACAGACGCCGTGCCTATCAAGCCAGAAAAGCTTATCGACAAAATCACCGTGCTTTCCGTTTCCGACGAATTCAGCGACTGCATCCAGCGCATCTACAACGAAGTGAGCGTCTCGGATATGTTTGGCGCGGACATGAATCTGTAGGATTTTCGTTTCTCGCGCAGGGTCTGCCAGGCTTCAGCAACAACTAACGCACGCATCAACTAACAGGCGCAACAACTGCCCACGCCACAGCTAAAACACGCGACAATCTGCACACCCAACAACTAAAGCACACGACAACCTGCATACCCAACAGGCAACACTCGTTTTAACAGGATAAAAACAGCAAAGGAGTTTTGAAAGGAAAGCTATGTTTGAAATTTTGGAGAAAACCCAGTATTCGGACAAGGTTTTCAAGTTCCGCGTATCCGCTCCTGCGATGGCCAAAAAGGCACAAGCGGGACAGTTCCTGATGGTGAGAATTGACGAGGAGGGCGAGCGCGTCCCCTTTACCTTCGCCAATTGGAACCGTGAAGAAGGCTGGGTTGAGTTTATTTTCATGGTCATCGGCGCCACTACGATGGAGCTTTCAAAACTCGAAGCAGGTGACAAGATCTTAGACATCACCGGTCCTTTAGGAAAACCGACCGAGATGAAAAAGCAGCGCTGGGCCGTCATCGGCGGAGGCGTAGGACTCGCTATCGCCTATCCTGTTGCGCGCGCTCTTTGTGAGTCGGGCTCGGAGGTATCAGTCATTATGGGAGCTCGCACCGAAGATCTTCTCATCCTGACGAAACAGTTCGAAGAACTTCCCCTGAAAAATCTCTTCATCACCACCGACGATGGTTCTGTGGGCGAGAAGGGCGTCGTCACCGCGCCTCTTGAGCGTCTCTGTGAGGCCAAAGAGATTGACGAGGTCTTTGCGGTAGGACCTGTACCTATGATGAAATTCTCGGCCTTGACCTGCGACAAGTACGACGTTCCCATCGTTGCCTCCTTGAACCCCATCATGGTTGACGGCACGGGAATGTGCGGCTGCTGCCGTGTGACGGTTGATGGCAAAACGAAATTTGCCTGCGTCGACGGCCCCGACTTCGACGGCTCGAAGGTCGACTGGGATGACTTGTGCGCTCGCCAGGGTTCCTACAGAAAAGAAGAGGCTGAGGCCGTTGCTCATCTTCAATCCGAGAATAACGGAGGTTGCAAATGCCAATCGTAGACGGAAAATACAAAGCAAACAATAAGGAGCCTCGCGTTCCTGCAAACGAAGTACCTGCCGATATTCGCTCGAAAAACTTCGAGCCGGTCGACACAGGCTACACCACAGAAAACGCTGTTGAGGAAGCAAACCGCTGCCTGGACTGCAAGAAACCTTTCTGCGTACAGGGCTGCCCCGTTGGCATTAACATTCCTGAGTTCATTCGTCACATCCGCGAAGAGGACATGGCCGCAGGCCTTGCCACTGTCCGTGAGTCCAACATGCTCCCCTCTGTGTGCGGACGCGTTTGCCCTCAAGAAAATCAATGCGAGGGAAGCTGCATTCTTAACAAGACCGGAGACGACCCCATCGCCATCGGTCAGCTTGAGCGCTTCTTAGGCGACATGACCCCCAGCATCGGCAAAGCTCCTGTTTGCAAGCCCAAAAATGGAAAAAAAGTTGCCGTTATTGGCTCTGGTCCTTCCGGAATCGCCTGCGCCGGAGAGCTTGCCCGCGAAGGCTTTGACGTAACCGTCTTTGAAGCCTTCCAAACAGGCGGTGGCGTTCTCACCTACGGAATCCCCGAATTCCGTCTCCCCAAAGAGATCGTAAAGCGCGAGATTGACGGCCTTAAAGACTTAGGTGTCACGTTTGAATACGATGCGGTTGCAGGACGTCTCTACGATGCTGATGACTTCTTTGGCGAGCTTGGCTTTGACGCTCTCTACTTGGCAGTTGGTGCAGGCCTTCCCAAGTTCTTGAACGTTCCTGGTGAAAATCTCCCCGGAGTCTTTTGCGCAAATGAATATCTAACCCGCGTCAACCTCATGAAAGCAAACCTCTTCCCCGAATACGACACGCCCACCAAACACGGTAAAAACGTTGTCGTCTTTGGTGGCGGAAATGTCGCTATGGATGCTGCCCGTACCGCCCTTCGCCTTGGTGCCGACACAGTCACCCTTGCTTACCGTCGTACCGAGAAGGAAATGCCGGCTCGTATCGCTGAGCTTCATCATGCAAAAGAAGAAGGTGTTCGCATCCTTGAGCTCGTCTCGCCGCTTGAGTTTCTCGCAGGCGATGATGGCTTCGTGCAAAAAGTTCGTCTCGAAAAAATGGAGCTGGGCGAGCCCGATGAGTCCGGTCGTCGCCGCCCAGTTCGCATTCCTGATTCGGAGTTTGAGCTTGATTGCGATGTGGCTATTACGGCTATCGGTACGAACGCGAACCCCTTCGCTTCGATGGCGGCTCCCGTGAACTTGAATGAGTGGGGCTACATCGAGACCGACGAAGACGGCAGAACTTCTAACCCTCGTGTTTGGGCAGGAGGCGACATTGTCACCGGTGCTGCCACCGTTATTTTGGCGATGGGTGCTGGAAAGAAAGCGGCCGCTTCTATGACGAAAGCCCTGCTTGATGCCTAAGGACCTTACTAAAGAAACGTGAAAAAACAAAACAAATGATTATGGACAATAAATATAAACAAATTCTAAGCGGCATTGCTTGCGTGGGTCTTGCTCTTGCTTGCCTTCCTTCAACCGCTCTTCTTTCGGGTTGTGCGGGTGCAGATTCTGATGCGGAGCAAGCCGCTGACACAAAGGAGTCTTCAATGGACAATACAGGAAAGAAAGTAAAAGTTAACTACAAGGGAACCTTGGATGACGGCAGCCAGTTTGATTCAAGTTACGATCGCGGTGAGCCTCTTGAGTTCACGGTTGGTGCTGGTCAGATGATTAAAGGTTTCGATGAGGCCGTAAAAGACATGACCGTGGGCGAGAAAAAAACGGTTCGCCTCTCCCCTGATGAGGCCTACGGTGAGCACGACGATTCGCTCGTCTATACCTATTCCAAGTCGCAAATCCCCAACGGCGATACGCTAAAAGTTGGAGATCAGCTTTACTTGACAACCTCTTCAGGTCAGCAAGCCCCTGCCTACGTGACCGCAATCGATGGCGATAACGTCACGATTGATGCGAACAACAAGCTTGCCGGACAATATCTGACGTTCTTAATTGAGCTGATGGAGATTGAAGGCTAAGCTATCGCAGTCTTTCTAAATCTTTTAAGGCCCGTCGCTAACGTCTTAGCAGCGGGTCTTTTTCATTAAATCTTCGTTTCCGAGAAGCCCGGAGTGCGGAAACCTCTAACTAAGACTTAAGACTGGCAGAAAGCAAGCGGAAAGCAGGCTGTTAGCAGACTTTTGCAGGTTAAAGCCAAGGCCACGGCAAGCCTAAAATAGCTTTTTAGCGGTGCGCTTTCAGTGATGCGAACGTCTTCAGGTTGTTTCTCTTCACAGAACTAATTACTTTTCCTTCAGCGAGCGCGAGAGAGGCGCTTTTTAAGCGAAGGGGCACAAGCATCATCTTCATATACGGAGATCTTGGCTTTGCGACAGACAAAGCCATAGCCGCTTGCGGCGTTTTAATCATCGCATCGATTTCCGCTTTTTTCTCGGAAGGTGATAAAGTACACGCGGGATTAGCCACATTTTCAATGCAACCTATCAGCCGCTCGATGTAGCGGCGATAAATCATCTCTTGACTAGCGCCGTCGTCCTCCAAGTTCCAATGCTCGTAGAGCCCGAGCATCCAGGTGTGCTCCTCTTCGCGCTTATCGTACATGCCTTTTCGCCAGCGCGCGGTCTCGGAATCGCTGCGAAGGCGCAGGAAGTGGTAGAAGGCCTGCGGAATGATGCCAACGCGGGAGATGTCTCGAATGTAGTCGAGCACGAAGGGGAAATCGTCCCAAAACGTGGGCCTGAAATGGATGTTGTGGTCTTTGATGTAGGAGGTTAAAAAGAGCTTGTTCCAGGGGGTGTAGAAGAGATTCTTGTCGAAGAGCTGATAGGCTTCTTTGTGGAAGGCTTCTGCAGAAGAATAGACCTGGTAGGAGTGCGTTTTTTCCTCGCTGAGGTGCGGCTTTTCTTGCAGGAAGGCCTCCAAGTCCTCACCTTCACCAAGGTTTTCAAAATAGGTTTCAATCGTAAAGCCCGAGACAACCAGCTGAAGATCGTATTTCTCAGCTAAGGCAACCTCTTCTTGCAGCATCTTGGGAGCAACCCAGTCGTCACCGTCGATGAAGTGAATGTATTTTCCTGTCGCCTCTTTCATGGCCAGGTTTCGCGCGGCAGGCGCTCCCCCGTTTTTAGTATGGATTACGCGGATTCTACCTGCGCGTTTTGCGTGAGGATGTTTCTTTGCCTTTTTAGCGGCCTCCTGGGCGCGCTCGGCATCTTCAACTGCGAGCTTATCAAGGATTGCTCCTGTCTCGTCCGTCGAGCCATCGTCGACAGCAATCAGTTCCCAGTTCGTGTAGGTTTGCTCGACGAGCGATGTCACGCACCGCCTGACATAGGGCGCAATGTTAAAGCAAGGCATGATGAGGCTTACGAGAGGTTCTTCTTCTGTCAAGTGTTTTCTTAAGGCCATCTTCGTCCTCCCCTAAAATCCGAGCGCAAGCACTTGCATAATGAGGCCGAGGCCAACACCGATTGCATAGAGAAGAGAGATTATAAGGACGGTATTTTTAACGGGCCTATTCGACCTAAAGAGGACGAGAAGCCCTACGCCTGCTCCGATGAGAAGGCCTGCCATCATTGCTGGCGCGCCAAGGGCGCCTTGCAGGTAAAGGTCGGATATGGCCACGCTTGCTCCACAGTTAGGAATAAGGCCGATAAGCCCTGAGGCAAAAATGGATAAGAAGGCGTTTTGGTTCATGAATTGCGCGAGAGCATCCTCGCCCACAAACTCAATAATGGCATCCAAAACAAGCGAAATCAAAAAGATAAAAACAGTTACTTGAACGGTGTGGATGAGCGCACTCTTCCAGATAGAAGCGTGACCGTGGCTATGGCCGTGGCTGTGTCCGTGATGGTGGTGGCAATGGGAGCTCTGACAGGCGTGGCCGGTGTCTACATGGGCGGCGCTGGCATGGTCAGAACCTTTAGGATTGCTGTCTGCACGTTCACTGCCTGCATGGTCTTTGCCGGAAAGCTCGCCGTCTGCCTCGTAGGCGCGGTGCGCTGCCTGCTCAACGCGGCGCCTAGCAGCCCCTTCGGCCTTCGCATCAACTGAGCCAGAGGAAGCCTCGTCGATTTCTTCGCAATCGCAACCGTCTTGTGCGCAAAGGTCGGAGATGCGCAACTTCTCATGTTTTCCGTGAGTAATAAGGCGAATAACCGTATCGATAATGAGGCCTGCCACCATTCCTATCAGCACTTTTGTGCCAACAATGGCCAAGATTTTCTCGACAGGAGCACCTTCGGAGATGAAAATGGGAAGCATTTCATCGGAGGTTGAAAGAAAGACGGCGATAACCGTTCCCATTGTCACGACGCGGCCGGCATAAAGCGTGGCTGCCATTGCCGAGAAACCACACTGCGGAAGCGCCCCTAGGAGGCCGCCCAGGACAGGACCGGCTTTTCCCGCTCGGACAACAGCACGCTCAGAAAAACCCGCGGCGGAGTGCTCAAGAGCCTCCATCGCCAAATAAGTAACGTAGAGGAAGGGAAGGAGCGTAAGGGTATCTTTAAACGCGTCCAATAAAATGTCGAGGAGCACATCGATTAATTCTGGCATAAAGCGCCTTTCCTAGTCGCGTGTCTGTTGTCGCTGTTTCTTAAAATGTTCGGCCTATTGTCCGGCCTTTTCGTATTGTAATACTACATCTTTGCGATTCGTGAGGTCTGTCCTGTTATTAAAGTCCTGTAATGAAAGTCCCTTTATAAAAATCCCGTTATTAATTTCAAGTTATGAAAGTCCAATTATGAAAGCGATCTACCAAGGCTCCAAAATACCTTCAGGATAGCTGACCTTCTCAAAACAAAGACCCGAAGCAGGAGCCGTAGGGCCAGCCGCCGTTCTATCTGCGCTTTCCAGCGCCTCGCCTATCCAGGACACCGGGCGCTTTCCCAGCCCCACAAGCATCAAGCTTCCCGCCATAATGCGAATCATGTTGTGCAAAAAAGCGTTTCCTACCACGTGAATCGCGATGGTCTTCTCGCCGAGAAGATCTTGTTCAAAAACAGAAACTTCGTGGAGCGTTCGGACGGTGTTTTTATCAAGCGAGGACGCGGTTTTGCAAAACGTCTTAAAGTCGTGCTCCCCTATCAAAAAGGCAGCTGCCTCTTTCATGACCGCAATGTTAAGCGCCTGCGGCTCCCACGCGGTAAAGTCCTGCGTCAAAACGGGTTTCAGCCCCTGGGCGATGCGATAGGTGTAGCTCCTCTCAACGGCCGAGAAACGCGCAGAGAAATCAGGCGGCGCGGCGGACACAGCTTTTATGGAGATTCCGTCTTCTACAAGAGCCTGCAATCCGCGCTGGATTTTCTCGGCTGAAAACGTGTTGCGCTCAGCCCTTGTGACGCCAAGCGATACGACCTGGCCCTGCGCGTGAACGCCGGCATCCGTTCTACCTGCACAAACGTAGTCCACAGGGCGCCTTAGAAACGTGGCCAGCGCATGGTGGAGTTCGCCACCTACGGTGTGGGCATTTTCCTGCTCGGCAAAGCCCGAGAAACCCGTTCCCTTGTAGCCAATCGTCAAAACAAGCTGAAGCTCTTCTGGATTCATCGTTATCGCGCACCTTCCAATCTTCAAAAGCCTCGAGACTTCAGGGCAAGGGCGCGATAGTGCGCTTTTCTGAACAGCACGACGATAAGCGAGACGAACGTTGAGACGAACGAGGACAACCGGGCCGTTACGCTCGCCTTTCTCATCTCGGCGCCGCGCAAGATATGTGCCGTTCGCAAGCTTTGAAGTTGCATTAAGCAAAGCGGCAAAAAGAGGACAGCAAGTGACAAGATTTCTGCGATGGCCTTGGGATTAGCGCCGAGTGCTCGCAAAGGCTTTAGGGCGCGTGAAAAAAGAAGGGAAACCTCTTCGTAGGATACGAAAGACGCCAACCAAAATACCGAGAAAACCAGGGTCAAAATGCGCATAACTGATAAACCCGCGCGCTCAAAGCCCGCAAAGGTCAGCCCCAGTGTTCCAAAGAGCCTCACATCTCCCGTGCCATCAATCACGAAAATGTTAGCGATAAAGGCAAACAAGATTAGAAGGAGAGAGATTTTGAAAAGGCGGCCCAGATTGACAGCAGAAATGTGAGATGCAAAAAGCCCTATGAGCGAGATGACAAAGAGGACGAAAACAACGATAGCCGTATTAGCAACTAATACGGCTATCGTAATAAGAAAGAGGAAAGCAAGCTTTATGCCTGCAATCTTAAGGGAATGCCTATTTTGCTTCTCCATCTTTTTCAGCCGGTTTCTCCTCGGCAGGTTTTGAAGCGTCTTCAGGTTTAGCCTCTGCCTCGGGTTTTTCCTCAGCAGGAGCTTCCTTCATTTCCTCAGGCTTCTCTTCTTTCTTTGACTCAGAAGGCTTCGCGTCAGCAGGTGCCTCGGTTGGCTTTTCGTCAGCAGGTTTTTCTGCTGACTCGGCAGGCTTTTCCTCTGCCGGCTTCTCGTCAGTCTTGGCCTCAGCCTTCTCAGCCGGCTTCTCGTCAGCCTTGGCCTCAGCCTTCTCGGTCGGCTTCTCGTCAACCTTGGCCTCAGCCTTCTCATCAACAGCCTTCTCAGCCGACTTCTCGTCAACCTTAGTCTCAACCTTAGGTTCCGCTTTTTCGGCGGGTTTCTCGGCAGGCTTTTCAGCAACCTTGCTTACCTTGGCGCTCGGTTGAACAGCCCCTTTTTTACCAGAAGGTTTAGCAGCCTTTTTAGCGCCAGGAACCGCTTCTTGCACGAGCTCAATAATGGCAATCTCAGCATTGTCTCCCTTGCGAGGACCAAGCTTCATGATGCGCGTGTAGCCACCATTGCGGTCTTGCCACATGCCTTGCGCGGCCTTTTCGAAAGTCTCGCGAACAAGCTCGGCGTCACCAACAGCAGCGATGGCAAGGCGACGAGCATGAAGATCTCCGCGCTTAGCCCACGTGATAACTTTATCGACCTCGGGACGCATCGCTTTGGCGCGCGTCAGGGTCGTTTTAATGCGGTCGTTCGTCAAAAGAGCACGTACAAGGCTCTTTTTCATGGCTTTTGTGTGGCTGGCATCGGTGCCTAACTTCATTCCATGTTTCTTTTGATGCCTCATGATTTCTCCTTAATATGTCAGTCAAATGCAAAGTTGGTCTATAAGCGAAGGGACAGCCCAAGCGACTCAATGATATCTTTGACTTCCTCAGTAGATTTCACGCCAAAATTGCGCAGGTTCAGAAGGTCTTGCTCACTGTACTGGAGAAGATCTCCAACCGTGTGAACGTCAGCGCGTTTTAAGCAATTGTAAGAACGGTTTCCAAGCCCAAGCGACTCAATCGGCCGCCTCAGCTCTTGGTCGACCTCTTCTTCTTCCTCAGCGAAAATCGAATCATCTTCGCTGGCCTCAGGCATGTTGGAAAGGTCCATAAAGGCAGCCATGTGCTGATTGATGATGTTGGAAGCCTCGCTTACTGCTTCGATCGGTCCAATGGCACCGTCGGTCTCAACCTCAATGATGAGGCGATCGTAGTCGGTGCGCTGGCCAACGCGGCAATCCTCGACGAATTTCGCGCAACGGCGAACCGGCGAGTAAAGCGAGTCAACGTAGATGAGGCCAATTTCCTCGTGCGTTTCACCCAAAACACCGTTTTCAGCTTGGTTCTCTTCAGCGGAAACGTAGCCACGACCGGTATCCAGCACGAGGCGCATCGCAAATTTGGCGCCCTTCTCGAGAGTACAGATAACCTGGTCGGGATTGATAAGTTCAACGCAAGCAGGAACGGTGAGGTCTTTGCCGGTAATGGTGGCAGGACCTTCGATGTTCACGGTTGCCTCTGTGTCGTTAATCTCTGCAACCTGCTTGAAAACAAGCTGCTTCACATTCAAAACGATGTCGGTGACATCTTCGTAAACGCCTTTGACCGTAGAAAACTCGTGGTCAACGCCGTCAATCTTAATGGCTTTTACGGCGGCGCCCTCAAGGGAGGAAAGAAGAACGCGACGAAGTGAATTGCCCAACGTGTCGCCGTAACCGCGCTCTAAAGGAGCAACTTCTACGCGAGCAACGTTTTCCTTAACCTCTTCAACAGAGACTTTGGGGCGTATAAAATTTGACATTTAATACCTCACTAACAACTTCGTTAAAACTTCGTAAAAGCGATTACTTCGAGTAGAGCTCGACGATGAGCTGAGCGTTGATATCCAAATCAATCTGATCGCGCGTTGGCTCTTGTAAAACGTTTCCAGAGAGTTTCTCGATATCGACCTCAAGCCAAGCAGGAACGGTCTTCGCTTCAGAAGCGATGATGGCTTCTTTGATGGGGAGAAGATCGGTGTACTTCTCTCCGATAGCGACAACATCTCCTGCTTTTACGCGATAAGAAGGAATGTCTACGCGCTTGCCGTTGACCGTGATGTGGCCGTGGCGAACGGTTTGACGAGCTTCTTTGCGTGTACGAGCAAAACCAAGCCGGTAGACAACGTTGTCAAGGCGACGCTCGAGAAGAGACATGAGGTTGTCGCCGGTAACGCCTTCCTCTTTAATCGCTTGGTTGTAGAGGTTGTGGAACTGCTTTTCTAGAACGCCGTAGATGAACTTCGCCTTTTGTTTCTCGCGAAGTTGGATGCCGTATTCAGAAAGTTGACGGCGAGAACGACGAGGTAGACGATGCGATTCTTTGGCAAGACCCATATCAGCAGGGTCAATGCCAAGGGCACGACATCTTTTAAGGACGGGAGTCCTGTCAACTGCCATTTGAAAATCCTTTCGTTAAAACCCTTACGGACGACGACGCTTTTTGGGGCGACAACCGTTGTGAGGGATAGGAGTCTTGTCTTGAACACCTTGAACTTCAAGGCCTGCGGTTTGAAGGGAGCGAATGGCGGTCTCGCGACCAGAGCCGGGCCCCTTTACGAAAACCGATACTTTTTGCATACCGTGTTCAATTGCAATTTTTGCCGCAGCCTCTGCCGCCATTTGAGCGGCGAAAGGTGTGGATTTACGGGAACCTTTAAAACCACAGGTACCAGCTGATTGCCAGGTAATAACGTTTCCGGCAGGATCAGAGATGGTAACGATGGTGTTGTTAAAAGTGGACTTAATGTGAGCTTGTCCGATGGCAATGTTTTTGCGCTCAGAACGTTTAACTCTTGAAGAAGTCGTTTTTGTTGCTGCCATGTTCTACCCTTTCTTCTTTCCGCCAATTTGTGCACGTTTGCCTTTACGGCTGCGTGCATTGGTGTGGGTGCGTTGTCCGCGAACAGGCAGTCCCTTGCGGTGACGAAGGCCACGATAACATCCAATCTCCATCAGGCGAGCGATGTTTTGGCGAACGTCACGGCGAAGGTCTCCCTCAACCATGATGTTGTTATTGGCAATGTAATCACGAATTTTTGTGACCTCATCTTCTGTAAGGTCTTTATCTTTTGTGTCGGGGTTTACCCCACAGGCGACACAAATTTTGTTGGCCATCGAACGACCGATGCCGTAGATGTAGGTAAGACCTATCTCTACGCGCTTCTCTTGTGGAAGATCTACTCCGTTAATACGGGCCACAGATATCTCCTCTCAACTAACCTTGGCGCTGTTTATGACGCGGATTCTCGCAAATTACGAAGATTTTTCCGTGGCGCCTAATAATCTTGCACTTGTCGCACATTTTTTTGACCGAAGGGCGTACCTTCATGATGATTCCTTTCGGTTGTTTTTCCGTTTTAACTCGTTTTATGTACGTTCTTTATCTCTTCGTCCAGCCGCAGACGTAATTTTTTCTTTCGCTTAGCGCGTGGCTATTTTAAAGTTTTACTTGTAACGATAGGTAATCCGGCCGCGCGTAAGGTCGTAGGGAGAAATCTCGACCGTTACTTTGTCGCCCGGAAGGATGCGAATGTAGTTCATCCGAATCTTCCCCGAGATCGTGCACAGGATGGTTTTTCCGTTCTCTAGCTCGACATTAAACATAGCGTTAGGGAGCGGTTCTAAAACCGTACCCTCAAGCTCAATGGCATCCTGTTTACTCACGCATTACCTTTCATCCGTGTTAAGCCGCAAATTTGCAGCGATTGAATATTTTATGAAAAATTTGCGAAAAGGGCTAGGTAAATAATGGAATTTGTGTGAAATATGGAGATTGTGCACAATTTCTTCAAATTTGAGGAATGAGATTGGCCTTATCGGGCCCTCCCTCCATGGGACAAGTGGGGCCTTTCTCGTCTTCTGTGAGGATAACGGGGCCATCTTTTGTGATGGCAATCGTGTTTTCGTAGTGTGCAGCCGTTCCCCCATCGACAGTCACAACCGTCCAGCGATTCGTTTGCGTCTCGTTCTTAGGAGACTTCAACACAATCATGGGCTCAATAGCAAGGACCATGCCCTCTTGCAAACGAACCCCTCTGCTCTTCTTGCCGTAGTTAGGAACGTTTGGCTCCTCGTGCATAACGTGTCCCACTCCGTGACCCACATATTCGCGCACGACCCCGTAGCCGTTTTTCTCGGCATGTTCTTGGATGGCAAAACCAATGTCTCCCAGGTGATTTCCAGGGACCGCTTGCTGAATGCCCAGGGACAGACAGTCGCGCGTCACCTCGCAAAGCGCCTTGTCCTCAAGGGAGGGCTTGCCGCAGAAAAAAGTCCAGGCATTGTCGCCCACCCAGCCGTTCAGCGTGGCCCCCGTGTCAATCGAAACGATGTCGCCCTCTTTCAAAATGACGCCCTCACCGGGGATGCCGTGGACGATTTCGTTGTTAATCGAGCAACAAATCGAGGCGGGAAAGCCCAGGTAGCCCTTGAAGGCAGGCGTCGCACCGTGGATGCGAATGAGCGACTCGACGACGCGGTCGATGTCGATGGTGTGCGTCCCGGGAACAACAAGGGTGCCGGCTTTGCGAAGCGCCATCTTAGAGAGCGCTCCGGCGGGCTTCATAGCCTCGATTTCTGCAGGTGTTTTAATCTTTATCATGGCCGAGAAAAACCTTTTAAGTCCCGCGCCTAGGCGAGAACTTCTTTAACTTCCTCGTAGACGACCTCGGGCGCGCGATTGCCATCGACTTTGCGAAGTTTCTCTTGGCCGCGATAGTATTCGACGAGGGGCGCGGTTTGGGCATCGTAGACGTCCAGGCGAGCCTTAATGGTCTCAGGCTTGTCATCATCGCGCTGAATAAGAGCTGCGCCACAAAGCGGGCAACTCTCTCCGTCCTTAACCGATCCTGTGTAGCCACATTTAGGGCAGACACGCCGGCCACTCAGGCGCTCAATAATCACGTCTGCGGGTACGTCGACCAAAAGGGCGGCGTCGATAGATTTACCAAGTTCCTCCAGCTCAGAGTCGATGGTGGTGGCTTGCGCGGTGTTTCTGGGGAAGCCGTCGAGAATAAAGCCGGCCTCGACGTCAGATTTTTGCAGGCGCTCTTTGACAAGGCCAATCACGACCTCGTCGGGCACGAGCTGGCCGGCGTCCATAAACCTTTTGGCTTCTTTGCCCAGGTCGGTTCCTTCCGCAACTGCTTCACGAAGAAGGTCGCCGGTGGAAATGTGGGCAAGTTTCTGATCTTTTACGAGGTATTGAGCTTGCGTGCCCTTTCCGGCACCCGGAGCTCCCAATAAAACAAGATTCATTTTCGTCCTTTGTTCGGGGTGTTTCTTTATTCTATTTCATTCTCAAAAGCCTTCAAGCCCCAAAAAGGACCCGAAGGCTTTATCTTTTCTTTTTTTCAAATCTGCCAGGAAACCCCGGCCATCTGTGACGTTAAGCGCTCCGCAAAAAGGTTTGCTGCGTTCTGCGCTTTTAGCGCTTCACGCAATCCGCGTGCCTTAAGCCCTTTTTGCAATCTGGCGCCCTGGGCGCTCTCTGACCTCTCCGCTCTCCCCTATTTCACGAACAAGGAGGAGTAGTCGTGGGTCTTCAGCTGCGACTGAACTTGCGTCAACGTGTCAAGCGCAACACCGACCATGATGAGGATGGAAGTTCCTCCAAAGGCTTGTAAAAGCGTGTTGTTGGTGAAAGCGAAGATGATCGATGGCACAACCGCAATCACAGCGACAAAGAGAGCACCGGGAAGTGTAATACGATTAATAACGTGCTTAATGTAGTTCACCGTCGCTTGTCCTGGGCGCACGCCGGGAATAAAGCCTCCCTGCTTGCGAAGTTGGTCAGCCGTATCGTCAGGATTGAAAACCATCGAAGTATAGAAGTAAGCAAAACCAACAATCAAAAGAACGGTCAAAACCCAGTTAATCCAGCCGGAAGAAACAGCATTGGAAACGGTCGTCAGCCATTTAGCGTCAGGGAAGAAGACGGAAATCTGAGCGGGGAAATAAAGAAGGGCCGAGGCGAAGATGATGGGGATAACGCCTGCCGTGTTTACTTTAACCGGGAGATAGGTGGCCTGTCCTCCCATAATACGGCGTCCCACCACGCGCTTTGCATATTGGATGGGAATGCGACGCTGTCCGCGCTCGACAAAGATAATGACCGGCACGATGATGAGCACCGCGAGCAAGGTCAAGACCAAGACCCAGGTGGGCATGTCGCCTGTTTGCAAAGCAGTTGTGATAGAGGTTGGAATTCCTGCCATGATGTTGCAGAAGATGATGAGAGACATTCCGTTTCCCACACCTTTTTGCGTGATAATCTCACCCAACCACATGATAACCATCGCACCTACAACCATCGTAAAAATCAAGATGAGGCCGGAGGCCCAAGTCGGAAGATCTTCCGAGAACGAAACGCCATACGAACTGCTCGTATATAAGAACAGATAGCCAATAGCGTTAAGAACTGCAAGACCCAGTGTAATGTAGCGGGTATATTGCGTAATTTTGCGCTGACCGGACTCCCCCTCTTTTGCTAAAGCGTCCAAAGAAGGAATAACGGCCTGCATCATCTGCATGATAATTTGGGCGGTAATGTAGGGCATGATTCCCAACGCAAAGAAGGAAACGCGGGAAAGCGCACCGCCAGAAAACAGGTTCAGCAGCGCCAAACCTGAGGCGGATGTCATCATTCCTGACATCTTATCTTGAATTTGGTCGATGGGAATGCCGGGAACAGGAAGATAGGCTCCCAAACGATAGAGAAGCAAAATGATAATCGTCAGAAAAATCTTGTGACGAAGTTCTTTTACTTTAAATGCGCCTGTAATATCTTGAAACACGAGATGCCCTTTCGCACTCTGGTTCTTTTTATCAACAGATTTTCTCGAGAAACCCTTTCATCTCCCGAGAAAATCGTATCAAATAGCTTCTATTTTTCGGCCGGCTTGCTCTCGGCAGCTTTTTCCGCGGGCTTAGCGGCCGCTTTCTTGCCCGCTTTTTTCGCAGGCTTTACGTTCCCGGTCTCCTCGACTGTGCCGCCGGCAGTCTCAATCTTTTCCTTTGCAGAAGCCGAGACCTTCTCGACAGCAACCGTGAGCTTCTTGGAAATGGTACCGTCGCCCAAAATCTTAACGGGCGTGGAAAGCGACTTTGTGAGACCCTTTTCCAAAAGCGTCTCGGCGTTGACGGTGTCGCCCGCGTTGAACGCGGCCTCCAGGCGAGCCACGTTTAAGGGGCGATAAGCCTTGCGATTGATATTTTTGAAGCCAGGAAGCTTCGGAAGGCGCTGATGCAGGGGGTTTTGTCCACCCTCGAAAGCATCGCCTTTGCCCCCGCCGGAACGGGAAAGCTGGCCTTTGGTACCGCGACCGGCCGTGGTACCCGTACCAGAGGAATTGCCGCGACCAAGGCGCTTCCTTGCGTGAGTTGATCCTTTAGCAGGTTTAATATCTTTTAGTTGCATTGGTATTGCTCCTTCAATGCGGATGAGATGCTCTTAGTCTCCGCTTATTTCTCTTCTTCAACTTTGAGAAGATGCTTGATTTTGAAAATCATGCCGCGCACCGACTCGTTGTCGGGATGCACTTTAGAATCTCCAATCTTTTTAAGACCTAAGGCTTTAGCGGTCTTCGTTTGATCTTCTTTGACTTGGCACACTGGGCTTTTAACCAGCGTAACTTTCAATGACTTAGCCATTATTTAGTCTCCTTTTCGCTGGTCTTAGGGCTTTTAGAATCCTCTTTGGATGCCTCTTTTGCAGGGACTTTTTTCGTCGCGGCGTCCACCTTTGCATCCGTTTTCTTGGCAGCGTTTGCTTTTACGCCCGGCTTTTTTGTAGCGCCTTTCTCGGCGCCCTTAGCGGCCCCTTTCTCGGCACCTTTAGGAGCGCCTTTGGAAGCACCTTTAGTGGCGGGTTTCTCGGAAGACTCCGCATCTTTTTCAGAAGCAGCCTTTTTGTCGCCAGCTTTTTCTTCCTTGCCTTCGTTGTCGTGGTGCGAGGCCTTGATACCGAACATATCGGCAACGGTGATGCCACGTCTGTCGGCAGTCTGCTTGGGGCTTTCGAGCTGCTGCAAGCCGACGGCTGCGGCCTTGATAACGTTCATAGCGTTGTTCGTACCCAGCGACTTGCTCAGAATATTTTTGATTCCCGCAAGCTCGAAGAGCGGACGAACCGGGCCTCCCGCGATAACTCCGGTACCTTCAACGGCGGGCTGTAAAAGAACGCGGCCGGCGCCATATTGGCCGATAGTTTGGTGCGGGATGGAACCGTCAGCGGTGACGGGCACGTGGAACATGTTTTTCTTCGCAGCCTCTTTGGCCTTGGAAATGGCACCAGGGACCTCGGCGGATTTACCGTAGCCAAGACCAACTTTGCCTTTTCCGTCGCCGACAACGACGAGAGCTGCTAAGGAGAAACGACGTCCACCTTTAACAACTTTGGATACACGATGAATAAATACGACGCGCTCTTGGAGATCAGAGCCTTCGCGAACGGGTTTTCTACGAGCCATTACTCTTCCCTCCTAGAACTTAAGGCCCGCTTCGCGAGCCCCTTCTGCTAAAGCTTTTACACGACCATGGTAGATGTGTCCGCCACGATCAAACGTTACTTTTTTAATGCCAACTTTGACGGCGCGATTTCCAATGAGCTCGCCCACCTTTTTGGCGCCCTCAACGTTGGAGGCGCCCAATTTGGCCTTCTTAAACTCTTCGTCCAACGTTGAAGCCTGACAAAGCGTTACCGCCTTGTCATCGTCGATGACCTGGGCATAAATGTTGGTGTTAGAGCGCGTCACGCACAAACGAGGACGCTCGGCGGTGCCCAGCAAGTGCTGTTTACCGCGGCGTTGACGGCGACGGAGCGCCTGTCTTTTTGCCTTTTGTTTCTCCATGAAATATTTCTCCTACTATATCTGCCACACACCTAACAGGGTGAGGGACTTGACCTGCAGCTTAAAGCGCAGCTTCTTTGCGCTACTTAGCAGCCTTTCCAAGTTTGCGGCGAATGCGTTCGCCTTCGTAGTGGATACCTTTGCCTTTGTAGGGCTCGGGAGGACGCTTGGCGCGCACTTCGGCGGCTACTTGTCCGACGGTTTCTTTTGAAATACCGCGCACGATAATGTGCGTATTATCAGGAACTTCAAAGGTGATGCCCTCAGGAGGCTGCATAATCACAGGATGTGAATAGCCAAGGGACAAATCGAGGTCGCGGCCTTTCAGCGCAGCACGGTAACCAACGCCTTCAAGCTCCAAGTTTTTCGAGAAACCTTCAGAGACACCTTGCACCATGTTCGAGATTAGGGTGCGGGTCAGGCCCTGTTGGGCGTTGGAATCTTGCTCTTCGTTGTTGCGCGTAACGACAACCTCGTTATTCTCGAGTTTAATGGTAACGAGAGGTGAAAACGTGCGGGAGAGCTCCCCTTTGGAGCCCTTGACCGTAACGCTTTGACCATCGACCGTTACTTGCACGCCGTCAGGGACGGGAACGGGTATCTTTCCAATACGTGACATTGTCTCTCCCCCTTCCTACCAGACGAATGCGAGAATCTCGCCGCCAATACCTTGGGCGCGAGCATCGCGATCGCACATCATTCCGCGAGAAGTCGAGACGACAGCGCAGCCGAGGCCTCCCAAAACGCGGGGCATTGTTTTTGCCGACGAATACTTACGAAGACCCGGCTTCGAAATGCGCTTAATACCTTTGATGGTACGAGCGTTTTTCTCGCCATATTTAAGGTCGATGGTTAATGTCTTTTGAGGCTTGGTGTCCTCGATGGTGAAGTCGCCGATGTATCCCTCTTCTTTTAAGACGCGGGAAATCTCAGCAAGGACTTTCGTTGAAGGCATGCTGACACTCTTTTTTCCTGCAGCATTAGCGTTCCTAATGCGTGTTAGCATGTCCGATACAGGATCGTTTACGTTCATGCAGGTTCTCCTTAACTCGTTTTCCTTCTGACTTTTGGTTCATTCCGGCCCTGCCGTTCTGCCTTAAAGTCAGTATGTGTGCTTATCGTCTTTGGCCGATAAAAGCCTTCCTATTTTAGCAGGAAATACGTTACCTACCAGCTTGATTTATGAACACCGGGAAGTTCTCCGCGGTTGGCAAGCTCACGCAGGCACACACGGCACAGTCCAAACTTACGATAAACCGAGTGAGGACGTCCGCAGCGGCTACAACGACGCACGAGGCGCGTTGAATACTTAGGCTTACGCTGGGCTTTTACTTTCATGGAAGTCTTTGCCACAAATGCTCCTTTACTTTATCTGCTCTCTTATTTCTATCGAGTCTTTATCGCTATCGAGTTTCTATTTTTATCAGGCTTCTGATATGTCTCTGTTTTTTCTTTTTACAAAGCAACTTTAACGTCGCAATGTCTTTTCGCTCTAACGCTGGAAGGGGAAGTTGAAACCGCTCAGGAGGGCTTCAGCCTCTTCGTTCGTCTTAGCGCTCGTCACTATCGTGATATCCATACCGCGAACGTGATCCATGTTATCGAAGTCAATCTCGGGGAAAATGACCTGCTCGGTCACGCCCATCGAGTAGTTTCCGTGACCGTCGAAAGCCTTCTTGCTCATACCGCGGAAGTCGCGAATACGAGGAATAGCAGTGCTAATAAGGCGGTCGAGAAAATCATACATGCGGTCCTGGCGAAGGGTCACCTTGGCACCAATAGGCATTCCTGCACGCAGATGAAACGTAGCGATGGACTTCTTCGCACGACAAATTGCTGGCTGTTGTCCGGTAATGGTACGAAGATCTGCCACGGCTCCTTCGATTGCCTTCGAATCAGAAGTCGCCTCCCCGACACCCATGTTCACTACGATCTTCTCAATCTTGGGAATCTGCATGGGGTTCGCGTAGCCAAACTTCTCTTTTAAGGCAGGGCGAATCTCCTCTTTATACTTGCTCTTTAAGCGAGGAGTATATTTTTTCTCGGCCATTTGTTCTCCTATTGCTCAGTTCAAATCAGTTGAAATTAATTCAAATCAGTTCGCATAAATTCAAATCAGCTGTTTAAAGCGTTACTTTAAAACGTCTTTCCGCACTTTTTGCAAACGCGGAGCTTCTTCCCGTCTTTAACTTCGTGACCAACGCGAGTAGGCTTGTTGCAATTGGGGCAGATGAGTTCGACGTTAGAAACGTCAATAGCTGCCTCTTGCGTAGAAATACCGCCCTGTTGGTTTGCCTGGGTGGGGCGCAGTGCCTTTTTAACCATGGCAACGCCCTCGACGATGACTTTACGCTCGTTAGGAAGTGCGCGCAAAACTTTCGCGGTGGCGCCTTTGTCTTTTCCCGACAAAACCTTAACTTGGTCTCCGGTTTTAACATTCATGCTCTGCATTTTTTATATCTCCTTGACTGTTACGTGCGTATCGTGTTTAACGGTCGTGCTAACGGTCGACCTAAAGGGTCTCGGGGGCTAAAGATACGATCTTCATGTATTTCTTGTCGCGGAGCTCACGGGCGACCGGACCAAAAATACGAGTTCCCACGGGGTTTCCATCCTTGTCGATAATGACGCAAGCGTTCTCGTCAAAGCGGATGTAAGAGCCGTCAGGTCTTCTGTTTTCCTTGACCGTGCGAACGACGACACAACGGACAACTTCACCTTTTTTGACGGTACCACCAGGAGTTGCCTCTTGTACTGCAGCCGTGAAGACATCGCCAACGCCGGCATAGCGGCGCTTCGAGCCGCCCAGAACTTTGATGCAACGTACTGATTTAGCACCGGAGTTATCCGCTACGTTAAGCATTGTTTGTTGCTGAATCATTTTTTCTCCTACGAATATATCGTTTAGCGTAGAGGCTTAAACTACTTGGCCTTCTCGACAATTTTCACGAGACGCCAACGCTTCGTTTTTGAAAGCGGACGGGTTTCCATCACGCGAACGCGATCTCCGAGTCCGGCTTCATTGTTTTCGTCGTGGACGTGAAGCTTCTTTGAGACGGTCATCATCTTTCCGTACTTGGGGTGAGGCTTTCTCTCCTCGATGGTGATGGTGATGGTTTTATCACCGGAGACAGAAGTAACTTCTCCTGTACGGACCTTGCGTGCATTGCGTGTCAGTTGTTCTGCCATTTTTATGCACCTTCAACTTTCTTTGCGTCAGAGTCAGCTTTTTTCGTATCGGTTGCGGCTGCCTTGGGCTCAGTTGCCGCTTTAGCAGCAGGAGCAGGCTTTGCGGCCTTGGGCTTTGCCTCTTTTTTCTCGGCGGCAAGCTCGCGCATACGCATCTCGGTTTGGACGCGTGCAATATCTTTTTTAACAGCACAAACGCGTGCGGTATTGTCTAGTTGGCTTGTGGCCATCTGAAAACGAAGGTTAAAAAGTTCGGCGCGTCCGTCTTTAAGCTGCTTGTCCAGGTCTTTATCGGACATGGCGTGAATTTCTTTAGCTTTCATTAGCCGTCCACCTCCTCTTCTTTCTTAGCCATGGCAGGGGCGAATGCTTCGTTTTGGCGCATGACAATCTTCGTTTTGATGGGGAGCTTGTGTTGAGCGAGGCGAAGGGCTTCTCGAGCGACCTCTTCTTCAACACCGTCAATTTCAAACATGATACGGCCGGGCTTGACAACGGCGACCCACTCTTCGGGGTTACCCTTACCTTTACCCATACGCGTCTCGGCGGGCTTTTTGGTGATGGGCTTGTCCGGAAAAATGGTAATCCAAACTTTTCCACCACGCTTCATAGCACGCGTCATCGCGATACGGGCGGCCTCAATCTGACGGTTAGTGATCCAGTGGCGCTGCTCTGCACGAATGCCATACGTTCCAAAGTGGAGTTCGGTGCCCCCTTTGGCCTGGCCCTTCATGGAGCCACGCTGGACCTTTCTGTGAGGAATACGTTTAGGAGCTAACACTAGTCTCTCCTCTCTTGGCGAGGACGGCGCGGTCCGCGGCTTTGCGCCTCAAGGGCGGGATTGGGAGCCGTCTGGCCAGGCATAACCTCACCGAGGTAAATCCAGGTTGTCACACCGCACGAACCCATAATGGTGTGAGCGGTGGCTTGAGCGTAGTCAATCTTGGCGCGAAGGGTCTGCAGAGGAACGCGTCCCTCACGGCTCCATTCGCGGCGGCTCATCTCGGCACCGCCGAGACGACCAGAGCACTGAATACGAATGCCTTTCGCACCAGCTTGCTGAGCTGCGATTACCGCTTTTCTCACGGCGCGGCGGAAAGCAACACGGGCCTCAAGCTGCTCGGCGATTGATTGAGAAACGAGCGCGGCGTCGAGCTCGGGGCGCTTGACCTCAATGACGTCGATGTCAACGTCGCCTTTGTTCACGCCGGCAATCTTCTCGAGTTGCGTGCGAAGAGCGTCGATATCTGCACCTTTCTTGCCGATAACGATACCGGGGCGAGCGGTGTAGATGATGACTTTAAGCTTTGAGCCAGCGCGCTCAATGTCGACGCGGGAGAGCGAGGCATTCTTAAGGTGCTTGGTTAAGAACTTACGAATCTCAATGTCGTTCGCTACGTTAGCAGCGTAATCTTTATCGGAAAACCAGCGGCTACGCCAGTTTTCGGTAACTCCAAGACGAAATCCTGTGGGGGAAACTTTGTGACCCATACTAAGCTCTCGCCTCCTTTCTTGGTGCAACTACAACCGTGATATGACTTGTGCGTTTGTTAATGCGGGATGCGGAACCCTTGGCGCGCGGACGAATGCGCTTCAGCGTGGGGCCCTCATCGACGTAAGCTTCAGAAATAACGAGGTCTTCGGTGCGAAGGCCGTTGTTTTGATAAGCGTTTGCGCAAGCAGAGCGCAAAACTTTCTCGACGTCGGTGGCAACAGCACGTGTCGAGAATTGCAAAATTTCATTCGCTTGCTCTACGGACTTATTGCGAATGAGATCAACGACGAGGCGTGCTTTGCGCGGTGCAACGCGGATATATTTGACTTGGGCGCGCACACCGTTTTTGATTGCCGTGTCGACTGTCTTCTTAGCTTTAGGAGCAGCCTTTTTGGCAGGAGCTTTAGCAGAGGCCTTTGCAGGAGCCTTCTCAGCTTTGGCTGGCTTCTCAGTTTTCTCCGCCTTGGCTGACTTGTCAGCTTTTTCAGCCTTGTCAGCAGCTTTAGCAGGGGCTTTCTCGGCCTTAGGAGCTTCCTTTGCAGGCTCTTTAGCGACTGTGAGTTTCTCGGCAGCTTTTGTGACTTGTGTGTCTTTAGTGTCTTTCGTGTCTGAAGGGACGGGATTCGTCTGAGCCTTCTTCGTGTCTTTAGTATCTGGCATCTCTTCCCTCCTTAGTCTTTCTTGTGGCCGCGGAACGTGCGCGTAGGTGCGAATTCGCCCAGCTTGTGGCCGACCATTGACTCGGTGATGTAGACGGGGACGTGCTTGCGCCCATCGTGAACAGCAATCGTGTGACCGACCATCTCGGGGAAGATGGTGGAGGCACGTGACCACGTTTTCAGCACTTCCTTCGTACCAGCCTCGTTTTGGGCAACGATACGCTCAAGAAGGCGCGTTTGTACGTAGGGTCCTTTTTTGAGACTTCTGCTCATGTAATAAACTCCTGTGTCTTCTTTCTCAACTCTTACTAGTATCTTTTCAGATTCATGCAGCCTTATATACAGCCTTATTTCGTCTTGCGGCGGCGAATGATAAGACGATTCGAGCCCTTCTTGGGGTTTCTCGTCTTGGCGCCCTTGGAAGGCTTACCCCAAGGAGAAACGGAGGGGCGCCCGGAGGTGTGGTTCTTGCCCTCACCACCGCCGTGGGGGTGGTCGACCGGGTTCATGACCGTACCGCGGACCGTCGGGCGAATGCCGCGCCAACGATTACGACCGGCTTTACCGATGCGGATGTTAGCGTGATCTGCGTTTCCAACCTCCCCAATGGTTGCGCGGCAGGTGATAAGCACGCGGCGCATTTCAGAGGAGGGCATGCGCAAAATAGCGTAGTTTCCCTCTTTACCCATAAGCTGCACCGAGGTACCTGCAGAGCGGGCAATAGCCGCACCTTTTCCGGGTTGGAACTCGATGGCGTGAATGGTGGTACCAACAGGGATGTTGGCCAGAGGAAGCGCGTTTCCGGGTTTGATGTCGGCCTCAGGACCGGACTCGACAACGTCTCCCACTTTGAGCCCCTTAGGAGCAAGAATGTAAGCCTTTGAACCGTCTGCATAGTGCAGAAGCGCGATACGAGCGGAGCGGTTGGGGTCGTACTCAATGGTGGCAACCTTGGCGGTGACGCCGTCTTTGGCGCGCTTAAAGTCGATACGACGATACTTGCGTTTGTGTCCGCCACCCTGGTGGCGTGTGGTGATGCGACCGTTGTTGTTGCGACCCGCCTTTTTGCTCAAAGGCTCGAGAAGAGACTTCTCAGGGGTCGTCGTGGTGATTTCTGCAAAATCAGAGACCGTCTCGAAACGACGTCCTGGGCTCGTTGGTTTTAATCTTTTTACTCCCATAGCAAACCTTTCTGCTTACTTGTTCGCTTACTTGCTCGCCGGACCTTTTTGGGAGAAAAGGCCAGACACCAAGTAGTGCCGCGTTATTTCTCGGCGGCTTCTCCGTAAATTTCAATCTTTTCGCCGTCAGCGAGAGTGACAATAGCCTTCTTCCAACGACGGGTTTTTCCAGGTTGGTAGCGCACGCGCTTCGTCTTCGGCTTGACCCACATCGTGTTTACCTTGGCGACGTGCACGTTGAAGATTTTCTCGATAGCTTGAGCAATCTCCTCTTTGGGAGCAGCCGGTGCTACCTCGAAGGTGTACTTGCCCTGCTCGTTCAAATCGAAGCTGCGCTCTGAGATGACGGGGCGCACGATAACGTTGTATTCGGATTGCATTAAGCAAGCACCTCCTCAAGATTCTTGGCGACATCTTGCGTCATAACCAAGACCTGATTGTTGACAAGGTTGTGAGCCGAGACCTCAGAAACGGTGATGAGGGTGACGTTGGGCAGGTTGCGAAACGCCAAAAGCTCGGTGATGGAATCTTCAGGAAGCACGAGCGTGATGCGCTTGTCGGCAAGCTTCAAGGCATCCAGAACGCTCTTAGCCTCCTTCGTTTTGGGTGCCGAGAAACTCAGCTTGTCCAAAACCACAAGCTCTCCGTCTCTCATCTTTCCCGAGAGAACCGAGCGCAAAGCAGCCTTAACTTCTTTTCTGTTCGTGCGTTTTAAGTGCGTGCGAGGCACCGGACCAAAAGCGCGGCCACCGCCTATCCACTGGACGGCACGAATTGATCCCTGGCGGGCACGACCGGTTCCTTTTTGGCGCCAAGGCTTAATACCACCACCGGAAACCTCGGAGCGGCCTTTCACCTTGTGCGTTCCCTGACGGGCGCTGGAAAGTTGGTTTTTAATAACGTGATGAATAAGGGCAACGTTGGGCTCAACGCCGAAGACAGCATCGTTTAAAGTGATGCTCCCCTGGGCCTTACCCTGTGCGTCTTTCATTTCAATCTTTGACATCTTCGTCTCCTAGCCTAAAGTTCTAACAGCACTTAGGCCGTGTGAATCTCTACGAGCGCATCTTTACCGCCGGGAACCGCGCCTTTGATAAGCATCAGGTTCTGCTCGGGGTCGATGCGGACGAGCTTTAAATTCTTAACGGTTACGCGGTCGTTTCCCATCTGGCCCGACATGTGAAGGCCCTTGCGGACACGGGCAGGATAGGCGCACTGACCGATAGAACCTGGGCGACGCTGATTGCGAGAACCGTGCGTCATAGGTCCTCTCGAGAAGTTCCAGCGCTTAATAGTGCCTTGGTAACCTTTACCTTTGGAAGTGCCAACGACGTCGACGGACGTGGCGCCCTCAAAGTCGGCCACGGTGATGGTGTCGCCGACCTTGATTTGCTCGCCGTCTTTGGCCTCAGGCATGGCAATCTCGCGGAGATAGCGCATAGGAGCGACGCCGGCCTTTTTGAAGTGGCCAGAGGCGGGCTTGTTGACTTTGTTTTCTTTGACTTCACCGAAACCAATTTGGATGGCGTCGTAGCCACAGGTGTCGGCTGTTTTAACTTGCGAGACAACGCAAGGGCCAGCTTGGATGACGGTAACGGGGATGACGTTTGCGTCCTCGTCAAAAATCTGCGTCATTCCTAGCTTTTTGCCAAGAATTGAAGCTGCCATACAGCAACCTTTCTCTCTGTGATCGTGGGTCCCTGCAAGCGGCCCTTCCGCTTGTCCCCATAGAATCACTTCCTCAAAATTAGCTTTCTTTTTTAAGTTCTCGAGAAAAAATGCACTTCCCTGGCCGATTCGTCTGCGACGTGTTTGGTCCTTAAGCTCTCGCTTATGGATACGCCCGACTAAGTGGTCGAGGGTAAATGCACTAATTTGTACAAGAACCTCAAAAAAGTCAGCTTGACTAGTATACGCATTTCCTGCGCTTTTCTTTTAAATTTTTTTGCAAGGGCAGCCATCTTCACAATCTCTACAAATTTCCAAGAAAAAGCCCCGGGGCCGATGACTTGGCTCCGGGACTTTGTTGCGTCTTAGAGAGAGCTTTATAAAGGAATGAAAATAAAGAGTCTCTCGCTCAGAATCAGAAGGGATAGGTTAGGCAGCCTCCCCTAGCTCTTCTGCGCGGTCAACTTTTCTGTAAGTCACCTTGCTCATGATTAACAAGAACCAAATAACGCCAAGAAGGGCAATACCTCCATAGATCCAGAAAAGCGTACTGAAGGCGCTGGCATTCAGAGGATTTGCAAAGATGGAAAGTTGCTCAGCGGAGAGGGTTCCTGAAGGAGCAGTCCAAAATGCACCAACCATCATAGGACCAAAGATGGCAACACCGATAGAGCCTGATACATTCAGGATGAGATCGTTCGAGCCAATGGCACGTCCGGATTCCTCAGGCTTGACGGTACTGACGACCGTATCAACAACAGGTGAGTACACGAGCCCTATGCCTCCCCAGACAAAGCAGTTGAAAACAGCGAGGAGCCAAGACTGGGTTGTTCCTTCAATGATGAGATCGGGATTGGTGAACCAAGCACAAAGACCAAAACCAACAACCATCATAAGGCCTGCGACAATGATCGCAGCACGACGTCCAATCATCGCATCGATTTGTCCCGAAAGAAGGGCGAAGATAACGGCCACTAAATAGCCCCAAACAAGCATGAAAGAGACTTGCGCTGTGGAGATTCCAAAGACCTGTGTGCCCAAAGCATTGAACGTTGGTGCAACAGCGAAGTTGAAGAAGTAGAAGATAGCAAAAAGACCAATCGACATAAGCCAACGCGTATTCTTGAGAAATTCGGGCGTAATAAAGGGGTCTTTCGCTTTATTGATATAGATACCAAACACGACGAAAAAGATGGCCGCGCCAATAATCCAAGCGAATGTAGTCGAATGAAGAATGGGGTCAGAACTACCGAGGCAGGTAAAGAAGATGGTCAAGCATCCAATAGCGATACCAAAGATAGTGAAACCGATAACGTCGATATGCGTCTTTTTTTGCGTAGCTCCGGGAAGCGATGGGAAAATAAAGGGGAAGCAAAAGGCAGCAAGCACGGGGATTAAGAAGAGGAAACTCCATCCGTAAAGCTCAGCCCCAGCAAAACTAAGATTGAGATTGGTCAAGTTAGTGAAAAGACCCCCGGCAAGAATACCAAATGCGGTAGAAAGCTGATAACCAGCCGTATAAACACCGAAAGCGACAACTTTTTGCTTTCCGTGACAATACTTAGAAGCCAAAACGAGGAAAACAGAACCGGTGACCTGGCAACCTGCGGTTTGAATAGCACGAGATAAAACGACCATCGGAAGGCATCCAAAGTTCAGGAAGAAGCCCATCAAAGAACCGACAAAGAGCAATACGGCTCCAACGGCAGTCAGCTTTTTAAGGGAAACGAAGTCTCCCAAAGAACTATAGATAAAGCAGACGATTCCGAGAACAACACCAGGGATAGCCGTAATAAGAGCGGCCATTGATCCTGCTTGAACGTCTTCGCCGATGTTGGAAAAGACGAGGTTGAACGCCTGGAAACAGATGTTTCCTAAGATAAAGACGATGAGCAGAAAGATGAGCGTTCGCCATAAGTGTGGCAATGTCTTTTGCTGGGGAACAGATTTTGCAGGTGCCATAAAAATTCCTTTCTCCTTACTTAATCTACTTTATCTGACTTTTCGTTATTTAATGAGTTTGTTGCTCCTGTTTAAATGGAACTTTATTAACTACTTTGCCTTGTGGGGTTTCTCAAAAAGCATTTACACACTCAAAAGTTAGAACTCGCATAATTTAGGCCTCTTTTAACGCATCCACTTCGTCTTTTGAGGGAATCGACTGCATGGCGCCCAAGCGAGAAACAGTAATGGATGAGGCCTTCGTAGCGTATTCCATCGCCTCTTTGAAGCTTTTACCAAGGGCGTGAGCGGCTATCATGGCTCCAATATAGGTGTCGCCTGCGGCGGTCGTATCAAGGGCCTCAACTTTTCGAGAAGGAACGAAAAACTCCCCGTCCTCGTCGGCGCCGAAAGCACCGTGCTCCCCCATCGTGATAACAACTTGGCCGACGCCCTTCTCGCGAATTTTTTGAGCCGCATGCGAGGCATCTTCTAGCCCATAGGGATACTCGCCGCAAAGAATTTCGCACTCGGTCTCGTTGATACAGACGTAGTCAAAGTAGGGCCAAAGGTCGTCAGGGATAGCATGCGCGGGGGCGGGATTGATCATCGTGAACATGCCCTTGTCGTGAGCGTGCTTCAGCGCGGTGTAGGTGAGCTGCTCTTCTGTCTCGAACTGGGCGAGAAAAACGTCTCCGGGCTCCCCCAGCTCATCGATGGCCTTGAGCACCTCGTCCTCGTCCAGCGAGTAGTTGGCTCCGTGCGCCAAAATGATGCGGTTGTCTCCGTCGCAACGCAAAATAGTGGCGGTACCGGTGGGAAAAGCAGCAGATTTTTGAATGTGGGAAACGTCAATATGGGCGCCTTCCATGCACCCGAGAAGAACTTCGCCAAACCCGTCTTCCCCTACGGCTCCGATGAAGCGCACCGGGGCTCCCAGGCGCGCTGCTGCCACGGCCTGATTTGCCCCTTTACCTCCTGGATTTGTGATGAAGCCGGAGCCCTCCATGGTTTCTCCGGCATCAGGAATTCTGTCGCAGTTAATCGAAAGATCCATGTTGAGCGAACCTAAAACGACAACGTTCGACATATAAAACTCCTTTGGAAGTTTAGCTTTGGCGGCCTGAAGTGCAGCCAAAATCATGTGTCTGAGAGCAAGTGTAGCCCAATATATGGGATAGCGTGGGCAAAACGGGAACTTTTTTGGTAAGTGAGACTTTATTTCAGAGTTGTGAGAATAAAGCCTTTACTTCAGAGACGTTTGCGACCGTTTAAACTTGCGCTTTTTTAAGTAGCTCTGTGAACTCTTTCACTGTTTGCGTGCCGATGTCGCCCTCTTTTCTCTCGCGGACGCTCACCGACTCGGTCTCTTCTTCCTTGTCCCCTACCACGAGCATGTAGGGAATTTTTTGCTCTTGAGCTTTGGCTATCTTTGCGCGCATGGGCTCGGAGTGCGTGTCAACCGTGATGCGGGCGCCAACGCTTCTCATCTCGCGCGCGATTTTCTCGGCGTAAGGAAGGTGGCGGTCAGCGATAGGAATTATCGTCGCCTGTATAGGAGCGAGCCAAAGCGGCAGAGCGCCTGCGTAGTGCTCGATGAGGATGCCGAGGAAACGCTCGATGGAGCCGAAGATGGCGCGGTGGAGCATCCAGGGGCGCGCGGTGGCGTTGTCTTTCGTGCGGTACGTCAAGTCGAAGCGCTCGGGCAGGTTGAAGTCGACCTGAATCGTTGAGCACTGCCACGTTCTTCCAATCGAATCCTTCACTTTGATGTCGATTTTGGGGCCGTAAAAGGCGCCGTCACCCTCGTTAATGTCGTAGGGAATCTGGCGATTGTCGAGAGCTTCTTTCAAAAAACTTTCGGCCTTCTCCCACATCTCGTCAGTTCCGATGGAGTGGGCAGGACGCGTTGAAATCTCTGCCTCGTATGCGAGGTTGAAGGTGGACATGATGTGGTCAACTAGGTCCATAATGGCGTCGACCTCTTCTGTGACCTGGTCTTCTCGGCAGAAAATGTGGGCGTCGTCTTGGGTAAAGCCGCGAGCGCGGAAAAGGCCGTTTACAGCGCCGGAGAGCTCGTGGCGGTAAACCGTGCCGAATTCGAAGTAGCGCAGGGGCAGGTCTCGGTAGCTGTGCAAATTGGACTTGTAGAGAAGGACGTGTCCAGGGCAGTTCATGGGTTTTACGCCAAACTCCTGGGCGTTTGCCCCTTCCGCCTTTTTAAGGGTGGGAGATGTGCCGTCGGCTTCTTGAGCTTCGTTAACCGTGAAGAAATACATGTTCTCCTGGTAGAAGTCGTAGTGACCGGAGGTCTTCCAAACGTCGCTTTTATAGATATGGGGCGTGATAACCTCTTCGTAGCCTCTGGCGTAAAGATCTTTTCTGAGCCACTCTTGGAGGGTACGCACCACGCGCGCGCCGTTGGGGAAAAAGAGGGGAAGGCCGGGTCCTACCTCTTCAAGCGTCTCGAAGATGCCCAGTTTGGGGCCTAAGACGCGGTGGTCTCTTGCCTTGGCCTCTTCCATCATTTGAAGGTGAGCTTTCAGCTCTTTTTTTGTTGCGAACTGCGTGCCGTAGACGCGTTGGAGCATCTCGTTGTTAGCGTCTCCCTTCCAGTAAGCACCAGAAGTGCGCGAAATCTCAAACGAGTCCGCAGGGATTTTGCCAGCGCTAGGAATGTGGGGGCCATGGCACAATTCTGCATGGTCGCCGTGGGTATAGACCACAACGTCTTCGTCTGCGGGAAGCTCGTCAAGCGTCTCCAGCTTTAAGGGTTGGTCGGCAAATATTTCTTGGGCCTTCTGGCGACTGACGACCTCATGGACGAAGGGTTTATCTTGTTTGATGATTTCTCGCATGCACGCCTGGATTTTCTCGAAATCGTCGGGCGTGATTTGGTCCGGCGTTTGAAAGTCGTAGTAGAAGCCGTTTTCAATAGCTGGACCGTAGCCGAGAGCGACATTGTTGAAGAGCTCGGAGACGGCTTCTGCGAGGATGTGGGCGGTGGAGTGGCGAAGGATGGCGAGGCCTTCTGGCTGCTTAGCCGTGAGAATGGCGACCACGTCGCCGTCCTGAAGGGACGTTGAAAGGTCGCAGGGCTCGCCGTTAATGGAGGCGCCAAGGGCGGCCTTTGCAAGACCTGCTCCGATGGCTTCTGCCAAGTCGGCAGCGGTGGCGCCTTCAGGCAGCTCTTTGGTGGATTTGTCAGGGAGAGTGATAGAAAGCATGATTTTTCCTTTCTCGGCCGTACGATGGCCGCTTAAAAAGGCCTTTTAGGTTCCTTTTTTTTGTGCATGCTGGGCGGAGTCGGGTGACGGCCGGGGTGCAGGTTGAGTGTGCCGTCCGCGGCGTCTGTGCTGTTCGCGTCGCCTGTGCTATCCGCGCCGTTCGCGCCGTCCGCGCGCTTTTTGCTCTTGCTAGTGTAGCGTATTTACAGGAAAGCCGAGGGGCAAAGGTCGCTCAGGGGGCACGTCTCGCACTGCGGCTTTTTCGCCTGGCAGTATTCGCGGCCAAACCACACGAGCTGGTGGTTGATGTAGCCCCAGTCCTTTTGGTCAAAAAGCTCCATCAGTTTTGCCTCAACCTTTTCAGGCGTGTTAGCAGCTTTTGGAACGATTTGCAGGCGGTGCGCGATGCGAAAGACGTGCGTGTCAACGGCAATTCCGTGGGCTTCGCCAAAGGACTCGACCATAACGCAGTTCGCCGTTTTGCGCCCAACGCCCGGCAGTTTTTGCAGCTCGTCTATGTCTGCGGGAACCGAGCCGCCGTACTCTGCCACACTTATCTGCGCCAAACCCTTGAGTTTCTCGGCTTTAGAGCGAAAAAAGCCTAAGGGGTGGATGATTTTCTCGATGTCTTTGAGAGGGGCCTCGGCCAAATCTTGAGGGGTGGGAAAGGTGGCGAAAAGCTCGGGCGTGACCTTATTGACAGCCTCGTCGGTGCACTGTGCAGAAAGCACAACGGCCACGGTCAGCGTGAAGGGGGTCGTGTAGTTAAGAGATGGCTTGCCCGGGCCGTAGACCGCAAAGAGACGCTTTTCAATCTCTTGAGCGCGTACGCGTTTGTGGGTTTTCGATTCTTGAGGCAATCTAAATTCGCAGGTATGAGAAGCGGGTTTGAGAAGCAGGTATGAGAAGCGGTCGCCTACTGAATGCGCGTCCTGCAGTACGGGCAAACCTTCCAGTCCGCATTGAGGGGGCGGTGGCAGGTTGGACACACGTTTCTGACCTGCGTATTGCAGATGGGGCATACGATAAAATCGCGGTCGATGGCCGTTCCGCACTTAGGACAAATGCCGTAGTGGGAAAGCTGATGCTCGCGCAGGGCAATGTCAAGATCTTGCTCTTCTCGGTCGACCATGTAGCTCGAGGGGCGAAGAATGACGTAGGCAAGAAGGCCGATAACAGGGATAACGGCGATGCAAGCCCAAAGCCACCAGGGCTCGGCACCTCTGCGCTGGGCGTCGCGCACCACGTAGACGATGGAGAGAATGTAGAGCATGATGACGCATGCCAGCATGAGGTATAAAACGATACGGACCTCGGGGGTTACCAATTGGTCGAGAAGATCTGACATAAAGAATCCTTTTCTCTGTTGAGCAGTTCTTTTCGGTTTTTGCTAGTTGAGATTGTAGCACGATTGAGCTTTCTCCTCCCGAGAAGCCCTGGCAGAACTCCTGAGGCCCTTATCCACCTTCAGCAGCTAGGCTTTTAAGGGCGCCTGCCAGCGTTATCGAGCCAAAAGCTACGTAGTTGGTTTCTTTTAGAGCGCGTGCGGCACAGGCAACATCTTTAAATGTCTCGGCCACTTGAATCCCTTTTGCGACAAAAATGGCCTGAAGCTCCTCAACGTCCATGCAGCGAGCGTTGCTTGTTTGTGTTAAGAAAATGCTGGCATTGGGGTCTTTTTTGCATTTGATGATACCAGCCATTTTTTCGACGTCTTTGTCGGCGAAGATGGCGCATAAAAGGTCGAGCGTCACACCATGTCTTTGAGAAAATCGCGCCACTTCATTCAGCGTTTTCTCGATAGATTGAGGATTGTGAGCTGCGTCGATGATATGGAAAGGTTCGCGCAGAGCCTCTGTTGTCAGCCTGCTTTCTGAGCTTTGCACGTCAGTGGCTGGCGCCTCAACTGCGGTTTGTACTCCGGAAAGAATTTCAAAGCGCCCAGGAATAGGTGTAGTGCGCAAAATCTTTGTAACGGCTTGGACCTTAAACTTTTTGTTGGTATACGCCTCTGCTATCGCTTTTGCTAAAGCAAGATTTTGGAACTGGTAGGAAGGAGCATCCTCAAGCGCACTGTCTGCAACTCCTAATTGCTCTGCGCTGGCATAGGACGGCTTCACCCCCACTTCTACGCAGCGCTTCTCGACAACTTTGCGAACCGAGACATCATTACATACGCCTGCGCCTAAAAAGGTTTTCTGACCAGCCTTTATGATGGCGGCTTTTTCTGTCGCTATCGCCTCTTTGGTCGAGCCCAAAATGCGCGTATGATCCAAATCGACGCCGGTAATCGCAGTTATAAATGGGTTTGTCGCAGAGGTTGCATCCCAGCGCCCGCCCATGCCCACCTCCAAAACGGCCACGTCAATTTCTTCGGCCGCATACATGACAAGGGTCGCCACCGTCAGAAGGTCGAACTCGGTGATGTCGTAGGGTTTCTGACCTTTTTCCAGGCGCCGATGATTGACGCGCTGGCCAGCCGCGACGGCAGCCGCTATACCTGTCGCAAAGAGCTTTTCAGAGACAGGGGCGCCCTCGATTTCCATGCGCTCCGTCATTTTCGTAAGCTCGGGGCTGGTGTAGAGGCCCACTTTAAAGCCGGCCTCTCTCAAAAAAGCTGCGGTATAGCGGGACGTTGAAGTCTTGCCGTTGGTTCCTGCAATTTGGATGACGTCGAAGTGTTTTTGGGGATCGCCAAGCTCTGCCAGCATGTCGACAACCGTCTCAAGCATGGGCGAGATGCCAAGCTTAACCTGGATGTTCAGGTGTTGAAGGGCCTGCTTGTAGGTAAGTGATTCGGTTGAAATGGGAACGGTGTACATGGACGTGTGTGTGGGGTTTTAATCAGGATTTGCGAACGATTTCTTGTCCTGTTTTGCTTGAGGGCGCAACAAAAGACCGGCTTACAGATCTGCAATCTGCTTTTTCAGCCGAGCCAGCGTATCCTCCAGCTCTTCGGCGCGAGCCTTTTTCTTCTCGACAATTTGGGGCGCCGCTTTGGCGAGAAATCCCTCGTTGCTTAACGTCTTTTGCAAGCTCGAAAGCTCTTTTTCTGCCTCTGCCAGCTCTTTTTCAAGGTGGGCCTTTTCCTTCTCGAAATCGACAAAATCTGCGAGAAGCACGAAGGCCGTGAAATCTTTGTCCTCTATGGCAACCGTATCCTTGGGTTTTTGGGGGCTCGTCGAGGCAATATTGAGCTGCGACACCTTTCCCACGTTTTGGATGAAAGCGGCTTGATTTTGAAGAATCTCTGCCACCTGCGGCTCAGCGAAAACGGTTACTTCAAGCTCTTGCTTAGGGCTTATCGCATAGCGCGAGCGGGTGGAGCGGACGCCGGTGATGAGGCGGCGTGCTACATCGAAGGTTTTCTCGGCCACGTCGTCTTTGAAGGCGGCGAAGTCTGCGGTCTCGGGCCAGGGCGCTTGCATGAGAAAGCGGGCGGCGTGGGTTTGCGCGGCCAGCCCCTCCCCTTCAAGCGGCAAAGCGTCTTCGCGCCCTGCCGCCTCGTCAAGCAAATCAAGGGCGGAGATGGGAAGCTTTTCCCAGATAGTTTCTGTCACGAAAGGCATCACGGGGTGCATCAGGCGAAGCGCAGTATCCAAAACGAACACGAGATTTCGCTGGGCTGCGGCGCGCACTTTTTCATCCGTGTCTGCCACGCGACCCTTCGTGAGCTCGATGTACCAGTCGCAGACCTCGTTCCAGAAAAAGTTTTGAATATCGCGAGCGTAATCGCCAAAAGCGTAGCTCTCAAGCTGCTTGGTGGAAGACTCAACGACAGAGGCCAGGCGCGAAAGCATCCATTTGTCTTCCGGCGTTTGCGCCTTCGCGGGACCTGGCTCGTAACCGTCCAGGTTCATGAGGGTAAAGCGGCATGCGTTCCAAATTTTAGTGACGAAGGCCTTAGCAGCCGCTGTTCTGGGCGACTCCAAAAATGCCCCAGTTTTCTTATCGAACTCGGCATCGAACTTGACGTCTTGGTTTCCGGTAACGAGCGTCAGCAAATTGAAGCGCATCGCATCTGCCCCGTAGGTCTCGATGAGGTCCATGGGGTCGACGCCGTTTCCCTTCGACTTGCTCATGCGTGAACCGTCCTTCGCCAAAATCGTGGCGTAGATGAAAACGTCGTCGAAAGGCTTTTGATCTAAGAAGCTATACGAGCTCATCACCATCCGAGCGACCCAAAGAGCAATAATGTCACGAGCCGTAACCAGCACTTTTGTAGGATAGTGGCCTTGCAGAGACTCGGGGTGCTGAGGCCAGCCTTGTGTAGCAAACGGGAAAAGCTGCGAGGAAAACCAGGTATCCAAAACATCCGGATCTTGGGTGACCCTCTTAGAGCCGCACTTAGGACAGACGTCGATGTCGTCCATGCAAGCGTCTTCCCAACCGCAATCCTCACAGGTAAAGACGGGAATCCGGTGACCCCACCAAAGCTGGCGAGAGATGCACCAGTCTTTCAGATTCTCCATCCAGGTCAAATATGTTTCTTCCCAGCGCTTGGGATGAAACTTGACGACACCCTCCTGGACCGCCTTCGTAGCAGGCTTTTTAAGCTCGTCCATCTTGACGAACCACTGCTCAGAAAGCCAAGGCTCGAGCGCCGTCCCGCACCGGTAGCAATGCATAACGGAGTGGTCAATTTCTTCAATGTGGTCGAGAAGCCCCTCTTGCTCAAAGATCTCCAGAATCTTTTCGCGCGCCGCATCGCGGTCAAGTCCGCTCAGCTCGCCGTAGCCTTCCACGACGTGAGCCGCCTCATCAAACACGTTGATTTTCTCGAGATTGTGAGCCTCCCCCATCGCAAAATCGTTGGGGTCGTGAGCGGGCGTAACCTTGACGAAACCCGTTCCAAAGCCGGC
Organism: uncultured Coriobacteriaceae bacterium; assembly: GCA_947426865.1. Classification (GTDB taxonomy): domain Bacteria; phylum Actinomycetota; class Coriobacteriia; order Coriobacteriales; family Atopobiaceae; genus MGBC105563. The sequence goes on along the minus strand of CANEFS010000001.1, from coordinate 202,142 downwards.
GTCAACGTGCCAATCGGAAAAAATGGGAATCTCGCGACCCACGATGGGAAGCGCCACCGTCGCGCCGTCAAACTTCTTCTTGTCCGCGTCGTCTGGGCTAATCGCCACGCCCGTATCGCCGAGCATCGTCTCTGGGCGCGTCGTGGCCACGGTAATGTAGGTCGCCCCATCCACCGGCTCTTTCAGGGGATAGCGCAAATACCAGAGATGTCCTTTCTCCTCCTGGTATTCCGCCTCATCGTCAGAAATCGCGGTCTTGCACGAGGGGCACCAATTAACGATACGTTTACCACGGTAGATGAGGCCCGCATGAAACCAATCACAAAAAACTTTGCGCACAGCATACGAAAAATCCGCGTCCATCGTGAACTTCTGATCCGAAAAATCGCAGCTGCCGCCCATGCGCTTAATCTGCTTGACAATCGTGCCGCCGTACTCGCGCGTCCAATCCCAACACGCCTCCACAAACTTTTCTCGCCCCATTTCCAGCCGAGAAATACCTTCCTCTTTCAGCTTTTTGTCGACTTTGGTTTGGGTGGAGATGCCGGCATGGTCAAGGCCTAGGATCCAGCGCGTGGAGCGGCCTGCCATGCGGTTGAAGCGGATGAACGTGTCTTGAATCGTGTCGTCGAGGGCATGCCCCATGTGCAAAATGCCGGTAACGTTGGGGGGCGGAATAACGACGGTGCAATCAAGTGGATTCTCTCCGCAACCGCGCGTACGCGTGAAGCAGCCGGCGTCTATCCAACGTTCTACGAGGATTTTCTCGGCACGCGCCGGGTCGTAGCGAGAAGGAAGTTCGATATTTTTTGATGGAGTACTCACGGGTATTGATTGTAATACAGTTTGAGGCGCAGGTTGGAGCTCAGATGGAAGCGCAGGTCTGGTGATAGCTGAGCTAGCTGTGCACCCTAGCCTATGTCATCCTCGTCGGCAGTGGCGGCCTCGATCATCTGGCCAAACGCGACGGGGTCCTCTGTTTCCTCTTGCGTGAAAACGCCCTCGTGGCGATTGTCGTTTCTGACATCGGAGATGGCGTCGATGAGGTCGTTTGCGTCAGGGCCGTCGGGATATTCGGCGGCAAGCATCACGGCGAGCTCTTCGTCGTCGGCCTCTGACTCAGTGGCAAAGCCCATGTCGATGAGGGTTTGCGAGGTAATCTCGACGTCTTGGTAGTCAGTGTCTTTCAAAACCACCTTGCCACCCTTGACAGTGAGCGTGCCCGTTTCGCGGGTCAGCGAATCTTCCAGGTTGTCGGGGTTTGCATATTCGTTGATATTAAAGTGAAGCTCTACCTCGTGTTTTTCGAGGGCCTCGTACAGCTTTTTCGCGTCGTTTTTCTCGAGAGACCCTTGTAAAATCCAGGGAGTCGCGTCGTCAAAGCCCTCCTCGGTGATGCCCGAGATTTGCCAGGCAACTCTGTCCGCCTCGCCGGCCGTCTCTTCTTCGGCTTCGTAGACAGAAGTTATCCCCCACTCAAGCTTGTCCTCGTCGTAGGAAGCGAGCGCCTTTTTCCAAATGCTTGAAAAATCGCGCTTAGAAAGGACGTCTTCAGGGACGGAAATCGAGCCGTAAAAAGGGACTTTGTCAGACATGTAAACTCCTTGCTAGAGATCTTTGCTAACTTGCTAGGCGGCTTTTCTTCTTGCGGGACGAGCGGCTGCCTTTGCCGGCGCTTCCGTCGCGGTCGGGGCTTCCATCGCTACCGGTGTTGCCAGCGCTTCCGTCGCTCCCGGCGTTTCCGTCGCTTCCGGCGGCGCTGCGCGTAATAAGCTTAGGGCCGACTTTGCCCTCAACTGCCTCTTTCGTCACGATAACTTGAGCAATATCGGGTGAAGACGGCAGGTCAAACATCGTTTTTTCCAGAATAGACTCGAGAATGGCGCGAAGACCACGCGCGCCGGTTTCTCTCTCAATCGCGCGCTGAGCGATGGCCTCAAGTGCTTCTTTTTTGAAAGTAAGTTCGACGTTTTCCATCGCAAAAAGACGCGTATACTGCTTAACCAGCGAGTTTTTGGGCTTGGTTAAAATCTTCACAAGGTCCGCTTTGGTGAGCTCGTGCGTGTGCGTGATGACCGGAATACGGCCAACGAACTCGGGAATCATGCCGAATTTCTGCAGGTCAATAGGCAAAACTTTGCCCATGAGCTCTTCGTAGACATCCGACTCTTTCTCCTTCAAGTCCGACTCGAAGCCGATGCCTTTCTTGTCAACGCGGTCCGCGACGATCTTCTCGAGACCCACAAAAGCGCCTCCACAAATGAAAAGAATGTTGGTCGTATCGATGTCGAGAAGCTCCTGCTGAGGATGCTTGCGCCCTCCCTGGGGTGGCACGCTTGCTTGGGTGCCCTCCAGGATTTTGAGAAGGGCCTGCTGGACGCCCTCGCCCGAAACGTCGCGAGTAATCGAGAGATTCTCGGCCTTTTTGGCAATCTTGTCAATCTCGTCAACGTAGACGATACCAACCTCGGCGCGCGCAATGTCGCCGTCAGCAGCGGTGATGAGCTTAAGCAAGATATTCTCGACGTCTTCGCCCACATATCCCGCTTCCGTCAGCGTCGTGGCGTCGGCGATGGCGAAAGGAACGCGCAGGAAACGAGCGAGGGTTTGGGCCAGAAGTGTCTTTCCGGTTCCGGTGGGACCAAGCAACAATATGTTGGATTTTGCGAGCTCAACGTCGTCGACGGGAACGCGCTCGTTACCGTCGAAAATGAGCTCTTGGGTGGCGCCTTTTTCCAGGCGCACGTTATTTTCTTCGGCGATGCGCTTATAGTGGTTGTAGACGGCCACGCTCATGGCGCGCTTAGCCTCTTCCTGGCCCATCACGTACTGCGACAGCTCGTCGTAGATTTCGTGCGGGGTGGGAAGATACTCAATCGTCAGCGCGGGGTGCTTGTCTGCAGCGCCGGCGGAGCCTGCCTCCTCTGCGTCGGATTGGGCAATCATCATGGTGCAGGCCTCAACGCAATCGTCGCAGATGTAGACGCCGGAGGGACTCTGAACGAGCTTTCCTACCTCGCCTCGCGAGCGGCCACAAAATGAGCAGAACAAATCGTCCAGGTCCTCGTGAGTTTCCGTCTGCTGAGTATCGCCCTCGAAGTCTTTGGAGGATTTTTCGTTGGTTGGATGTTTCGTTTTATCGTCCATTGTTTCTTTTGGTTTGTCGGGCGCGCTGCCTGTTGCGCGACCTTTTAAGCGCCCGCGCGAGAAGTGATGACTTTGTCAACAAGCCCGTACTTCTTCGCCTCGTTTGCGCGCATGTAGTGGTCGCGCTCAGTGTCTTCCTCGATCTTCTCGAAAGGCTGGCCGGTCACTTTAGAAAGCATTTCGTTCAAGTGACGGCGCAGGTAGGTGGTTTCCTCGGCAACGATTTGGATGTCAGTTTGCTGGCCTTGAACGCCCGAGGAAGGCTGATGAATCAACACCATCGAGTTGGGCAGACAGAAGCGCTTTCCTTTAGCGCCGTTCGCTAAAATCATCGCGCCCATTGAGGCGGCCATACCCACACAAATCGTCGAGACATCCGGCTTTATGTAGTTCATCGTGTCAATAATTCCAAGTCCTGAGTAGACGTCTCCTCCGGGAGAGTTGACGTAGAGAGCGATGTCTTTGTCCGGATCTTGCGATTCTAGATGCAAAAGCTGTGCGACTACTAAGTTCGCCGAATCCGGCGTCACTTGCTCACCTAAAAACACGATACGATCCTCTAAAAGCCGAGAATAGATATCAAATCCGCGCTCACCTTGGGGCGTATTCTGAATAACTGTAGGAATAAGCGGGATATTCGTTGGGCTGGCCACGTTGCCCGCGGCGTTATTTGCCGCATTTCTCGCGACACTGCCCGCGAAGCTGCCTGCAAAACCGCTCGCGACGCTACCCGAACTCATGCCGACGCCATTCTGTACATTTTGTAAATTATTCATAACAGATCTCCCTCTCCTTTGATTTCACCTTCATGCATCCGCCTTGGGATACCCACCTTTTCAAAAAAATTTCGAAGCGTTTTAAGTCGCGTTTCATCTCGCCTATTAAAGTGGTGCGCCCGGGGGGACTCGAACCCTCAACCGCCGGATTAGAAGTCCGATGCTCTATCCAGTTGAGCTACGGGCGCAGCATTCAAATGACCTACAATTCTAGCGCATAATTGAAGTTAAGTGAGGCAGGGCATGCAAGCGGTAAGAATACCGAGAAACCCTTAGCCTAGGCAGGCTTTGCCGCCGTCCTAATTCTTCCCGAGCCTCCCTCCAAAACGCGCAAGTGCTTTGCAACCTGCGTCTTCACTGAGCTATTCTCGGAAGCAGAGAGTTCATCGTTTACGAGGTAGTTAACGTAGCTTGCCGTATCAGAGACCTCGGGATGATCACCCGGAACGCGGAAGGCGAGAAATTCAGTCTTGGGCTCCAAGCCGTCAATCTCGTCCATGTCGAGAAAGTCGAACTCGTCGTCCTCAGCCAAATCGGCAGGCTCAATGCGGGCCTTCGATGCGCTCATCAAGTCGCCCATCGTCAGCACCAGGTCCTCTTCCGTGTTTTTCTCGAGAGCGTTAAGAGCCTGATTCCAGCTGCCCTCGTTATAGTCTGCCACCTCTTGGTTGAGCGCGAAAGGATTGTCGTCAAACGGGCTCACGCGCTTGGCAATGGAAGCGCTTCTGAGCTCGGCCTCTGTGACGTGACGGTCAACAAACTCGGGCTTGGGCGAGACCACATCGTCCCACCAAGACTCGCCAATGCTTCCCACCGAACCGTCAGCGCGCTGAATAATCGGCAGATCGCTCATCATCTCTGCAGCGTTAACGCTGAGGCGCTCTGAGAGAACCTTCTTCACGCCCTTAGAAATCGAGGACAGGCGCTCCTTAAAGGACTTGCCGGCAAGGTATTGGTCGGCAACATCTTCGTAGTCAACGAGCTCGCGAACGTCAGCGGCAGAGTGAAAACCGGAGGTACTCGTCGACGAAATGTCAGTTGAGCCCGCAGCCTTGCGCTTGTGGAAGAAGCCGTGACGGTGTGTTCTCTCCCCCGGGAAGCTGAAGGCACTCGTGTCCTGGCAGAGAAAATCGCTGTCCTCGTAGGCCTCATTGAAACTGGCCTCTTGAGCCGCAGCGCTGAGGGCATATCCTTGGGCAAGCTGGGCTTCGCGCTCGCGCTGCGCCTGTTGCAAGGCGCGCTCTTGAGCAATCTTTAGCTTGCGGTTCTGTTTTTGAATGGAGATTTCCTCAGCAACTAATTGAGTAACGAGTTCTTCAATTTCTTGGGAGGAAAGGAGCCCCTCAGAGGGGTGCTCGGACGTTGTCTTTGCCATACGCAGTCCTAACGGTCTAGTGTTATTTAAGTTCGTTTACCGTTCGTTCTTCTCCCCCTAAATCGTTGAGAGAAAGAACTGTTAAAAAATGATAGCACTAAGCAAAAACGCACTCAATACTTTTTGCTCAAAATTTTTTGCGCTCAAACGTAACCCTAAAGCTAGAGTTTAAAGTTAGCTTTTAGGCTCTTTTTGCTCTTTTTCGCCTTTCCGCCCCTACGCCTTTCCCCCTTGCGCCTCTTTTTCGCCTTTAGGCCTAGTCCAGCGCCTCAATATTTTGTGCCTTCTTAGCCGAGCGAATCAAAAACTCCTGGTTGTCTTGTGTCTGCTTCAGACCTTTAATCAAAGATGCCTCAGCACGCTCAACATTGTTCATGTTGGCAAGGATGCGACGCAGGCCCCACACAAACGGAGCCAAAGTCTTGTCCAGAAGAAGATCTTCGTTTCGCGTACCAGATGCCACCGGGTCAATAGCCGGGAAGATGCGCTTATCGGCAAGCTCACGGTCAAGCTTGAGCTCCATGTTGCCGGTGCCTTTGAACTCCTCGAAGATAACCTCGTCCATCTTCGAGCCGGTATCGATAAGGGCAGAGGCCAGGATGGTCAAAGATCCTCCATTTTCAATGTTTCGCGCAGCACCCAAGAAGCGCTTAGGCGGATAGAGCGCGGTTGAGTCCACACCACCGGACAAAATGCGGCCCGAGGCAGGAGCAGCCAGGTTGTAGGCACGCGCTAGACGCGTGATAGAGTCAAGCACCACCACGACATCCTCCCCCATCTCGACCATGCGTTTTGCGTGCTCAATAACAAGCTCGGCGATTTGCGTGTGGTTGTCCGCAGGCATGTCGAAGGTCGAGGCAACCACCTCTCCGTCGATTGAGCGCTGCATGTCAGTTACCTCTTCTGGGCGCTCATCCACGAGCAGGCATATGAGGCGAACCTCAGGATTGTTCACAGAAATCGACTGGCAGATACGCTTTAAAATCGTCGTCTTTCCCGCTTTAGGCGGAGAAACAATCAATCCACGCTGCCCTTTTCCAATAGGCGCCACAAGATCAATCGTGCGCCCCGTGATGGCTTTGGCATTCGTCTCCATCACCAGGCGTTCGTCAGGGTAAACTGGTGTCAGGTCCTTAAAGCGAACGCGATCTTTGATGCTTTCAGGGTCTTTACCGTTGATTTTGTCGATATAGGCAAGGGGCGGATATTTGATATTGGGGCCACCCGGGCGCACGGTTCCCTCGATAAGATCACCGGTGCGAAGCTTATATTGGCGGATAAGCTGTTGCTGGACGAAGGCGTCACCGTCACCTTTGATGAAGTTGTCCGTGCGCAAGAAGCCGTATTGCTCAGATGTGATGTCGAGAATACCGCGGACTTGTTTGAAACCCTCGTTGGAAGCGAGCGCCTCATAGACCATCCCGACAAGTTCAGCTTTTTTGGCGCCTGTAGCCTCTAACCCAAGCTCCTCTGCTTTCGCGCGAAGCTCGGTTAGCTTCATCGATTCAATTTTTTCAATAGAAATGGTAGGCTCTTGCTGTTGCTGCTGCTTGTTTTTATGATTGCGATGGCTTTTCTGATTCTTGCCAGAATCTTTTTGAACCTCCCCCCCCTCCTCAGAAGAGGAAGAAGCCTCAGCGGTTGCTGTCTTTCTACGACGACGAACCGTTGTCGAGGCGCTTTTTTCCTCAGCACCCTCAGATCCACCCTCAGAAGCAGCCGCTTCTGCTTGAGCCTTCTCTTCTTCTGTAGCCTCATTGAGTTTTTCTGTTTTCATTTTTTCTTCGGTTTTCTTCTCTTTTTTTTCAGGCATGGACCCTCCATTAAAAACGTGTATTAAACCATGAGCAAAAAGGCGCTTTCAAACAAAAGATATGAGCTGTGATTTCGTTTCGTTTTTTGGAATTAGTGTGCGACTTGCACACGAGAAATATAGCACAAAGTTTAGAAAACGTCTCGCAACTTTTTTCTAACTTTTTCTTTAAGGGAGAGCTGGCAACTGTCTTCGCCAAGTCTCATCTTCCGGGCCGCTAAAGCTTCATGTCTGCGGCAATTAAGCAGCTGCCGGATTACGCCAGAGGGTATTATTGCTGCAGGCCCTCGCTCTCTTTCTATCCAAGAAAACCTTCCCGAAGAAAAGCAGGCAAGAAAAAATCTTGCCTGCTTTTTCAGTTAGCTTGCTAATTTGCGGTTTGGCGCTCTAAATTTTGAGCTCAAAACCCTTTTATCGATGAGATGTAATTCTCTCTCTTTAATGCAAAGCAGGCCCCGAGAAGCATAGCTCCCGTCACGAAGAAGAGGATGAAGTTAATAGGATCTCTTGTTGCTGGAATGCCATTTGAACAAGCTTGGTCGTCAGTCTTGCCGCCGGCAGAGGGAGTTAGGTCTGGTGTGGGTTCTGGATCTGGCGTAGGTCCAGGAGGTTTGGGTTGAGGAACTTCTCCTGTTGCCCACGTTCCTTGCGTCCACTCATTTCCGAAGGCTTTAAATTATCCGCAACAGCCGCGGTGAGTTTGGGACACTCTTGGAGATTGGTGCAACCGGCAAACTGAAATTGCAACTTGTTGCAGAAGCGGCCGTAAGTGAAGGGAAGCTTTCGAGAGCTGAGCGCTTGAAACATTGAAGTGCAATTTGTTGCAGAAACTGCAGTGAGATGGCTTTTCTTTGATCCATTAAGCGAAGTTCTTTGAAGTTTATGCTTCTCCTTTAGCCTTCACTTTTTTGCTATCTTGCAAAAAATTCCCTATAAAAATTTTACAAATTAATTTTATCAAACATTAATTATAAAAGTTAGAATTTATCTTTTAATGCCCGCTCAACAGCCGCAGGTACAAGCAGAGAAGTGTCGGCGCCGAGGCTTGCCATTTCACGTACCATTGAAGAAGAAATAAAGCCAAACTGGGGGCTGCTCATCACGAACACTGATTCCAAATCGACATCCATCTTTGCCCAGAGGTCACTTTGGGCAAGCTCGTATTCGAAATCGGTTGTTGCACGAAGCCCTTTTACAACTGCCTGGGCAGAAATAGTCTCGCAAAAATCAACTAAAAGCCCCGCAATAGGCAGAACGTCAATGTGAGAAAGAAAGCCTTGGTCGGGCTTCTGAGCCTCTTCAGCTAAAGATTCCTGTAAAAGAGAGATTCTCTCGGAAAGAGAGAAAGTTGTACCACTTCCGTTTTTGGTTTGGCTGAGCGCCACTCCAACCGTCACGTGGGGGCAAAGGCGATAGGCGCGCTTGATGACGTCGATATGACCAAGGGTTACAGGATCGAATGTTCCTGGAACAACAATGTGAGAAATCTCTCGGTCGAGCATGGCTTTTCCCTTCTCGATTTTGGATTGTGGTTTTCAGGCGTTTTTGCTGGCTGGTCGTTGAAGCTTGAGAACCTTTTTCAATTTTATCAATTACTTAATGGTTGAGCCGCTCCAACGCAGAATCTCAAAGGCAATCGTTCCGATTCTTTTTTCTTTGATGAGAGTCCATCCCTCTAAAGCACGCGACGAAAGAGATTCCCTCTTCCTTTCACGCTCATGAATCCCGATGCACCCTGAAGAGATATGCCCGGCACGCGTTAGATTCAGAAGAATGCCTTCAGAGAGCTGAGGGTCGAATTTGTAGGGCGGGTCGAGCAAAACGAGCTGAAAAGGAGCTCCGAGAAGGTCATCTTTTTCTGAAAGAATTGCGGCGTCTCCTTTATGTACGTAAATGCAGTCGTTTTCAGCTTCGGGGCCATCCTTCTTCAGAAGGGAAAGGTTGGCTTTAAGGAGCCTTAACTGCCCAGCATCTCTTTCAAAAAAAGTCACCGAGCGCGCTCCCCTGCTGAGCATCTCGATACCAAGAGCTCCCGTTCCTGCAAAGGCATCCAGAACAGAAACGTCTGAAAGGTCCAGGTTGAACTGAGACAGAGCGGCACTTGCCATGGCTTCTCGGACACGATCTGTGGTGGGGCGTACCGGGGAGTTTGGCGCCGGTTCCTGCAGCTTCAAACCTTTGAATTTTCCACCAACGATTCTCAAAATGTGCCTCGCAAAAAATGCCGCCTAAGAGGTAATTGATTGGTCGAAATAGTGCTTGTAGCGCTCCTCAATCTCGTGTATGAGAGGAACGGCAAGAGAGCTCTTCAGAAAAGCCTCCGAGCTCAGTATCGTAAGTGCATCGTTTCGAGCCGCCGCAATAATGTCTTCGTCTTCGGCCAAATCCACCAGGCGCAAAGTGGCGTGCCCCGACTGTCGATACCCCAAAATGTCCCCCTCATGGCGCAGCTTCAGGTCAAGTTCTGCGAGCTCAGCGCCGTCGTCGGTTTTCTCGAGAAGATCAAGGCGGTGCCGTGCTTTCGAGTTCTTCTTAGCACAGGTGTGAAAGAAAACTTTGCCAGAAATTTCTCCTCGGCCCACGCGGCCTCTGAGCTGATGGAGGGTGGCAAGCCCAAAGCGGTCGGCGTCCATGACGAGCATGCAGGTGGCGTTGGGTACGTCGACACCGACCTCGACGACAGTGGTGGAGACGAGAATTTGAATCTTTCCGTCGTAGAAATCTTGCATGACCTGGTCTTTTTCAGGACCTGTCATGCGGCCCGTTAGAAGGCCCACTTTTGCGTTGGGTGCGATAGTGCTTTTGAAGCGCTCAAAAGTGGGAAGGGCGGCGGTGAGGTTTGCGGTGGCCGTTTGCTTGGACGACTTTTTCGTGGAGCGCACTACCGGCGCCGAGGGGTCGTTCACCAGATTGAAGCCATCTTCTTGAATATCTTGAGGGTTCGTTTCTTGCGGCTCAATCAAGGGGCAGATAACATATGCCTGCTGACCTGCAGAAACGGCCTCGTTAATGGCCTTGTAGGCGATGTCCAAATTCTCCTGCGAAACAATCGTGCTAGAAATGCCGGCACCTGCAACGGGCCGCCCCTTCAGTGAAGTCACATCCACATCCCCGTAAATTGAGAGTGCCAGCGTGCGCGGAATGGGCGTTGCACTCATCGAGAGCACGTCCGGGCCACTCCCCTTTTTCGACAGCAGCGCGCGCTGATTCACCCCAAAGCGATGCTGCTCGTCAACCACCACAAACGACAAATCCTTAAACGTCACATCCTCCGAGAGTATCGCGGTCGTTCCAAAGACCACGTTTATCTCGCCTTTCTCGATTTTTTCGAGAAGCCCTTCGCGCTCTGAGAGCGGAGTAGCGCCCGTCAAAACGCACCAGGTGATATTCGCGGCGTCAAAGAGGGGCCCGAGCTTCTCGGCGTATTGGAAGGCCAAAACCGAGGTGGGCGCCATGATTGCGCCTTGCATGCCTGAGTCGGCTGCGGCCGCAAGCGCGAAGGCGGCAATGATGGTCTTGCCAGACCCAACGTCTCCTAAAAGGAGGCGATGCATCTGGTTTTCGCTTTCCATGTCGCGAAGGATTGAGGAAAGAGCGGCCTCTTGCGACTCGGTCAGCTGGAAGGGAAGTTTTTGCTGAAGAGTTTCAAAGAGCTTGCCGGGCTTTTGAATTTTGCCGGACCCTTTGTGGCTCTGCGCTAATTGGTGCTTTGCGAGCAAATCCTTGCGCGTGCGCAAAGCAAGCTGCAGGCAAAGAAGCTCGTCGTAGGCAAGGCGCTTTCTGGCGCGGGCGGCCTCTGTGAGAGACGAGGGAAAGTGAGCTTGGCGTAGAGCGTTACCCTCTGTCATCAGGCGATTTTTTACGATAAAGCTTGCCGGCACGAAGTCTAGGCGGTTGCCGTAGACCTGGACCGCCTCGCTCATGATGCGCCGCAACCATCCCACCGAGAGACCCTCTGTTGCGTGATGGATGGGGACGACGGGCGTGCGTACTTTGATTTCTTTGGGGATGTCTGTGCCGGCTGCGCTTTCTTGTTTGAGGTTGGCGTTCCGCCCCGGCTTGGCGGCTGCGTTGCGCCCCGGCTTCGCGCCTGCGCTCTCTCCGGACTTGCCCTGTGCCCCGTTGCTTTTCTCGGCAACATAAACCACCTCGTACAAAGGAGAGGAAATCTGCTTGAAGCCGGCGTTCATCGAAATCGTTCCAGTGGCGATAATGCCATCGCCAACCTTCAGCTTCTGCAGGACCCAAGGCTGACGAAAAAACGTCAGGCAAAGCACGCCCGAGGCGTCTCGGATGAAGACTTCGACGATAGAAAAGCGAGGACGTGGCGTTTTCGTTTTTATGAAGTCTACCACGCCAAACACCGTTGTTTTCTGTGCCATCATGGAGCGGGCAATCGGCGTTACCGAGCTCACATCGATGTAACGATATGGCAGCGAGAGAAGAAGCTCGCGCACGGTTGTGATGTCGATACGCAAAAAAGCTTCCTCGCGCTCTTTTGAAACGTAGCGAAGCGAGCCAATTGAGGCGTCCTGCGTCAGGCTCGTCGCGATGCGGGGCGAGGCGGAACTAAGGCGCAGCGGGCTCATGGTTTCTTGCGTTTATTCGATCGAGAAAATAATGGGATAGAGGGGTTGCTCTCCCCTTTGAGCGTCGACTTCCAGATCCGGGAAGGTTTTCTCGATCTTGGCGGTGAGCTTTTTGAAATGCGCATCGTCCATGTCAGAGCCGGCGAGAATCGTGAGCATGTCGCCCTCTTCCTCGGTCTGCATAGTTTTGATGAGCTTGATAGTGACGGCGTCAACGTTTTTCCCGACGACCAAAATCTCGTCGTCTTCGATGCCGATGACGTCACCCCTTCTTATCTTGGTGTTGTCGGCGGCTTTAGAGTCACGCACCGCCGTTGTCACTTCCCCGCCTCGGACGTCTCCTGCCGCCTCTTCCATGGCAGCGACGAGGTCAGCGAGGGGCAAGTCGGGCTCGTTGACAAACATTGCCGAGAAGGCTTGCGGAACTGTTTTTGTGGGAACAACAGCAACTTCGCAGTCTTTGATAGCGGAGGCTGCCGCCTCTGCGGCCATACGGACGTTGGAGTTGTTGGGAAGGACGATGACTTCTGCGGCGTGGGTGTCTTCGATGGCCTCGACCAAGTCAGCGGTGGAGGGGTTCATGGTTTGGCCGCCTTGGACGATGGTGTCAACGCCCAGGGAGCGAAGGATGTCGGCTTCTCCTGAGCCTGCACAAACCGCGACAAATCCTCTGGGCGCGCGCGGACCTTTCGCCTTTTTCTTCTTGGCCGTTTTAGTGCCTGCGCTAGCCGCATCGGTGGATCCGGCGGCGCCAGCGGCTCCGGCTGCGGCACCTGCAGCGCCAGCTTCTGCCTCCTGGTCGCGAGCAATCGACTCAGTTCTATCTTTTGCCTCGAGGTCCATATTGTGGATAAAGACCTCAAAAATCTGTCCTTGGCGAAGCATGTGATTGAGAACTTTGTCCGGCTCGTTCGTGTGAACGTGGATTTTGAAGTCCGGATTTATGCCCACGAGAAGCTCACAATCGCCTTGGGAGGCCAGGTAGGAAAGGTTTTTCTTCTCATTGAAGTTTTTGTTGTTCGCCTTGAAGAGAAATTCTGTGCAATAGCGGTACTCCGAGCCCTCCCAATCGTCGTTCACTTGAATATGAACGTGCTCGTTTACCTTAGCTTTCTCGGCCTCATTCATATCAATCATCGGCGAAAATGAAGAAGTCGTGTTAATTCCCAGGTAGGCGTTGATGAAGGCTTCCATAAAAACGGCGAACCCAAACGCGCCCGAGTCAACCACGCCATTCTCTTTCAAAACAGGCAGCAAATCAGGTGTGCGAGCCACAGCCTCGTAGGCCTCTTTGACGAGCTCGGCGAGGGCGTCGTTCAAGTCTGCGTGTTGCTTTGCAAGTTGGTCGGCTTTCTCGGAAACGTCCGAGACAACCGTCAGAATTGTTCCTTGTACGGGCTTGCGTACGGCCTGGTAGGCCACCTTCTTTGCATTGCGCCAGGCGAAGGCGAGCTCTTCTGTGGTGATGGGGTCGTGCTTGGCGGGGATGAGGCCCTCTGCCAGACCGCGGAGGATTTGCGAGGTGATAACGCCAGAATTTCCGCGGGCGCCCATGAGAGAACCGTGGGTAATGGCCTCGGCCGTCTTTTTCATCGTCGCGCGAGACGGAAGCTTGATAACCTCTGCCACCACGGTTTTAAGCGTGAGGCTCATATTCGTTCCCGTGTCGCCGTCGGGCACCGGGAAAACGTTTAGCTTGTTAATCTCGTTGGCGCGATTCTCAACAGCAGCAGCTGCCAGAGGAAAACAGTTATTTATTACTTCAACAATCATTAAATACTCCGAGCTGGTTTCTTTCTGGTAATGCCGCCGATGACGACACGGACATCACAATCGTCAATTTGCGCGCACGTTTCTAAAATAAATTCAACGCTATCTTTCAGGTTCTTGCTGACAGAGGCAAGCTTCGTGCCCGAGTCGATAATGACGTGCATAGTGACCGTAAGGCGACCGTCGATTTGTTCTACCTCAATACCTTTGCGAGAAGGATGGAGAGGAATGACGCCTGCGAGTGCCTCGGTTGTCTTCGTGTTTTGCATGCCGACAACGCCGTAGCAAGTCAGCGCCGCATATCCTACAAGATCTGCGATAACGTCGTTTGAAATCTGAAGAGAGCCCCCCACTTCTTCTGGGTTCATCTCTTCGTTTTCCTCGAGATCTTCGTCCTTCTTTTTCTTTTTAAACATAAGAACCTACTTATCAAAGTTTGGTTTTTTACCTTTTTTTTGCACCTCGACATTATACCCAATCATGCGGGTGTCCAGTGCGGCAGCAGCTGAGTGGCGGCAGCGGCTGGCGGCAGCTTGCTGGCGCGGCCGGGCGGCAAGGGCTCTGCGGCAGTGGCTTGCTGGTGCGGCCGGCGTTGCGTCGGCGAAGGCCCGCGCATGGTTCACGCATAGCCCACGTCGCGCGGGGGTTTCTCGGCCTTATCGTCTCCCTACTCGCAGTCGGCAAACTGCGAGTTGTAAAGGTTGGCATAGAATCCGTTAGCGGCGAGAAGCTCTTTGTGCGTGCCTGTCTCGACGACATCGCCGTCGCGCATAACGAGAATGACGTCGGCGTTTTTGATGGTCGAGAGGCGGTGGGCCACGACAAAGCTGGTGCGCCCCTCCATAAGCTTGTCCATCGCGCGCTGGATAAGAACCTCGGTTCGCGTGTCGACGTTTGAGGTTGCCTCGTCAAGCACGAGGATGGGGCGGTCGGCCAAAACGGCGCGCGCAATCGTGATGAGCTGGCGCTGGCCTTGGCTGATATTGGTGGCCGCCTCGTTGATGCAGAAATCGTAACCTCCTGAAAGCGTGTGAATAAAGTGGTCGCAGGAGGCAATTCTGCAAGCCTCTTCCACCTCTTCATCGGTCGCGTCCAGACGCCCGTAGCGGACGTTTTCCCTGATAGTTCCCTCAAAAAGCCAGGAGTCTTGAAGCACCATGCCAAAGTTTTTGCGAAGCGTGGCGCGCTCCCACTTTTTAACGTCCAAATTATCCACCGATACCGAGCCTTTTCGCACGTCGTAGAAGCGAAGCATCAGTTTCATGAGCGTCGACTTGCCGGCTCCAGTGGGACCCACGATGGCGATGGTTTGCCCTGGCTTTGCCGCGGAGGTGAAGTCGGTAATGACCGTTTGGTCAGGCACGTAGCCAAATTCCACATTCGAGAAAGACACCGCGCCGTTTACCAGCTTGGGTTTCTCGGGAACTTCTGGCTCGGCCTCGTCCGGGGCGGCGAGGAATTCAAAGACGCGCTCGGCGGAGGCTGCCATCGACTGGAGCATGTTCGAAACGTTGGCGAGCTGCGTGATGGGTGTCGTAAAGTTGCGAGCGTATTGCATGAATGCCTGGATGTCTCCGACCGTAATCATTTGCGCGACGGCGAGCATCGCTCCGACCACAACCACCATCACGTAGGCCATGTTCGAGACGAACATCATGACAGGCTGCAGCAAACCGGAGAGGAACTGACTTTTCCAAGCGCTGTTGTAGAGGTCGTCGTTGATGAGGTTGAAGGCCGACTCGCTCTTCTTTTCTCGGTTGAAAAGTTGAATGATGGTGTGGCCGCCAATGTCCTCCTCGACGACGCCGTTGACGTCTCCGAGCTTGGTTTGCTGGGCGACGAAGTATTTTTGCGAGAAGTGCACGACGATGCCGACAAGCACGAGCGACACCGGAATGACGAGCAGGGTGAGACCCGCGAGAATCGGCGAGATGACAAACATCATGATGGTAACGCCAATCATCTGCGTGACTGAGGTGATGACCTGCGAGATGGTCTGGTTGAGCGAGGCACCCAGCGTATCGACGTCGTTGGTGATGCGGCTTAAGACGTCGCCTTTTGAGTGGTCCTCGAAGTATTCCATGGGGACGTGGGCGATTTTGTTTACGATTTGGGCGCGCAGCTTAAAGCAGATTTTTTGCGTCACACTCGTCATCAGAAGGCCTTGGATGAAAGAGAAGAGACAAGAGGCCAGGTAAAGGCAGATAAGGATAGCCATAATCTTGCCGATGCCTTCGAAGTCGATGCCTGCGCCGCCTTGGACTCTCCCCATGAGGCCCTCAAATATTTTCGTCGTGATTTTTCCTAAGATGTCAGGACCGATTACGTTGAAAGCCGTGCTTGCAATGGCGCAGATGAGAGCGAAGGCGACGGCAATGCTGTGGCCTCTCATGTAGCGCAAGAGGGTAAAGATTGTTCCCTTAAAGTCCTTTGCCCTCTCGGTCGTTTGTTTGGATCCAGGTCCCATTCCTGCTGGCATTACGCATCACCTCCTTTCGGAGTAACGTTGCGTGGAACGTCGTTGCGGGGGGCGTCGCTGCATGAGGCGGCGTTGCGGGGAGCGACGGTGCTCTTTTCAGCGTTTCTGCCTGCGGGCTTCTCTACGTTCTGGGCAGCCTCGTCTTTCTCGAGGGTGTGAATCTCAGAGGTCTCTTGGTTCTCAATATTTTCTTCCGAGCTTGCGAGAATTTTCTCGACCTCTTTGTCCGTCATGCCCAACTCCTTGTTAGAGAGCTGCGACGATGCAATCTCAAGGTAGGTGGGGCAGGTTTTGAGGAGCTCTTCGTGCGTGCCGCGGCCGACCATCTCGCCATCGTTCAGCACGATAATCTCTGCGGCGTGCATGATGGAGGCGACGCGCTGGGCCACCACAATCTGTGCCATCGCGCCCTTCTTTTCTGCAAGAGCCTTGCGAAGCTTGGCGTCGGTGACGTAGTCAAGGGCAGAAAACGAGTCGTCTAGCACGAGAATTTCGGGGTCTTTTGCCAGAGCGCGCGTGATAGAGAGGCGCTGGCGCTGGCCGCCCGAGACATTGGCACCCTTTTGCGCCACGTGCGATTGGTAGCCGTCCTCTTTTTCCTCGATGAAGTCTTTAGCTTGGGCGATACCTGCGGCCTCCTCCATCATCTCGTCGGTGATGGCAGAGTCGGCAAACTTGATGTTGTCCTCAATCGTTCCCGAGAAAAGCAGGCCTTCCTGCGGCACAAACCCAACCCGATCGCGAAGGTTCTCAAGGGAGACGTCCTTAATGTCGACACCGTCAAGCGTGATCTTTCCCTCCGTCGGGTCGAAAAGGCGCGGAATCAGTTTCGCGACCGTCGACTTACCCGAGCCTGTCGGCCCAATGATGGCCACGGTTTCGTGAGGGTGCGTGGTAAAACTAATGTTTCTTAAGACGGGAGCGTCGGCGCCAGGATAGCTGAAGGTGACGTTATCAAAGGTCAGAGAAGCGTCGCGGGCGGCGGGAAGCGCGAGGGGTTTCTCGGGATCTTTAACCGAGATAGGCTCTTGCATGACCTCGAAAATACGCTTGGCCGAAACGTCTGCGCGCGGAAGCATGATGGCCACCATCGCCAAAATCATGAAGCTGATAACGATCTCCATCGTGTACGAGATGAAGGCCATCATCGTTCCTACTTGGAGACTTCCCGTGTCGATGGCGCTCGCGCCCACCCAAACGATGAGAAGGCTGATGAGATTCATGACGAGCATGATGACAGGCATCGAGAGCGACATGGCTCGGTTCGTGAAGAGCTGCGTTTTCATGAGCGCCTTGGAGGCTTTCTCAAAGCGGGCCTCCTCGTAGTCCTCGCGGACGTAGGCGCGAATGGGCAGCAAGCCGTCGAGCATGTCTCTGACCACAAGGTTAACGCGGTCAATTAACGACTGCATGCGCTTGAACTTGGGCATCGTGAGGCCAAAAAGCGTTCCCATAACAGCGGCGATGACAATGACGGCCACGGCGATAATCCATTCAAGTCCGGATTGCAAAACGCTCACTTGCACGAGCGCTACGATTGCCATGATGGGTGCAAGAAAGACCATGCGAAGCAGCATGACGATGGCCATCTGTACCTGCGTCACGTCGTTTGTCGAGCGCGTGATAAGCGAAGCGTTTGAGAACTTGTCGATTTCTGCCGCGCCAAAATTCATAATCTTCGAGAAGAGCGCAGAGCGGGTATTTTGCGCAATTTTTGCGGCCATGCGCGAGGCCAAAAACGCCACGATGATGGCGGAGGCCCCCATGCCAATGCCAACACCCAGCATGCGCCAGGCGGTCTTGACCAGGTAGTCCATGCGCATATTGTCGAGGTTAAGCCCCTGGTCCTTGTAGATTTCTTGGACGTAAGAAATGGCGCGCTGGCTCACAATCGAGCCGGAAATCTCCCCCATCTGCGCGCTGATTCTCTCCGTATCTTGCAAGAGCATCTCTTTAGTGATGATGCCTTCGTTGTAGAGTGTGTAGACCTCCTCCAAGTCGATTTTTCCGTCCTTAAAGGCCTCTCTCATGCTTCCGAGAAGGACATTTTGATCGTCATTTTGCAGCATCTTGGAAAAATCCATTCCCGATGGCGTCTGAGGCGACTGGGCCTCCTTGGTTATCGTTGTGAGATCAACGCCGTCTTTGAGAGAGATAGCCGCGCATTCCGGAAGCGAAAGAGCGGAGCCTAGAGAGCCCGTGGCCGCTTTTTCTTTATCTGTCACGTTTTTGTTGAGGAAGCGCGTGCCGTTTTCGTTGGGCGCCGAATAGCTTTTCTCGACGAGGGCGATGTCGTCGTCAGTCATGAACATCTCCAGCTCAGCGAGGTCTTTGGCGCTGATGCGCTTAGGCGTGGGATACTCGATGCCAGACTGCTGGATGCCAACATCGATGATTTCGCTCATGATGGTGGGGAGCTGAAGTTCGAAGATTGCCTCGAAGATGAGGAAGATGCAGATAACAAAAACGCCAAGAACATGGCCTTTCAGGAATTTAAAAATCGACACGTTTTCTCTCCCGTGTTTTGTTGAATCTTGCTGAGGCGGCGCGTGTGATTGCCTATGATTCTTGCTGCTGAGGCGCACGTGGACGCTTTTGTTGCGTGATGTTAGTGCATTTGCGGTTGCGTTTGGTTCTTGCGATTTATGAGTCGCTGGCCGCCTTCATTTTTTAGCGGCTTTAAATTATAGCTTTATTTAAAACTCTGTGGTATAGTTTTGAACTCGCAAAACGCAAAGATAAACGGAAAGAAAAGTTTGTTAAAATCTTTCCGAAGAAATTAGTTGCCAGGAGTAGACATGTCAAAAGTATGTGATATCTGCGGAAAGCACTCGGTTGCTGGTCATTCCATCAGCCACTCCCACCGCGTTTCCAACCGCAAATTTAAGCCCAATATCCAGAAAGTCTCCGTGTTGCAAAACGGAAAGAAAACAAAGATTAACGTTTGCACGCGTTGTTTGAAGAAGGGAAACCTCGTCAGAGGCTAAGCAACTCTTTCTTTTATCATTTTGTCTGATAAAGGCACCTCTGAGGGGGCGTCTTTTTTTATTTATTTGAATTAATGCGCACAAATGAGAAGGGCAACCCCTTGATGACACGTCACCTTGGCGTCGCTTCTCACAATTTCGTTTGAAATTCCCAAGTCGTCGAGGGGCGCCAGCAGCTTGTTCTCAAGTTCCCATTCAAAACCCTCTTCAGAAATGAGGCACTTCGTGAGCGGCACGACCGAAACTCTCACAGGTCCCTTTTTCCCGCGCACGTCCTCGCCTTCCCTCACAAAAGTGTCGCGCAAAGTGGGTTCTTTACTCAAATCTTTGAAGCTGAGGGATCTTTTCTCGGGTGAAGAAAGAACGAACGCAACCCGATCTTTTCCGATAAAAGTGAAGGTCAGAGAGGCCTTTATTAGCAGGAATTTTTTCACGACCCCAAGGACCCCAAGGAAGTGCTCTGTTTTCCCGCCGAGAAACCCCACGAGATCGATATTTGCGCCTTCCGGAAATTCCTCAAGCGTAATCTGGATGGCGTGGTGAAAGTCGGTTTCGTCTTTTTGCGTGTCCAAAAGAAAGGTCTTGACCTCGTGTTTTTCAAGCCATTTCAACGTGGAGGGCAAGACGGTATCTGCATCACCCACGAAATACTTGGGCACGATTTGGTGGTGGCGAAGCCACTCCGCTCCCCCATCAACAGCAATGCAAGCATCGTAGAGAGAAAGGTCGAGCTTCAGTCTTTTAGGTGAGACGAGCTCGTCTTTTGAAGCCCCCACCATCAGCAGGCGCGGTTTGGGCGCAGGCTCGCTTGGCTTGGCAAAATTTTGCAGATTAAAGTTTAAGAGCCCCATCTTAAATCCTTTACGTTTTGGAGGCCTCGGGCAAAGTCGACCCCTGAGATTTTTTTCTTGCCTTCCGGGATAACTTCAAGCGCTTCAAAAGCACCTTCGTTTGCTCCAAAGAAAAGGCCTGTTTTATCTGCGAGAACTTCAAAAGGTTCAAGGTGAGCTTGAGGGAAATTTTGGCCCGTTAAAGGCTCTCTTGCAGAAACGATGCGAACGTTTTTCCCATTCGATAGCTTCAGCCTGGCTGGAGCTTTACTGCTGGATGCTTGCACAATCCGCAGATTCTCATCTCTCGTTTTGGAGGGAGAAAGATGCATTTCCTCCTTTTCAATCTTGGGGGCAAGCGTAACTTTCGTCTCGTCCTGCTCGATCCAGCGAACCGTATCGTCTGCGATGGCTGCTACTGTTTCAACCAGAAGGCGAGCTCCCAAATCTGCCAACTCATCCGTCAACTCACCTGCGGTTTTCTCGACAATAGAAACTTCACCTTGCAGCGCGTAAGGGCCAGAATCGAGGCCCTCCTCTACGCGCATAATCGAGATACCCGTGGTCTCGTCGCCTGCCAGAATGGCGCGTTCGATGGGGGCGGCGCCTCGCCAACGCGGAAGAAGACTTGCATGAACGTTAATCGTCCCCTTCTTTGGGATTTCGAGAAAAGCGGTTGGCAAAAGGGCCCCAAAGGCCGCCACGACGGCAAGGTCAGGCTTGAGGGCCGCCAGGATTGCCTCCAGATCTGGGGTCATTCTGTTTTCTTCAAAGACCGGAACGCCTGCTTTAAGCGCCGCCTCTTTTACAGGAGAGGGCGTGAGGGCGTTTCCCCTTCCCCGCTTGGCATCGGGGCGCGTCACGACGGCCGCAACCTCTACCGCAGGATTTTCTTTTTGGGAAAGGAGCGCCTCAAGCGAGGGGACCGCAAACGAAGGCGTCCCAAGAAAGATAGTTTTTATGGGCTGAGAGTTTGCCATTATTTCTCTTCCGTGGACTTTTCCGTGCGCTCTGCTGAGTGAGTTGCGGTTTCGCCTTCCGCACCGTTAGCCGCGCCCGCAGCCGCGTCTCCTTGCATCTTCTCTCTTACAGTCGAGATGGCTTTCATCCGAGCAATCGGGCCCAAATGATCCAGCATCGTCACCCCATTAAGATGGTCGATTTCATGCTGGAGACAGCGAGCTAGAAGAGAGCCTTCTACCTCGTAGCGAAGAACATTTCCTTCCAAATCTTCCGCCTCGACAACGACGCCCACAGGACGCTCAATCTCCACCGAGAGCCCCGGAAACGAAAGGCATCCTTCCGAATCCTTCGCCGTCTCATCAGACAACTCCACAATTTCAGGGTTAATCAAAACGTACGGATTTTTCTTCGTTTGAGAAGACGGATCGTAGTCGCAGTCAATCACAACCAGGCGCAAAGGAGCACCAATCTGAGGGGCTGCTAGGCCACACCCTTCCTCCTCGTACATGAGAGAAAGCATGTCGTCTGCAAGTTTCTCAATCTCAGGCGTGACCTCACCGACCTCCTCAGCCTTTTGCGTGAGAACGTCTTCGCCCATAAAGCGCAGGTGAAAATCGGATTTACTATCGCTCACTGCCGCATCCTCCAAAATCTTTTCTCGGCATTTGCTATCGAGGCACGTTTGCCCTATCGACACCATGTCGCCTCAGCTTATTTAAAACATATTATAGGCGTCCACGTCTAATTGAACCGAGACGCCCCTCGTATCGACGCGTTTCAAAATTTTCGAGAAGAGCGCGCCAATTTCAGCCTCGGGCGGGGCTTTCAGCAAAACGTGGAAGCGGTAGCGGTCCTTCACCTTCGCCTTAATGCAGGGCGAGGGTCCAAGCACGTGCCAGCTGGGCTTTTCTACCACTTCTTGCGTGAGGGCGGCGGCAAACTGGTGCACGACCTCCTCTGCGCGGCGGCGGTTCGAGCTCACCACGGTCACGTTTCCCAGGCGCGAAAAAGGCGGGTAGAACGATTCTTTGCGCGCGGCGACTTCGGCCTCTTCAAACTTCGTTCGGTCTTTCTTCGCAACTTCCTTGATAGCCGGATGTGCCGCCCAATACGTCTGGATGAAGACGCGCCCGGGCTTGTCTCCTCTGCCTGCGCGCCCGGATACTTGTTCCAAGAGATTGAAGGTTTTCTCGGGAGCGCGAAAGTCGGGAAGCTTCAGTGTCGTGTCCGCATTGATGACGCCTACCAGCGTGACGTCGGAAAAGTCGAGGCCCTTCGCAATCATCTGGGTGCCCAGAAGGATCGCGCCGTCGGTGACGTCGAAGGCCTCGAGAATTTCTTCGTGGGCGCCGCGCTTTTTCGTGGTGTCAGCGTCCATTCTAAAAACGGGAGCGTCGGGCAGGAAAAGCGAGATCTCATCTTCGACTCTTTGCGTGCCCACCCCAAGCGCACTGAGGTAGGCAGAGCCGCAGGCCGGACACTTCAGCGCATTTTCGCCGTATCCCAAAGACCACGTTCTGCCGCAGGTGTGACAGGCGAGCTCATGCGTGCGTTCATGATAGGTCAGCGAGGTTGAGCAGTGCGGACACTCGGGAACGCAGCCGCATTCCTCGCACATGAGAAACAATGCGAAGCCGCGCCGGTTCAAAAGAAGAACGGACTTCTCCCCCTTTTTGTGCGTTTCTATAAGGGCCTGCTTGAGCTCGTTGGAAAAGGCCTGCGTTGCGCCCTGTTTTTTGAGAGCTTTGCGCATGTTCACTATTTCAATGGCCGGGAGCAGGGCTTTTCCGGGGCGCTCCTTCATGACGGCAAGCGTCCAGTCCGGCTTCGTCTCTGTGTTGTAGAGCGCCTCCATCGAAGGCGTCGCAGATCCCAACACGAGCGTAGCGCCTGTGATTTCTGCAAGCTTTTTTGCGACGTCTCTGGAAACGTAGCGCGGGGCTTGGTCTTGCTTGTAGGAAGTTTCGTGTTCCTCGTCAATCACAATGAGGCCCAGATTTTGCACGGGCGCAAAAAGAGCCGAGCGCGCGCCTATCACGACGTGTGCTTTACCCTGTTTGATGCGCGTCCATTGCACGAGTTTCTCGGTCGGGGTCAGGCGCGAGTGGAAAACGGCAATGTCGTCTCCGAAGCGGCTTCTGAAGCGCCCGACGGTTTGCGCGGTAAGCGAGATTTCAGGCACGAGCACTATCGCCGACTTTCCGGCCGCGCGAATCTTTTCGATAGCCTCCAGGTAAACCTCGCTTTTTCCCGAGCCGGTAATACCTTTGATAAGGACCACCTCACCGGCGTTTTGCGCTGTGGCCTTTTCAATGGTTGCAAGGGCTGTTACTTGGCCTTTTGTAAGGGCTGCGGGTCGCTCGGCTGTAGCTGAAGATAAGCGCGTTTCAGTCTCTGTTGCGCCCAAGGCTTCCCCTTTGATTTTTTCGAGAAGCCCCTTTTTCTCCAACGCGGTGATGGCTGAGCGCGCGCCCGGAATCAAAGCGGCAAGTTCTGAAACTTTTTGCGGCCCTGAGGCGAGCGCCTCCAATATTTCTTGCTGACGGTAGGCATTTTTCTTGACCACTTTCTGTTTGGCTTTCCCCTCTTCCGAGAAACCCTTGGCAGAATCAGTGAGCGCGACCCACTCAACGTGCTTGGCGGTTGCCTCTTTGACAACCTCTTCGAAGCCACCCTTTTTTGCCTCTGCTATCTTTTGCGTTTGCCCGGGCGGCAAAAAAAGGCGAAAGACACTGTTTAGAGGGGCAGCGTAGGTTTTTGCCATCCAGAAACCCAGCTTTGCGTGCGCCTCGTCAAAAACGGGGCTTCCTACCACCTCTTTGATCTCTTTTAGCTTTGAAAGCGAAACGTCGTCGCTGGGGGTGGCTGGGCTAGAAGTATTGTTTTGGGACGAAGCGGCGCCTTGGGCCGCTGCGTCGCTGGAGGCGGCGTCGTTTTGAAGAGCAACAACGTAGCCCAGCGACAGACGGTTCGAAAAAGGAATAACAACTAACGAGCCAACGTCTACTTGACCGATAAGTTTCTCGGGAATGAGATAGGTGAAAGGGGTCTCCAAGGAGCGCGTGGAGATGTCTAAAACGACTGAAGCTAACTCCATTTTTGCCCCCTCCCCTTACGCTCGAGCAGTTCGATGTTGGTGAGTGTTTCTTTCAGAAAAAGATGCGACCGGGGCGCCACGAGGGACCTCGGCCGCATGTGAGTTTTAACTTTAAGCTTCGATAGCCGCTTTGAGCTCGTCGACTTTGTCGAGGTTTTCCCAGGTAAAGTCTTTGTCTTCTCGGCCAAAGTGACCGTAGGCTGCCGTCTTTTCATAGATGGGGCGGCGAAGATCGAGGTCGCGGATGATGGCGCCGGGGCGAAGGTCGAACACCTTTTTCACGGCATCCTCAATCTTTTTGTCTTCGACGATTCCTGTTCCGTGCGTCTCGACGAGGACACTCACAGGGCGAGGAACACCGATGGCGTAGGCAAGCTCAACCTCGCAGCGCTTCGCGAGACCGGCGGCGACCACGTTTTTCGCAACCCAGCGAGCGGCGTAGGCAGCAGAGCGGTCGACCTTTGTAGGATCTTTTCCGCTGAAAGACCCACCACCGTGGCGACCCATGCCGCCGTAGGTGTCGACGATAATTTTGCGGCCCGTAAGACCGGTATCGGCAGCAGGACCACCAAGGACGAAGCGGCCGGTAGGATTCACGAAAATCTCAGCCTCGTCCCATTTGAGACCAGCCTCTTCCATGACTGGCTTGATGACGTGCTCAATCATGTCTTTTTTGATGACATCCATCGATTCCACGTCGGGGTCGTGCTGGGTGGAGACGACGATGGCGGTCACTTCTGTGGGGACGTCATCGACGTATTTCACGGTAACCTGCGTTTTGCCGTCGGGGCGCAGGTAGTTAACGATATTTGCTTTTCTCACGTAGGCCAGGCGCTCTGCGAGCTTTTGAGCCAGGTAAATGGGCATTGGCATGAACGTGGGTGTCTCGTCGGAGGCGTAGCCAAACATCATGCCTTGATCACCTGCGCCGACCTTATCGATATCCTCGTCGGTAAGGCCTTTTTGCACGTCGTAGGACTCATCAACACCCATGGCGATGTCGGGCGATTGCTCGTGGATGGAGCTCATGACGCCACAGGTCTCCCCGTCGAAGCAGTAGGCAGCATTGTCGTAGCCGATACGCTTGATGACGTCGCGGGCAATCTCTTGCACGTCGATATAGGCTTGCGTGCGAATCTCGCCCATAACGGTAACCATGCCGGTTGTGGCAAACGTTTCGCAGGCGGAGCGAACGTTGTCGACGTTTGCCGCCACGCCCTTATCGGAAACGTAGCCTTTGTCCTGCAGAGTCTTTTCTTTCGTCAAAATGGCGTCGAGAACCGCGTCGGAGATTTGGTCACAAACCTTGTCGGGGTGGCCTTCCGTGACCGACTCGGAAGTGAAATAGTGAACTTTTTCAGCCATCGATACTCCTTTGACTTTTCCTATTTCTTGAGTTTCTTCTTTAAGTGGTTAGGTTTGCTGCAGTTTTTGTGCTTGGTTTTTTTGCTGCGATTTTTGCGCGGTTTTTGTGTTGTTTTTCCGCTGTTTTTACGCGATGTAAGTGCGCTCGTGCCCAAGAGCGCAACTACGCGTTTTAGCTGATTATTTTAGCCACTTAAAAATGAATTTCAACTGGTCGCGAGCGGGCTACGCGCAGAAGTTTAAGTTCTCCCCTGAGCGCAGTCTCGGCGTCGGCTTAAGAACAAGGTTGCGCGCACCCTTCGCACACGCTCGGGCAAACCGCAAGGCCCCCCTTGGCCGTCTCCCGCAAACTCTCT
Source organism: uncultured Coriobacteriaceae bacterium (assembly GCA_947426865.1). GTDB lineage: Bacteria > Actinomycetota > Coriobacteriia > Coriobacteriales > Atopobiaceae > MGBC105563. The sequence goes on along the minus strand of CANEFS010000001.1, from coordinate 176,595 downwards.
GGCAACATGTGCCCTACCGAGTTCTGCGCCTCAATGACCTCGTCCAGAGGAATCAGGCAAGGAACGCCAGAAAGCGCCAATTGGGCGGCGCTGTAAGCGTTAGCTACACCAATCGCGTTTCTGTTTTGACAGGGATATTCAACGAGCCCTCGCACAGGATCACAGACGAGGCCCAAAAGGTTTCCGATAGCAATAGAGGCTGCGTCAAGACACACATCCGGACTTGCCCCCATCATGGCGCAAAGCCCCGCTGCCGCCATCGCGCTCGCGCTTCCCACTTCGGCCTGGCAGCCTCCCTCAGCTCCTGCCACAGAGGCGTTATTCATGATGATTGCGCCAATGGCGGCTGCCGTGTAGAGGCCCTTCTCGAGAAGAGCGGGCTCTTTAGTAAAGGCCCAGAAGCACCCGGGCACCACACCGGAGGAGCCTGCCGTGGGGGCGGCCACTATCACGCCCATGCAGGCAGAAAGCTCAAGGACCGCCATCGCGTAGGCAACCGCGCGCGTCTGGCGCTCGCCCATAAGCTCATCTTTTGCCTCACCGTCTTTGCCGAGGGTTTTCTCGAAAACGGCGCGAGCCTGCCCGTCCAGAAAACCGCCAAGCGAGCGGCGCGGATGATGGATTGTTTCCTCGATGGAGGCGCTCATGACCGTGCGCACCTGTTCCATTTTTTTGTCAACGTCCTCTTTGTTGTCAGCCAGCTCGAATTCGCGCTGCTTCATGAGGGTTGCAATGTCGCAATTGCGCTCATGGCAGAGGTTAAGAAGACCCTTGCACGTGGTAAAGTCAATCGTCACGGTGGTGTTGGGCGAGGGATGCGTCTCTCCGGGGATGGTGAGGCGCTCTGCCCAGGCAACGTAGGGCAGCGCTCGGACGGCGTCGGCTATGGCCTGCGAAATCTTTTCGTCCGACTCAATAATCGTGTAGCACTTGTTAATCACGGGCGCGCGGTAGAGGTTCAAGCTGGCGATATTAATTCCCGCCTTTGCGAGAAGCCCCGTGATTTCAGTCAAGGAACCCTTTAGGTCCTCGTGAAGCATGATGAGGGTGGGATATTCGCCGCGCACTTTCACGTCAACGCCGTCGATTCCCACGAGACGCACTTTTCCGCCGCCACGCGATTCGCCGCGCATCGTGATGGTCATGCCCCCCTCCAGGTCCAAGACGATATCAACCGTATTGGGATGAAGACCTGGGTCTTGGCCGGCGGCCACAAAGCTGTACTTTAGGCCCTGCTGCTTTGCGAGCTTGAAGGATTCTGCCACGCGCTCGTCGTAGGTGTGGAGTCCCAAAATACCAGCTACAAGGGCCTTATCCGTTCCGTGTCCCTTATAGGTTTCCGAGAAAGAATTGAAGAGGAAAAACGTCACCTCTTTAATGGGGCGAGGGGCGATAGCCGCGGCAATCTCTGCGATGCGCAGTGCCCCTGCCGTGTGAGACGAACTGGGACCCACCATCACCGGGCCGAGAACTTCAAAAGTGGATGGAAGCATTTTTCTCCTCTCCTTCTCAGAAAAGCTGCTGCTTGCTGAGAGTTTTGGTTTTGGGTTTTGGTTTGGGTTTGGTTTTTGGGTTTTGGTTTGTGTTTTGGTTTGTGTTTTGGTTTGTGTTTGGGTTTCGTTTATCTATGCGGTCGTTTCAATCTTCTCAAGCGCGGCTTCAATGCGCGCGCACGTACTCTTGCACCCCAGAAGCTCAATCATCTCCCCCATGGGAGGGCTCACAAGTGTGCCCGTGAGCGCCACGCGAATCGCCCCGTAAAAGGCACCGCGAGAAATATCGAGCTCCTCTGGCAGAGGCGCCAAAGCATCGTTTATGGCATCAGCGTAAAAACCGCTCGCCTTGTCCTCTAGCGTCTGCAGCGCCGAAAGTGCGGCAACAAGAGAGGGCTTTGCACTCTCTTTAGCAAGCATTTTGTTGAACGCCTTCTCCTCAATTTCGGGTGCATCGCCCTTGTAGAGAAACTCCGTGAGGCTCACGACATCTCCTGCAATCTTTGTGCGCGGCTTGATCACAGAAGCCAAAAGCGCGAACCACTCAGGGCGCAAAGAGATGCAACCCTCCTCTTCTTTGCCCGCCAAAACGAGCTGAGGACCTAAGATTTTCTCGGCAAATTCTTCGTCGGTCATGGCCAAAAGGTATTGCTCGTTGATCCAATTTAGCTTCTTCGAGTCGAAGGTCGCGGGATTTTTCGAAACACGATTTAGGGAAAACTCGCGGGCAAGAACGTCGCGCGGGATAATCGTCGTCTTGTCGTCAAAGCTCCAGCCGAGAAGAGCCAGGTAATTGACGAAGGCCTCCGATTCGTAACTTTCTTGCTGGTATTCCTCAACAGAGGTTGCACCGTGGCGCTTCGAGAGCTTCTTGCCGTCCTCGCCCAAAATCATCGAAATGTGCGCGAAAGTGGGAACCGGCTTTTTTAGCGCCTCGTAAACGATGACTTGGCGCGGGGTGTTTGAAAGGTGGTCGTCGCCTCGGATGACGTGGGTGATCCGCATGTCGGCGTCGTCAACCACGGTCGCAAAGTTGTAGGTGGGTGTGTCGTCGGAGCGGAAAATGATGAAATCGTCGAGCTCTTTTGCGTTGAAGGTGACTTGTCCGTGGACTGCGTCATCCACCACCACGTCTCCCCTGCCTTCTGGCACTTTGATGCGAATGGTGTGGGGCTCACCTGCGGCAACGCGCGCTTTTGCCTCTGCCGGATCCAATTTTCTGCAGGCACCGTTGTAGCCTTGGAATTCCTCTTTGGCCTCGTGGGCACGCTTGCGCCCTGCCTCCAGCTCCTCTGGGGTGCAGAAGCAGTAGTAAGCCTTTCCTTCTTCGACGAGTTTCTCGGCCGCTTCTTTGTAGCGCGCAACGCGGTCGGCTTGCCGATAAGGGCCAAAGGGGCCACCGACATCGGGGCCCTCATCCCAGTCCAGACCGAGCCAGCGCATAGCACGAAGGATGATTTGCGTGTTCTCTTCTGTGGAGCGCGTGGGGTCGGTGTCGTCGATGCGGAGAATAAAAACGCCGTCGTTGGCTCGTGCAAATGCCCAGTTGTAGATAGCGGTTCTTGCACCTCCCACGTGGAGCTTTCCAGTTGGAGACGGGGCGAAGCGAACGCGAATGGCGTTTTGGGTGGCGGTCATTGCTTGGGAATCTGTCATTTCTCTATCCGTTTTTCTTTTGGCGAGGGTTTCTCGGCCGGTGCTTCTTAAATCAAGGGGTTTTCAATTCAAAAGGTTTCTCGGCGTTAAAGGGATTTTTTTAGCTCTTTCGCTTTCTAAGTTTAGCTAAACGCTGCTCCAAAGTGGGCGAGGTTGGCTTCGTATAAAGGTTCGACGCGAGACCAGTAAAGACGGTATAGCCGTAATATGTCACAAGCCTCCAGACCAGATAAACCGGCACGGTGAGCGCCCCCAGGTAGGGATTGAAATAGGCGATGAAGGAGGCCTCGATGCCGCCTGTGCCTCCCGGAAGCGGAATCGAGGAGGAGACGAACTGGACCATCGTTCCTGCGGTAAACGCCTCCCAGAAATTTACCTGCACCGAAAATGCTTGCATGATTATCCAGGGGCTTATGTAAAGAATCGAGATTTGGCCGAGAGAGGCAAGCATAATATAAAGGAGCTTTCGCGGCTTTTTGAAAGAGGTTTTGAAGGCGGTTTTAAACTTGCCCACCTCCTCTTTAATCTGGGTGTCCCATGCGTCAACGTGCTTCTCGAGAAAAGAGATGCGGTGCTTTTTGGAAAAGGCGAAAAATGCGCCGGTAATTTTGGTGACCCAGTTGGGGAAAAACGCAATAGCGACAAGAATGGCAAGTTGAGCGAGCTTCAGGACGAACATAATGAAGTTCAGCCAGAGAAGCCCGACGTAGTGGATGGAAAAATCGTTCCAGGTGCAAATGAGGAGAACCGCGGCGAGCAAAACTTGAGCGAGCTGGTAGATGGAAAAGCGAATAATCTGGACGGCGGTTGCTTCTCCAAAACGAAGACCGGCCTTGATGAGGCGCCAGATTTGGGCGGGAAGCGAGCCTACCATCATCGGGGTCAGGTTGCCGTAGAAAGTGCCGGCCGCCTCGACGCTCACGAGATCAAAAATGCCCTCTTTGCCTTTGTTGTCAAGAAGAGCGGCGAAAACGTAGGCAAGCGTCCCCAACAATAAGTAGCCAACCATCGCTCCCATGGAAAGAAAGAGCCAATTGAGATTGAGGTCGTGAAGCACATCAAATGTAGGCTTGAGCTGGCCTGTGGCGACGATGTAGATGACGTTGATGGCAAGCACGACCGCCATAAAAATGGAGCCGTAGATGGCACTTCTTGCCGACTTTTTTGCTTGGTCCTTGGCGCCCGACTCGCGCCTTTCTTCCGCCTCGTGGCGCTTCGCTTCTTCCTCTTCGCGGCGTTTTCCTTCTTTTTCCTGGCGCTTTTCCTCTTCCTCTTCGCGCTTCGCTTCTTCCGCCTGGCGCTTCGCTTCAATTTCTTGGCGCCCCGCCTCGGCTTCACTTTCGATTTTTTTCTCGAAGGCGTGAGTGCCTTTTCTGTCATCGATTTTCTTTTCGAGAATGTCCTCGTGCGCTTTGTCTTCGAATTTCTTTCTGGGGGCGGCCATGTCAGCTCTATTTCTTTCTCGTCATGCTTTTATACACGGTTTTTCTCGAGGAATAGGAAATGGTGCGGCGTTTGGAAGGATGCAAAAAATCTTGGATGCGGTTGTGGAGCGATTTATGCGAATGGCTTTTGAGGGCCGTGAGCGGGAGCGAGACAATCGTTGGGAAATAGAAGGTGATGAGACGCCAGATAATGAAGCCGGCTGCGGCAGTTTCTCCAAACAAGGGCCCGAAAAAGAAGATGAAACCTGCCTCGACGCCGCCAGTGCCTCCCGGGAGCGGAACGGAATTTGCAAGCATCTGCACCATGGCAGCAGCCGCAAGACAGGTAAGAAAGTCCTGCTCCTGCCCGAGTGCATGCAACACAAACCACGGCACCGCATAGAGGCAAAGGAGCTGGCAAAACGTCACAATCAAAGTCAGTATCAGGGAGGGAAAGTGCTTTATGGAGGACTTAAAAGCCCTCGAGAAAACCGAGATTTGGTCGGAGAGGTATGTGAGGCCGTGCTCGAGTTTTTGGGCGTTGAACCAACCGCGACGCTGCACGAAGTGAACCACAGCTGTGACAATTTTGAGAACGAAGCGCGGGAAGAGGCAAACCATCAGCAACGCAAAAACTTGCAGGCCCATGATGGCGAAAACGACGATATTGATGATGATAAAACTTCCGTCGGTTTGCAAAAAGTAGTCGAATTTGAGCCAGAGCATAAGAGCGGCGATGATAATTTCTCCCAGCTGAAACATGATAAAACGCGTGAACTGAATGGCTGAAGACTCCCCTATATCAAGGCCGGTTTGCGTAAGGCGATATATTTGGGCGGGCACCGCTCCGGAATTGCTGGGAGTGAGGTTTCCAAAAAGTGCTCCGTTTGCCTCAACCGAGATGCAGTCTCTGATACCCACAGGGCCGTTAGGGTCGAGAGAAGCCGCGATGACGTAGGCAAGCGTTGCGAAAACCATGTAGAGAATCATCATGAAAACGCCCGCCATAACCCAGCTGGGGATGGCGTTATCAAGCGCGTGGACAAATTGTTCGCCTTGTCCGGACAGGACAATAACCAGCAAGTTCACGCCAAAAATGACCGCCATAAAGAGAGCGCCAATTTTCGCTTTGTGACTGTCTGACCTTTTCTCTTTTGAGATTCCTTGGGCGGGAGCCGTCGAGGAGCTCTTCTTGCTACGCAAGACGCCTCCCTTGTGAGCCGCGCGGGGAGCTCCGGCAACGCTCACTTTTAGCTTTGGGGTTGCAGGAGGTGTTGTTGGAGAGGTGTTTGTGGGAGCCGGGGTTTTCTCGGCTAAAGATTTTTCACCTTCAGACGTGTCGTAAAAACCAGCAGCAGCCTCAAGGGGATGCTCTGCTATTTCGACGAAGCTGGGCTCGGGTTGCGAGGTCTCTTCGCTGACGTTTTCGCTGGCAGTTTCGCCAACGTTTTCTCGAGAGTCATCGCCTTTGCGATTTTCCTCGTTCTCCATGCCCACCTCCTCTCAAGTTTCGGTAGCGAACATCTCCTCCTATTTTGCCACAAGGTGCCTGCTAAGCGAAATGGTTCGCCTCTCTCGAACCCTGACAAACAATTGGACGGGAATAAAGAAGAAAAGAATCTGCAATGAAGCAATGAAGAGACAAAAAGAAGGGACCTAGAATTGCCGTATAAGAGCGGCAAAAACCGCAGCCGATAAAGAGGTTTAACCCCGTTCTTTTTTATTACTAGAAATGAGAAGCCTCAGCCTTCCAAAAGGATTTTCTCGGAAGGAGTATAGCGACCATCCGGAAGACGCACTACCATCCCTTTTACCTCGTATTCCGAGAGGGTCTTCAACACGGTGAGCAACTCTTTTCCCAGATACGACGCGAGCTCATCCGGACGAAGGGGCTGAGCGAGAAGAACAGACATAGCGCGGCCTCGGTCCTTTGTTTGCTTGAGGCGCTCCCTTCGAAGCGTTCCATAATCGCGAGAGATGGCCACTTCAAGGCTCTCCTCGTCCACCATAATGCTTGCCCCCTCTTGAATGAGCCAGTTCGTTCCACGTGAAGAGGGTGAAAAAATGGAACCCGGAGCTGCGTAGAGAGCCCGGCCCATCTCAATTGCCGCCTCAGCCGTCGACATCGTGCCTGAAGGCAGGGCTGCTTCTGTAACAAAAAGCGCGCGAGAAAGAGCAGCTATCACCTTGTTTCTTTTGGGGAAAGCGTAGCGCCTGGGAGGAGATTCCCAGCGCTCAATCGCGATTACGGCGCCTCCTACCTCAACCGTTTCGATGAACGTTTCCCTATTTTTGGCGGGATAGATGATATCTGCCCCCGTGCCCGAGACGATGACGTTTTTTCCTTTGGCCTTAAGCGTTGCCTTGGCGCTTTCTATGTCGACGCCCATCGCGCCACCGGATACGGTTACCAGGCCTGTTTCTGCTGCTATCCGGCCTGCCATTTTTGCCAGAGCTGTGCCGTATGGGGTGGGGCGGCGCGCTCCAACGACCGAGAGTGATTCTGCCGAGAGAACCTCAGGGTCCCCTATGCCATAAATCGCGGAGGCCTCTATCAAATCCGCCGAGACGCAGCTTGGCCAGAGGGCATCTGTTGGCCTGAGCTCGAAGACTTTGTCGGGAAAGAGGGCCCGCAAGTTATTTGTCGTGTTTCTTGAGGGCGCCATCCTTCGGCCCGCAGGAACCTTACGACCTAAAGTCGCTTCCTGTTTTGTTTTGCTAGGCAACTTCTTCCAGCCTTTCGGTATTGCGAGGACGGAAGAGCGAAGCTTCCAAAATGTCGCCCTCCTCTATCTCTATGCGCTCATCCATGTCTGCGATAACACGCGCAACTTTCTCGACACTTTTCAGAGCGCGCCCGCCTAAAGCAAGCGAGTGTGCGACGGCTTCAAGCGCGGTTTTTGCGCTCTTCGATAAGTTGAAGACTGCCTGTTCTGAGGCTTTTCTCTCTTCCAAGAAACCCCCGTTTTTCTTGACCATCTTCTCTAAGCGCCATTTGCAAAACGCTTTTGCCCGCAACACGTCATCGCGCATCTCACGCGTGCTTCTCGAGCTTTGGTTATTGATGATCTTTGCCGGGTCTGGCCGGAAGACATCCACGATAAGCTCAATCCTATCGCCCAAAGGCCCGCCCATTTTGCTTTGGTAGTGAGCGATTTGCGAGGGGCTGCACGTACAGATATGCCCCGCGTCTCCCAGGTAGCCGCAAGGACAGGGATTTGCCGCCCCCAACAAAAGGAACCAAGACGGAAAGACGTAAGAACCTTCGTTTCTAACGATGCGCACGACTCCCTCTTCGATAGGCTGGCGCAAAACTTGGAGAGCTTGAGCGGAAAACTCGGGGAGCTCGTCCAAGAACAAAACGCCATTGTGAGCTAAGGATATGGCTCCTGGAATCACAGGCCTTCCCCCTCCCACAAGTGCCACCGGCGTAATGGTGTGATGGGGCGCTTGAAAAGGGCGTCTTCCGTTAAGGATTTCTTCCACGTCCGCCCCGGCGATGGAATGGATGAGGGCCGTTTCAATGCGTTCTTTCTCGCCAAGCTCATCCAGAATGGTGGGCATCCTTTTGGCAAGCATCGTCTTTCCTGCCCCGGGAGGCCCCACCATAAGCGTCCCAAAACCACCAGCTGCCGCTATCGTGAGGGCGCGCTTGGGCGTTTCCTGGTCAACGACGTCTTTGAAGTCAAGGTCTTTTTGGGGTACTCCCTCTTGCGCTGTCTCTTTTACCGAAGTGCGCCCCTGCCTTCCCTGCTTTTCATTTTGGTCTCTCGCTTCTCCCCCTTTGGGTTTCTCGAGAAAATCTTTTGCATTTTGCGACCAATTAAAACTCGCTTGCTGTTCCAGGCCACCTCGGAGATCTTGCAAGGAGGAGACGCATTTTGCCTTAACATCGAGCTCATCGAAGCGATGCGTGACAAACGAGCCGACAAGAACTGTGTTTTCTTCCTTGGCCCGAAGACCGTAGGCAAGCTCGCCTTTTACCGGCAGTATCTCTCCCTGAAGGCCCACCTCACCCACGAAAAGGCAGCCATCCAGAATCTTTTGAGGAAGCTGCCTGCTTGCCACAAGAATGCCTATCGCCATGGGCAAATCCAGCCCCGTTCCTGTTTTGGAAAGGTCGGCCGGCACGAGATTTATCGTCACGTTTGCGCGCGGCAGCTCAAAACCGGAAGCTGCAAAAGCGCAGCGTAGTCTATGTCTTGCTTCGAGGACGGAGGTGGAGGGCATGCCAACGATGTTTATGCCAGGAATTCCTGGAGCAACACTGACTTCAACCGTTACCGGCTGGGCCTTGATGCCGCGGATAACGGCGCTTTCCACACTTGCTATGAGCCGATTTTTTGCCATGAGAAATTACCTTGGGTTCGTGGGTTTCTTGTTGGATTCCTTATTGGGTCCCACATAGGAGCCTTTATTGAGTTCCGAATTGGGTTCCTTACAAATCAAAGCTGAAGGCCCCGAGCAGGTGGCGCAGCTTTGCGCTTCTCTGACCTGTGATAGTTAAAGCCATAACATCAAAGCGAAGAGCGTCTTCTTTGGGGTGCTCCATCAGGTAGCAAAGGGCGAGCTTTCTGTATTTATCTTGCTTTCTTTTGTGCACTCTGAGCTCGGGGATTGCCTCTCCGTCGTGCAGGCAAAGGCGCGTCTTCACCTCACACAAAACAAGCTCATCTCCATCGCGCGCAACTATGTCGACCTCTCCAAACTTGCAGGTCCAGTTCATCTCGAGAATTTCGTAGTTCTTGTATTGCAAGAAAAGGCTGGCGAGAAGCTCTCCCTCTTTGCCTACCTCTTTGTTGTTGTATTCCTCAATAGGTTTGTCGGGGCGAAGGATTTTGTTCCAGGGATTGAACTCCCTAAATGATTTGTGGGACGTATGATTTCCGCTGTCTTCTGTCTTGGCGTCCGGCTTAATCCCTTGCTTGGCTTCCTGTTTGCTTTCGGCCTTTTGCGCAGCGTTCTTCTTTTCTCGCGCCTTTCGTTTTGGCGCCGGCTTCTTTTCTTTTTTAGAATCTTTTGAGCTGCTCTTTTTGGCCTCTTCTTTTTTGGCTTCCCCCTTTCCAGCCTCTCCCTTTCCTTCCTTCTTTTCCTCTCCCCTTACCTCTTCCTTTGCCGCGGTCGGCTTTTCACCCGTGTTCTCCGGCAATGAATCCCTAACCACTTTCAATTCCGGCGTTTTGCTCTCCTTAGCAGGCTTTTCTTCATTTTCTTTTATTGCTTTTTTTGCTAATGCTGAAGCAGACATCTTCTCCCCTTTCTCATCGGCGGCTTTTAGCGTTTTATTCCTGAGATAAAAGTAGGAGGTGTCCTTTACCGAAAAAACACCGAGACCTTACCGGTCCCTTACAAACGAAAACAAACAGAAAGAAAAAACGGAAAACAGCTTAGAGAATTTTCGTGCAGAAAGAGCGACGATGAAGCGGACTCAGGCCGGCCTGCTTAATCGCCTCCATGTGCTCTTCCGAGCCATAACCCTTGTTTTTCTCGAAACCGTAGGCAGGAAAATCAGAGGCAACCTGATCCATGTAGGCGTCGCGCGCGACCTTTGCAACGATTGAGGCGGCGGCAATCGAGGCAACCTTTGCGTCTCCCTTAACAATCGCCTCCTCCTTGGCGTGGATGTGGAGGGGCCTCCCGTCGAGAAGAACGCGCGACACGTTTTCCTCTCCGACCTCTCGAGAAACCCTTGCGATGGCTCCGTCAAACGTGTCCTTGAGAGCACGGGTTATGCCTTTCTCGTCAATTTGGGTGTTCGTGTTTTGCTCGAGGGCGAGCGCGATGGCATGCTGTTGGATGCGTTGGGAGAGCTCTTCGCGGCGGTGCGCAGAAAGCTTTTTCGAATCGTTGAGTCCAAGGATAAGGGGGCTAGCTGGAAGGATAAGGGCGCAAACGACGACCGGTCCTGCAAGAGGACCCCTTCCCACCTCGTCGGCCCCTACGGTGTTCTCAGGGTTGTTTCCATAGAGCGCTTTCGTGCGAGCGACTTCACTCAGATAGCGCTCCAGGCGCTTCTTGCTTGTCTCGGAACGCTTTTGGACAGAGGCACGCGCGTCTGACAGGCCCTGATCGATCAGCGAGCACAGTGAGGAGTCGTTAAAGGAGTTGGCAGAATAGAGCGGAGAAAAGAGGTCTTTCTCGGCTATAGAAAAGGCCTTTTCAATAGAGGCTACTGAAGAGGCCAAAAAGTCGATTTTCGGCACGGAAGTTTTTTGAGGCAAGAAAGTTTTCGAGCTAGACGCGCTTCTCGCGAAGACGAGCGGCTTTACCAACGCGGTCGCGGAGATAGTAAAGTTTCGCGCGGTGGACGTCTCCGTGGCGAACGACCTCGAGTTTTGCAATCTTGGGGCTGTTCAGCGGGAAGGTTCTCTCGACGCCAACGCCAAAAGAAATCTTTCTGACGGTGAAGGTTTCGCGAGCTCCCTCGCCCGACATGCGAATAACGTCGCCTTGGAAAACCTGAATACGCTCACGGTCTCCCTCTTTAATTTTGTAGTGGACTTTAACGTTATCACCCACAACTACCTGGGGAATGTCGTCGCGAATCTGTTGTTGCTCAATCGCTTTTATGTAATCCATTCTTTCCTCGTTTCCAGAGGTGCCACTGAAGGCACATAGCTTCGTAATTTTCAATGGTGCTTAATAATAGAGGTATTTTCCGGTTTGTTCAAGGGTTTTTTGCGGTTTCTTCGATTCGGGCGGCGGCGTCAGGTGCGGAATTTAGGCGTCGCGCGCCGGCGTCATGCGCGGCAGTTAACTGGCAGCGCGCCTTAGTAGCGCTTCCTGAGAGCCTCTGGAACATCGGCCGTAACGCCAACTCCGATTTGCTGCGGAGTTGTCACCACATTTCCGGCATCCATCGTACAGACGAACTGCGAGCCTGCCTTCTCAAGAATCGAGATGCATTGCTTGGTGGGGTGTCCGTACTTATTGCCTTTGCCAGCAGAGGCCACCGAAAGCCTCGGCGAAAGGGTCTTGGCCTGAGCCTCGTTTATAGCAATCGCCGAGCCATGGTGCCCCACCTTATAGACCGAAATTTTCTTAGGTAGATGCTCGATTTTCCCAAGAACCCCTTCTTCGGCATCCCCTGTTAAAAAGGCGGAAAAACTAGCGTCGGCGCGCGTCAAAGAGAAGCAAATCGAGTCCTCATTTTCGTTCCCCTTGCTCGCCTCTTTTGGCCAGAGCACAGAAATCTTCCAACCCCCGTCCTGAAAGGTATCGTTGGCAGAAACCTCTGCAACGGGAGAGTTTGTCTCGGCCAAAGCCTTTTGAATCTCTGTGCAAAACGCGCTCGTCACGCCCTTGCCAAAAATTACTTTGTCGGTTGGAATGTGCGAGAGAACCGCTTTGAGGCCCCCGTAGTGATCGTTGTGCTGGTGGGTGATTATGACCGCGTCCAGGTGCGTGACAAAAAAGGGAGCCATCGCATCTAGCACGGTATCGTCCGGCCCCGTGTCGACAAGAATCGCGTGCGTGCGGTCCTGAATAAGGATGGCATCTCCTTGCCCCACGTTTAAAACCACCATCTGAGACGGGCTAAATGCAGGCAGAATCGAGCTTACAAAAAAGATGAGGACGAAAGCGGCGAGGCCCACGGAGTAGATCCAGCGCCTCTTGGGGTTGGGCCAGAGGATGTAGAGAAGCACACATCCTGCCAGAAGCAAAATCGTCGCGAGTGGCTCGGTGAGCGTGAGATTAATCGAGCCAAAGGGCACTTTTTGCATGATGCTTGCGAAGAAGAGGACCGCCTTCGCGCAGAGCTTGCTCAGAAAAAGAGGCAACGTCGCCAAAAGAGAGCCTACAAAAGGAATGAAGAGCAAAAGGATGGCAAGAAGCCCACAGAGCATCAAAGGAACGATAAAAGGCCCGGCAAGTACCGCGCTCAGAGGCCCCACAAAGCAAAGCCTCCCAAACATCGAGCTTGAAAGAGGGGCCGTACAACATGAACAAACGAAACCTGCACTCCCGTCGCTCACAAGGCGCTCGTGTACTATGCCCATCGCTTTTCCGCAGCCCTTTCGCGCCAAGCCTAACGTCCCTTTTGGCGATTGGTGCGACAGCTTATAAGCGCCCTTGGAAAGTGGGTTGAGGCCTCGCTTTAGCAGGGACGACACGTATCCAGAAAAAAGAGCAAGGCCGGCAACAGATGAAAAAGAAAGCAAAAACCCGATGTCAGCTGCGGTTGCAGGATTGAGACCAATGAGGGCAAGCGCTGCCAGCGAAAGCGAGTTCAGCGACGAGCTTCGCCTTCCAAACAAAACCGCCCCGTTTCCCACCACCGTCATCAGCCAGGACCTCTGCGCGGCGATGGGCGCTCCGCAAATAAGCACGTAAAGGGCACAAATTCCGCAGAGAATGAGCACCCGCGCTTTAGGAGAAAGCTTCACCTTCCCCAGAAGAATGCCTAGCGCAGATCCAACAATTGCAAGGTGGGCTCCTGAAACAGCGATAATGTGGGCAAGCCCCACCGAAGAAAAACTCTCCTGGATGCCGCTTTTCTTAAGCGCCGGTTTATAGCCCAAACACATCCCCGCAACCAGCGCTTTTTCCTTCGATTCCTCCGGCTGGATGCGCGCTATCGCCTCCTTTTTTAACCATGCAGGCACCCCCAAAATCCCCGAAGGCGCCGTTTTCTGCGTTACCTTCACGAGTTTGATCTGCCCCGCGTATCCCTGCACAAAAAGGGATTGGGCGTACTCGTCGTCGTTTTCAGAAACGGTTCCCACGCCCTCGAACGTCTCCTGGCAAGACATGTCTTCGGGAAGCGACACCCGGACCAATCCCAAATCCTTGCCGTCTTGGAAGGCCCTTGCCTTTACCGAGAAACCTACGCTGCTTTCTGTCGCGTCTCCTTCCGCCACAAAGGAGAGACTACTCACAGGAACTTTTTTGAGCGTCTCAATGGAGCGGTCCTGAGATATTCTTCCGGCCTCACTCAAGCAACTTATCAAGAGAACGCCGAGAAACCCCACAACCACCAAAGGGTTTTCTCGGGAAAAGGCGAAAAAAGGTGTCTGGCCTCGTGTTTTTATTAGCCAAAAAGCTAGGGCAAAAATGGCCGCTGCCACAAGCGACAGAAAGAACCAGGGGGCAGAAAAGGCGCGCGAAAAGATAAGGCGCGCGCAAATTATGGCGAGGATACAAAAGAGGAAAAGTTGCGGGACACCCGGGCGCCTGGGGAGGGGCTGGGGGCTATACACAAATCTGTCCTTTAATCTTTTCGAACTTCTTCTCGCCGATGCCCGATACGCGCATCAAATCCTCGATATTTTTAAAGGAGCCGTGCTGCATGCGGTCCTCCACAATCGCTTTTGCTGTGGCCTCCCCTATACCGGGAAGCTTCTCTAAATCCTTTTCCGAGGCAGTGTTGATGTTGATAAGGCCACTTTGAGAAGACGTGCCTGAGCTTGCATTACTTGCCGAATCTGTAGCGGCACTCGTTGAAGAACTGGCAACTTCGCCGACTTTGGGAATGTGAATTTTTTGGCCGTCTGCTATCTTTGCCGCCAGGTTGACGTTTGAAACATCTGCCTCTTCTGTGAGCCCCTGCGCCGCATCGACCGCGTCTCGTACCCTTAGCTCTGCTTCTCCTTCCTTTTCTATGTCATAGACGCCGGGTTGCACAACAGCCCCGTCGATGTGGATTGAAATCGTCTCCCCCGTGCCTTCCTCCTCCACCTCCTCAAGGCCTTGCGCCTCGTCTTGGTCAGCAAGCACCATCGAGTTCGAATCGTTTGCAAACGCAAAAAGACAAAAGGCAAAAAGGCAAGCAACGCCTCCCACGAGCCCTATCTTAACTCCAGGCTTTAGCCGAGAGAACAGGGCAAAAAACCCCTTTTTATCTGAGGTTTTCTTTGATGAGCCCGTTTGAAAAAGGGTTTTCTCTCCCTCCTCGGGCAAGTACGGATTGGAACTGTTCGGTTGCGCCACGTCTCTCCCCTCTCCCTTCTCAATTCGTTTGGAAAGAGAGCCTACCCAAGAGGTCTCACCGACACATAACCGAATTCGCACCTGTTTCTTACCAGCAGATAGAAAGCGGGTTTTAGAAAAGTTTGAAAGAAGATTTGAAAAAAAATCGAAAACGAAATTGAATACGAAAGAAACAGCTTAAAAGAATATAAAACGGCAATTGAAAGAAAAATTAAGATTCAGCTTTAGGGGCAACGTAGGCCGGACAAGCAGAAAAATCGTTTACCTCAACAGCTTCGAGCAACGATGCAACCATATCTTCCACCGGAAGCTTTTCCCAGGCGGAATTTATCTCTTTCATGCGCGCATGCGTTTCGGGCTTTTTTGGCATGAAAAGCGTGCAGCAATCAGGTGCAGTCGTCGCCGAAATATCGAAAGTTCCCAGCTCCTGGGCGCGCGAGATAATCTCCTGTTTATCGGAGCCAACGAGCGGTCGAAGGACCGGCATGTCAGAGACGAGCTCGGCGGTCGCATGGATGTTCTCGAGAGTTTGCGAAGCAACTTGCCCTAGGCTCTCCCCGGTACAGAGCGCCTTTGCGCCCTCTTTTTGAGCGATGCGATCTGCGACCAAATACATCATGCGCCGATACATCAAAATGCGAAGCGACGGCGGAACGCTGAGCGCAATCTCGCGCTGTACCTCGCCAAACGGCACGATATAGAGGCGCCCTATGATGCCACTATCGTTCAGTTTCTCGCAAAGTTCTATGCAGAGTTCCTCGGAGTCTTGAACCACCATCGGTCTTCCCGAGAAGTGCACGGGCACCATGACAGCACCTCGGCGGCCCAACATCCACGTTGCCACAGGAGAGTCGAAACCGCTTGAAAAGAGGGCTACCACCTTTCCGGCCGTTCCCACAGGAAGGCCCCCGACGCCTGCCAGAGAGTGGGCGTAGACGTAGGCATCCGATTGGTGAATGAGGACGTTCACGGTGATATCAGGGTGGTGAACATCTACTTTTAGCTGCGGGAATCCTTCACATAGGTAGGCTCCCACCTGTTGGTGAAGCTCGAGGGTATGGAGCTCATACGTTGTCGCTGAACGCTTGGCATGAACTTTGAACGTTAAGGTTTCAGGGTCTTGTGAGGAGGCTTCAAGAGCCTCGGTCAGTGCGATTTTTGCGGCAAGGCAATAGGCCTCGGGGTCCTGCTCGGTTTTGTAAGCATATGTTGCCCTGGCGACCCCAGGAATTTTGCGGGCAATTTCAAGTGCGGCTCCAATTACTTCTGCAACATCCAAAGAGGGCTCCTTCGTCGCAATCAAGACGTATCCCGAGATACGCCGTACTACGACGGGAAGCGCTGAAAGCGAAGCGCAGAGGTTTGTTATGAGTTGCTTCTCGAAACGAGAACGATTTTTGCCCTTAAGGCCTATTTCATGATAGTGAACAAGGCAGACGGGCGTAATCTTTGAAGAAGACATCGCCTGGAAAATTTAGTTGTTGGTGTCACCCTTAGCGAGAATTTCGTCGAACTCTTCCTGGTCGTAGGAGAGCGTGCCGTCTTCAATCTCGGTCATGGCCGTAGTGATTGAATCCTTGCCCGACAAAACCGTGGTGATGTCGTCAATATCTTGAACAGCAGTCACGCGAAGGTGCTGACCATGAAGCATGTTATTGATATCCGAGGCACGCTTTGAGGCTATGGAGCAAAGAAGAAACGGGTTCTTCTCGGTCTTATTTAAAAGGTCATCTATCTGCGGTTTTGTAATGGACATTTTTTCTCCTTCGTTTATAGCAGACCCTTATAAGGAGTCTTTGTAACAGGCCCTTCAAGCTCCCCGAGCTTCTTACCACTTACAGCTCGAAGCCCAGGTCCTCTTTGCCGTCGTCAACATTTTCGAAATCGGCGATGATTTCGAGCAAATCTTCTGTGGCCTGCTTCACATCATCGTTTATCACGGCCGCGTCGTAAGAGTTAGATAATAGCATCTCTTGCATCGCATTGCTCATGCGGAGTTCAATATCTTCCTCCGACTCGCTTTTCCTACTGCGCAGGCGCTTCTCGAGATCTTCAAGAGAGGGAGGCTCAATAAAAATCAAAACGGCCTCGGGAATCTCTTTTTTAACCTGCATCCCGCCTTGCACATCGATTTCGAGAATAACACTTGAGCCCGACTCAATGATGCGCAAGACCTCGCTTTTAAGCGTCCCGTAGCGATGCCCATGCACGTAGGCGGTCTCTAAAAACTCGCCGGCGTCAACGAGGGCTAAGAATTCGTCGTCGGTGATGAAATAGTAGTGACGACCGTCAATCTCTCCGTCGCGAGGCTTTCTCGTTGTGCAAGAGACGGCCGTTTGAAGAAAAGGACGCTCGCTACACGCACGTGTAACAAGCGTCCCCTTTCCAGCACCCGAAGGTCCTGAAATGACAAATACTCTACGTTGTAAACTCACTACTTCGAGAGAATCTCAAGGAGAAGTTCACGTTGACGGGCGCCAAGACCCTGAACGCGGCGCTTAGGAGAAATTTCAAGCTCGGCCATGATTTTTTGGGCCTTAGCTTTACCATAGCCGGGGAGGCTCTCGATAAGAGCACGAACGGGCATACGGCAAGCAGCAGGATCCTTAGATTTAAGAACTTGGGCAACAGTGACCTTTTGTTCTTTAATCTTCTGGCGGAGTTCTGCGCGGGCGTGGCGAGCAGCAGCTGCTTTCTTCAAGTTTTCAGCGCGCTGTTCTTCTGTTAGCTGAGGAAGTGGCATAGTATTTCTCCTATCTTATTGATGTTTACAACACAGCTTCAATTTTAAAAGACGTCTTCGCTTTTAAAACTCAACAGCGATATTGTGCCTCTACCTTGAAATTTATGCAAGTCTTTTTCGAATTTACAAAATATTTAAGAAAGTGTGCGCGAACCGAGCGATTGCGGCTCTCCCCCTTCGGCACACAGTTTGCACGCCTCAGGCTCCCAGCTCTTCGCATCAAACTCGAGAAGCCCCCAATAAGGTGAGCTGAATTTCTTGTCGGTCTTGCGGTCGATAAGCGACACGACGCCCAGCACCTCGCCGCCCGCCTCTTTCACCAGGTCTTCGACCTCTTTGACTGAGCCGCCCGTGGTCACCACGTCTTCAGCAATGAGTACTTTCTGCCCGGGCTGAATCGTGAAGGAACGGCGCAGCATCATCTTGGCCTCTTTACGCTCGGCGAAAATAAAGTCGCGCCCCAGCGCATAGGCCACCGCAAATCCAAACGTGATGCCGCCCACCGCAGGACTCACTACCAGGTCCACGTTTTCAAGAATCTCGTCCGGGACCTTCTTTAAAGTTTGCTCGCCGAGAAAAACCGTCAGGCGCGGAGACTCCATGGCGCGTGCGCATTGGACGTAGGTGTCGGAGTGGCGCCCGCTCGTTAAAATGAAATGGCCATACTGGATCGCTCCGGTTTTCTCGAAAAATTCGAGAAGCTCATCGTGGCCGAGGGCGGGCATTTCTTTTAGCACCTCAAGCTCGGGCGTGGCAAACTCGTTCATGATATCGGTCTTTGTCATCGTTGTTACCTCTCTATATAAGTTCTATAAGGGTTCTATAAGGTGCTGCAGGATAAAAAAGTTTGTAAGATAAAAATTGATTGCAAGGTAAAAAAAGCCATACAAGATAAAAGTTTTGTCAGTCAAAAAGTTTTATCGACTAAAAAAGTTTTATCGGCCAAGCAGGGCGCTTAGTTTTCTGCGAGCACCTCTTCAACTTCTTTCAGGCACGCTTCAAACGCGGCAACCGGATCTTCGGCCTTTGTGATGGGGCGGCCAATCACAAGCTGAGAAGCACCTGCCAAAAGAGCATCTTTAGGCGTGGCGATGCGGGATTGATCTTGAGCGCCAGCACCTGTCGGGCGCACACCGGGGCAGACGATGCGCGGCGCGGTTCCCAAAAGGTGGCGAAGGCCGGCGACCTCTTGAGGAGAGCAAACAAGACCGTTTGCCTTGTGAGTCATAGCCAGGCGCGCCAAGTCTTCAACCTCGGAAAGCATAGGCTTTGCAACGCCGACGGCTTTAAGTGTCTCCTCGTCGAAAGAGGTGAGGATGGTGATGGCGACCGTTTGGGTGGGCGTACACTGCTCCAAGGAAGCAATTCCTTCTGCAGCGGCTTCGAGCATCTCCGAGCCCCCGAGGGCGTGTATGGAGAGAAGGTCTGCTCCGGTGGCTGCCGCTGATGCGGCCGCTCCTTGCACTTGATGGGGAATGTCGAAGAGTTTCAAGTCAAGAAAAATTTTGAAACCTTGCTCATGGAAATGCTTGATGATTTCAGGACCCGTCTTATAGAAAAGCGTCATGCCAACTTTTAGCCAGGTCGCTTTCCCCTTGAGTTTCTCGGCAATATCGAGAGCGTCGTGCTCGGGACAGTCGAGGGCGACGATGATGGAGTCCCTTGGATCTCCGGTCTGTGTTGCGTAGGCGGTTTCTAACATTCGAAAGCTCCTCTCAAAGAATTTATATCGGTGGCGCCCTGCGAGACGACCCAGGACTCGAGCTCTTCTAGGATGCGCATGGGCGAGGTTGGGTCAGCAAGGGAGGTAAGACCAACAGAAACGGAGGTGGCTCCTGCCAAAATAAACTCGGCCGCGTCTTCGCCTGTCATCACGCCCCCAACGCCGTTGATGGGAAGCTTTGTTGCTTGTGCTGCTTCGTAGACCATGCGAAGGGCGATAGGATGGAAAGCGGGACCAGAAAGGCCTCCTGTGGGACGGGCGATTTTTGAGCGGCGCGTCTGCACATCGATTGCCATTCCCGAGATTGAATTGATGAGGCTTAAACCGTCGGCGCCGGCGTCTTCTAAGGCGCGCGCGGTCTCTGCGATATTCACAGGCGCCATCTTTACGGCGAGAGGTCTTTTCGTTAAGGGGCGAAGACTCTTAATAACTTCTGCCGCCGTCTCTGGTTTTGCGCCCCAGGCACATCCGTCGCCTAAGTTAGGGCAGGAAATATTGATTTCATATCCGGCTGCCCAAGGAGCAAGTTCCTCAAAGAGGCGCAGGGCGTTTTGGTACTCCTCGATGGTGTGGCCGACGACCTGACAAATGACGGGGCAGCCTCTTTTGGTCAAGCTTTCGAGATACTCTCCGTTGTCCTTTACGAGACATTCCACGCCCGGATTTTGAAGGCCCACAGAGTTGATAATGCCACCGTAGACATCGGCCATGCGCGACCCGTCATTTCCGGGCCAGGGCTTGTCGGCGACGCCTTTGATCGTGATGGCGCCCAGGCGAGAAACGTCGAAGAAATTCTCGAACTGCCAGCCTTGGCCGAACGTTCCCGAAGCCGTATTGAGCGGATTTTTCATAGGGATGCCCGCGAAGTTGACGGCCATGTTGGGCGTGGGCGCAGATGCGGGCGTGTGCGCTGGCGCAGAGTTAGGCGCAGGTGCGCCAGACGTTTGGGGTTTTATTGAATCACTCACCAAACCACCTCCTTGGCATTGAAAACCGGGCCGTCCATGCAGGCCGATTTATTGCCCGTTTTCGTTTGAACGGCACACGTTGAGCAGGCTCCAAAGCCACACGTCATATTGCGCTCAAGAGACGCCTGGCAGGCGATGTTTGCTCCTGCGGCAATCTCTGCAACCGCTTGAAGCATTGCAGGCGGCCCGCAGGTGAGAATGCAATCGTAGGTTTCAGTTTTTAAGAGCTCGCAAAAACCATCAGCCGCCGTTCCTTGAAAATTCGTCGTGCCGTCGTCGGTTGCCAGAAGCACCGTTTCGCACCCAAGGGCAGAGAGCGCCTCTTCTCCCCAAAGCATGTCTGCCGTACGCGCGCCAATGATTGCATCAAAGGCAATGTTTTCTCGGGAAAGAAAGGTAGCGGCGCTTAAGAGAGGCGTGATGCCAATCCCTCCTGCAACAAGAAGGCAGCGCTTAATCTGGGATGACACTTTCCAGCCGTTTCCGCAGGGGCCGGTGACCGAGGTTGTCTCTCCCCTCTCCATGCGGGAGAGAGCTTCCGTGCCAGGGCCTATCACCGCATAGATTGTCTCGACCGTGCCGGAGGCCATGTCCACAGCAGAAAACGAAAGCGGAATGCGGACAACCTGGCGCGGCTCGGAGGCAACCGCGATGGTGAAAAACTGGCCGGCCTCCAAATCGCGCGCAAGTTCGGGCGCTTCAAAAACAAGGCACCAAAGGCCGCGCGCCACCTGCTCGTTTTCGCAAATCCGAGCGGCGTGAATATGAGCTTTAAGTTCTTTTGGCATAGTTATCCAACCACCACACTCTCTTTAAGCGTTTGCTTTCCGTCAACAAAGACATCGGTCGCCGCTCCCGTAAGCTTCTGTCCGAGAAATGCCGAGTTCTTCGACTTACTTTGGAAATACCCAGGCACGACGTCGACCTCTTTTTTTTCGTCCACAATCGTGAGAGAGGCCGCCGAACCCTCACTAAGCGACACGGGTTCCAGGCGCAAAATCTTGCGCGGGTTGACGGCGAGAAGCTCAACGAGACGGTTGTAGTCGATGAGGCCCTCGCCAACCAAGTTGTTCATCACAAGCGGAAGCGTCGTCTCAAGGCCAATCGTGCCAAAGTAGGCAATCTCGAATTCGCAGTCCTTCTCGTGCTCAGCGTGTGGCGCATGATCAGACACAATCGCGTCGATGGAGCCGTCCTTCACGCCTTCGAGAAGAGCCGTCATGTCGTTCAAAGTGCGCAGCGGCGGATTGATTTTGAGGTTTGTGTTGTAGGTGTGCGTGATGTCTTCTTCGTTTAAGAAAAGATGCTGCGGTGTCACCTCGCAAGTCACAGGAAGCCCGTCTGCTTTGGCCGCCTTTACAAGCTCCAGCGAGCGCTTCGTCGAGATGTGGGCGATGTGCAAAGGACAGCCCGTAATGCGACAAAGCTCGATGTCGCGCCAGACCTCCAGCTCCTCTGCGAGCGCCGGCCAACCAAACATGCCAAGGCGCGTCGAGGCTCTGCCCTCATTAATTACGCCTTTGCCTGAGAGACTCTCGTCTTCGCAGTGAGCAATCACGGGACGGTCGAATTGGCTCACGTACTCCATGCACGTGCGCATCATGCCCGAGGATTGCACCCCGTGACCGTCGTCAGAAAAGCCGGCGGCTCCCACGAGCGTCATGTCGCCAATCTCTGCCAGCGCCTCGCCTTCTTCGTTGTGGGTCAGCGCGCCGATGGGCCGAACATTGACGAGGCCCACCTCCTGCGCGCGGTCGATTTGAAACTTGATGCCAGATCCCGTGTCGGTCACAGGGTCCGTGTTGGGCATCGTGGCCACATCCGTGTAGCCACCGTGCGCCGCCGCGCGAGAACCCGTTTCGATATCCTCTTTGTATTCAAAGCCCGGCTCCCTGAAGTGGACGTGCATGTCAACGAGTCCGGGGAAAATGAGCTTCCCTCCGCAGTCGATGACTTCTACATCCGAGAAACCCTCGTCTGCACTTGCAGCGGTAGCACTTGTCGCGCCCGCGCTTCCGCCAGCAGCACCCGTTGCAAAAACCGCATCGTCTGTCTCGATATGGGGAGCGACCTTTGCAATTTTTTCGCCGACGATGGCAATGTCGAAGATTCCGTCAAGGTTAACTTGGGGATCGATGAGGTGTCCTTGTTTAAGCAAGACCATCAGATTCGCCTCCTAACAGCAGATACATGGCGGCCATACGCGTGGCAACGCCAGCGTTGACCTGATCCAAAATGCGCGCTTTCGCCGAGTCAGCAACCTCGGGCATGATCTCCATCCCTCGGTTCATCGGGCCCGGGTGACACACGATTGAGTTTTCTTTCATGCGCTTCAGGCGCGTTTCGTCTAAACCGTAGAGGCGATTGTATTCTCTTCGAGAAGGAATGGCGGCGCCTCCCATGCGCTCAAGCTGAACGCGGAGCATGTAGACGACGTCGCACTCTTCTATCACCTCGTCAAGATTGGCGGTTTGCTCGACACCGTAATAGGCAGGGTCAATCACCTGGAAGGTGGGCGGTCCGACGAACACGACCTCTGCCCCCATCGTTTTTAAGGCAGCCGCTAGCGATCCACACACACGAGAATGTAAGAGGTCGCCCACGATTGCCACCTTCAAGCCATCAAGGTGTCCAAAGTGCTCGCGGATGGTGAAAAGATCGAGCATTGCTTGCGTGGGGTGCTGGTGCTTTCCGTCGCCTGCGTTGATTACTTTTGCGTCGGTGTTTTGGGTGATGAGCTCAGGCGTTCCGGCAAACTGGGCACGGCAGATGAACATGTCAACGTTCATGGCGCTGATAGTTTGGATGGTGTCGGCAAGACTCTCCCCCTTCACAACCGAACTTGTCGAGCCTCCCATGTTAAGGGCATCAGCCGAGAGGCGCTTCTCGGCAAGTTCGAAAGAAGAGCGCGTACGAGTTGACGGCTCGAGAAAGAGATTGACGATAGTGCGCCCGCGCAGGGCCGGAACCTTTTTCACATCGCGGTTGTTGACCTCGGCGAAGGTGCGACCCAAATCCAGAATTTGCGTAATGTCGTCTGCCGTGAGGCTCGTGGTGTCGATGAGATTCTTAACAGAAAGCATCTATTTTTCCCGCCTTTCTTTTTTCGTCCAAATTTCAACCGAGTCCATCCCGTCAGTCTCGCTCAGGTTGACGCGAACGTCCTCGTCTTTTCCGGACTGAACTTCCTTGCCCACGTAGTCGGCTTGAATGGGCAGCTCGCGGTGGCCGCGGTCAACGAGGACGGCAAGTTGCACGTTGGCTGGGCGTCCAAAGTCGGTGAGTGCGTCGAGGGCGGCGCGCACTGTTCTGCCGGAAAAAAGAACGTCGTCAACAAGCACAATCGAAGATCCATTTATCGAGAAGGGAATGTCGGTTTGATGGACCACCGGCGTCACGTTTTGAAAAGCGTCGTCGCGATAGAATCCAAT
The DNA here is from genome assembly GCA_947426865.1 of uncultured Coriobacteriaceae bacterium. Classification (GTDB taxonomy): domain Bacteria; phylum Actinomycetota; class Coriobacteriia; order Coriobacteriales; family Atopobiaceae; genus MGBC105563. Next base: position 153,227 of record CANEFS010000001.1, on the reverse strand, counting down.
GTCGAGAAACCCCAGCTTGGGCGCGGTGCCTTCGGTCTCAGATAAGCATTTGACGAGACGCTTTGCAAGATCTCCTCCGCGCCGCAAAACGCCAATCACCTGCAGCTTCGATGTGTCGGGGTTGGCCTCGAGAATTTCGTGAGTCATGCGCTGGATGGTGCGGTTCATCGCCTTCTCATCCATCACTGTTTCTCTCAGCGACGCTGTCTTTTCGAACATTCTATGCTCCTTCTTCGTGTGTCGACTTTGTCAACTTGCGTGCCTCACGCTACTCCTGCGTGCGAGAATAATTGTTCGGCCCAAACGATTTCAAAAACGCCACCACCCGAGCAAGACGCAGAGCGTGTCCTGGATGCTTGGCCAAAAGAACTTTGCTATAGAACTTGAGCATAACACCGGGCCCGGGCTCGGTGTCTGCAACGAGCAGCTTAAAAAGAGGATCTTCCTTCAAAAACGCCAGCCAGTGCTTTCTCTCATCCGCGCGAATTTCTGCCGACGGATTTTCCATGCGCCCCAGCTCAGCCATGATGTAGCGCATATATAGAGCGCCCAAAAATTGCCGAGAAGAGAGCGTGTCAAGATTGTTTTCTTCTTGATGAAGTTGGCTTGCCGCCACCCTGCGGTGGCGTTCAATGAACGTCCCCTTAGTGAGGGAGAGTTGCTTTTGGCGGCGCAGGTGGCGCTCGTAGCGGTAAGGAGCAGCAGATATGACGGCAACGGATTGCGCGCGCTCAAACATATCAAGCGTGAAAAAGAAATCTTCCGAGTAGTGCTTCTGTGTCTCAAAGCGCTCGTCTCCAACAAGAGAGCGTTTGAAGAACTTCGTATAAATGTGGTGCATGAGCTCGTACTTCTCGAGAACTTGAACGAGAGAAGGAAGCGCTTGCCCCTGGAAAATGCCCACCTTGTCGTTTAAGGTCTCGGGGAAATCTTCGGTTTGCGGAATGTGCTCTTTGGAGTAGGAAACGTCGCCTCGGTGGTTGAAGAAATCTTCGATGACACCTTCCACCACGATATCGGGCTGGCACACTTTGATAACGTCGGCGGCAAGCTGCAAGTAATCTTCGGCGGCTATATCCTCTGCGTCGGGAAAGGCGACGTATTGACCGCGCGCCTTGTCGATTCCGATGTTGCGCGAAGCGGGCAGGCCCAAGTTTTCCTTGTTGTGAATCATGCGCACGCGAGGATCGTCGCCTGCTGCCCGGAGCGCTCGAAGGGTTGAGCGGTCGGCAGAATAGTCGTCGATTAAGATGAGCTCGAAATCCTTGAAGCTCTGCGCAAGGAGAGAGGTTACCGCGTCAAAGACGTGCTGCTCCACCCCGTTCATGCAAAGTATGAGAGAAAAAAGCGGCTGCCTCATTTACTTTCCCCTCCTCTTTTTGAACTCCTTCATCTGATAAAGCGTCGGAGCTAGGCCGTTATTGCGAAGCTCGACCAAGGCGCGCATCAGAACGTAGCGATAGTACGGCAGCGAAGAGATACGCTCAGACCGGTGGCCCATAAATGCCAGCGCCTCTTCACGCACGTGTGGAGCAATTTGTTCCGCACCTTTAATTTCGTCTGCTTCCAGAAGAGAAAGCATAGTTTTAAGTTTCTCGGAAACACCTGGTTTAAGAGAGGCGTTTGAGCGCACGATGTGGTCGAAGTAATTGAGCCCCACCACGGCCAGAGCCGAACGCATCGCCTTGTCGTGCGGGGAAATCTCCTTTTGGATCTGGAGCATTTCGCAAAAGCGCTCGGGCGCGAAGGCGGAAATGTCTTGGGCCGAACTTGCCTCGGGGTTGTCTTCGCGATAGTTGTAGAGAGGGTGATCGTAGAAGATGGCGTCTTTGGCTTCCAAAAGCGTTTGAACAGCGAAGGGCCCGTCGACCCAGGCGGCTCCTGGGACCTCTTTGAAGGAGATGTGCTTTTCGTTTAAGAAGGCGCGGCGGTAAATTGCGCTCCAAATCGAGGGGTGCCGCGTGAGAAGTTCTGCGCGCTCGGGACGGTTAAGGCGCGTTCCGGTTTTGAAAAGATGCGCGTAAGAGCAGAGAACTTTCGCTTCTTTTTGGGTGGACGCGTTTGCTTTGATTTTCGGAGTTTGTTTTGCAGCCGCCTTAGCGTCTGCATGCAAGTTCGCTGGGTCTGTGGGGTCCGCAGAGCCTGCATGCTCCGCTGGGTCCGCTTGATCTGCAGATTCAGCTGGTCCCTGCAAAACGCGATAATAGGTCGCTTTGACGAGGTCGGGATAGTCGGTGGCCTCGATACTGGAATCATCGCGCAAGAAGTTAAAGAGCTTGTCGAGCGCGCCTTGCACTAGATAATCGTCCGGCTCAAGAATGGCAACGTAGACCCCGCGCGCTAAAGCAATGCCCGCGTTAAGGGCAGCGCCGTATCCGGCATTGGCCTGGGACACCACCCGAATGCGGCTGTCAGCCCGCGCGTGTTTCTCGGCTATTTCTGAAGTGGAGTCAGCCGAGCCGTCATCGATAACGATAATTTCAAGGGGGCAACTCTTCGTCGCCTCGGCGCTTACCAGGGCCTCATCCAAATATTTTTCGACGTTAAATGCGGGGACAAGGAGGGAAATAAAGGGGGGTTCGTTTGAAGGCTGCGATTGAAATGCTAGCTCTTTCATAAAACCCCTTCTCCCTACGACGTTTGAAGCGACTTGTAGGCGTCGCACACTTCTTGACAAGGGCCGAGCATCCGCTGCTCGCCCTTTTCAATCCAGCAGATACGGTCACAAATGCGCTCTACCAGGTCGATGGAGTGGCTGACGAGAAGGACGGTGACGTTGTTCGAATTAACGAGCTCTTGGATGCGTTTCTCGCACTTCTCCTGAAAGAGAAAATCGCCCACCGAAAGCGTCTCGTCGACGATGAGAATGTCGGGCTCGGTAATGGTAGCGATGGCAAAAGCGATGCGCGCGACCATACCGCTGGAGTAGTTTTTGAGCGGCATCTCCATGAAGTCTTGGAGCTCTGCAAAGTCGATGATTTCTTGCAGGTGCTCGTCGATGAATTCTTTTTTATAGCCGAGAAGTGCCCCGTTAAGGTAGATATTTTCTTTGGCGGTGAGCTCCATGTCGAAACCGGCGCCGAGCTCGATGAGGGGGGCGATGGAGCCGTTCACTTTAATGGTGCCTTGGGAGGGCTCGAGGACGCCGGCAATGCATTTGAGCATCGTTGATTTGCCGGAACCGTTCGTGCCCACAAGGCCGAAGGCTTCGCCCTTGTGCACCTGGAAGTTGATATTTTTGAGAGCATTGAAAGGCTTAAAGTAGAGCTCATGGTGCATGAGAGAAATAAAGTATTCCTTTAAGGAATTGAGCTGCTCCGAGGCGATATTGAAGACGACACCCACGTTGTTCACGTCAATGATAGAGGGTTCGCTCTGGACTTTCTCGGCGTGGCCTTCTTCATAGAAAGACATTGGCTTTTTGTTTACTTTTGATTTGTCTGCATTTGTTTCGCTTGTTTCGTTGGTGTTCTCAGCCTTGTTTTTCTTAATTAGTTCCATTGCGTACCTCCTCTCTTAATGTTCCAGCTCTTTTAGTTCCTGGCTTTTTTAATGTCCCGACTCTCTTGACGCCTCTAAATAAACAGGATGAACTTTCTCTCGTTCTTCTTGAAAACAAGGTAACCAATCCCAAGCGAGGCCAGACCGCACGCCAGGCAAATTAAATTTGCTTTAAGACTGGGGGTTGTTTGATAGAGAAGGATTGAGCGGAAGTATTCGATGAACTGATACATGGGATTGAACTTCTCGAGATTTTGAAGCCAATCGGGAAGGAGCGAGGGATAGTAAAAAATGGGTGTGAGGTAGGTCCAAGCGATAATGACGACGCTCCAAAGGTGAATGATGTCTCGGAAGAAAACGGCAAGCGTGGAGAGAAAAAGCGAAAGGCCGATGCAAAAAAGAGTGAGGTAAAGGAGGAAAAACGGGATGAAAATAAAATTCAGGGTGGGAGGCACTTGGAAAAAGATCATAACGATAACGATAGCGATACAAGAAAAGGCAAAGTTGACGAGGGCAAATACAGCTTTTTCAACGGGGAAAACAGCTCTCTCAATCTTGACCTTTTTGAGAAGAGGAGCTGCAGAAATGATAGAGGTCATGCCTTGCGAGGTTGAGTCGTTCATGAAGGCGAAGGTTACGTTTCCGATAATCAAATAAACCGGAAAGAGGATAGCGGGAAATTTATCGGAGGAGCCACCGCGCATCATGTGGGTAAACACGATGGCCATAACAATCATCATAAGCAGCGGATTTAAAACCGACCAAGCAACGCCTAAGATAGAGCGACGATATTTGAGCTTGAAGTCTTTAGTGACAAGCTCTTTAAGGATGAACCAATCCCTTTTCACACCCGTATTCCAAGTGGAACTCGAAACGCTTTTGTGAGTAGTTAATCCCTTTTTGAAAGCCACACTTCTTCCTTGATCCTCGCGGCCTTGTACCTGTCCTACTTTAGCACACGAGGTAAAAATACACTGTGGAATTCGTACGAAAAATCGGGTTGTGCAATCCTTTGAAATTCTCAAAACCTTGTGTGGAGTTGGGAGATTGCCTCAGGGATAACGGCACAAAAAAGCGGCCCGAGGAAGCTCCTCTGCCCGCTTTGATTGAAAGTGGTCGTTAGCTCTTATGATTAAACTTATGGGTAGGGACAAAAACTTGTGAATCTACAAGAAGGTTCCAAGCGCCAGACGAATACATTTTCGTCTTGAAAGCGCCAGAGGAATACATTTTCGTCTTGAAATCCTTCATATTTCAGGTACACTAGATTCCTGTTTCAAACTCCTCGGTAGCTCAATGGTAGAGCACGCGGCTGTTAACCGCGTTGTTAGAGGTTCGAGTCCTCTCCGGGGAGCCAGTTTTTTTCTGGGTTTCTAGTTGGATTTCTTCCTCAAACGTTCAATCAACTCTTCGATATGTTCGCGCGGCGTTGAGGCACCTGCTGTAATACCAATGGTGAGTGGCTCTTCAAGCTCTTCAATCGGTTCACTTGTTTCAATTGTTTCCAGTGGCTCTAGTGGCTTTTTGCCAAGGTTTTTCTCGCTCCCTTTGCTCCCCCATTGTTGCAGCTTTTCCGCCTTCTTTCCAAAAAAATCTTTTGTATCCGCCGCCTCTATTTCCTCAGGAGCTTCGATGTGAAGCGTAGGGCAATAAGCGCGGCAAATTTCGGCGAGGCGCGTTGTGTTAGCCGAATTCTTGCCACCTAAAACCACCATTGCATCGACCTTTTGTGAAAGCTCTTTTGCACTCTCCTGCCGATTCCTCGTCGCTTGGCAAATCGTATTTTCTGTCGCAACGGTGAGACCCGCTTTTTCAAAGACCTTTTTTATAGCCTCGAAAACTTCTTCTTGCTGAGTCGTTTGAGAAAGCAGTCCAACGGGCTCAAATAATATTGCCTCTTCCTTTGAAGCTTCCTCTTCGCTTGGCGCAACACTATGCTCACAGAAGGCATCGCTCGTAGCAAGTTTTTCTGTCTCTTCTACAGAGGCAACCACCTTGGCGCCAGGGGCATATCCCAAAAGGGATTCAACTTCGGGGTGGCCCTTCTCGCCCACTATGACGACAGAAAAGCCCTTCTCGGAAAAATTCTTTGCCGCCTCTTGGGCTTTCTTGACAAAGGGACAGGTGGCGTCCACCAAAATAAGCTTTTTCGCTTTGAGCGCCTCCTCTGTTTTGGGTGCCGTTCCGTGTGCGCGCAGAACGAGCTTCGAGCCTGCATCAAGCTTGTCAATCTCGTCAGTTGTCAGCGAAAAGGTTTCCTTTTCCTCCAATTCTTTGATGACGCGAGGATTGTGAATGAGGGGACCAAACGTGTAGAGAGGGCTCTCTTCCTGGGCCTGCTCGGTCACAATTTTTAAGGCGCGATTGACCCCAAAGCAGGAACCTGCATTTTCAGAAAGAATGGTTTGGAGAGGAATGTCTTTTATTTTCATGCTGAACCGGTTGTGCCCGTTGCGCGCCTTGGTTGTATGCGGCTACTTTGAAAGCGCGCTACTCGACGTTGGGAAACTCTTCCCAAAGCTCTTTTCGAAGTTTGTAAACGATGTCCATCGCAGTTTTTTCCATCACTTCTAGCTGCTCTTTTTTGTCGAAATCGCCTAACGATTCAAAGGTGAGGAGCCCGGCAGTCTTATAGAAAACGCGGTGTGGGCGGGGAAATTTAATCTTGGCGCCCTCGGGACTGATGCGCTTGACGCCGATGACGGCCATGGGAAGCACGTCGGTTTTGGCGAGCTGGGCGAGAAGCGCGAAGCCGCCGTGAATCTTTACCTCTTGATTCTTGTTGCGAATGCGCGTCCCTTCCGGAAAGATGATGATGGACTCGCCGGCTTGCAAGGCGCGCACTGCTCTTCTCACCGCTTTAATGTCTGCGGTACCTCGATCGACCGGTATTCCTCCGACGCGCGTAAAAACCCAGCTCATGAAGTTATTTTTGAGAAATTCCTTTTTGAAGATGGCGCGAAGATACATGCCGTGGCGCCAAAAAAGCAGCGTTACGATGATAGGCTCGACCATGGAAACGTGGTTCATAACAAGAACCGTCCCTTTTTCGCGCCCTTTAAGTTCTTTTAAAACAGGTTTCATTCCCTCAAATTTTGTTGGGAAGTAAAGCTTGAATAAGTAGTAGAGAAAACAAGCCACGACCTGGTAGAAAACGCGAGCGAAGATGGGGAACTCGGTATGGGGATGGTCAAAATAGTCGTCGAAACTATTTCTAAAAGCTCTCATTTTTTTCATGCTTTGTCCACTTCTTTATTGCCTTATTGGGCGGCCTGAGCGCGAGCTGCCTCTGCCCATTTGAGCACGGTATCGACCGCTTGCGCAAGCGTCAGGTGCGTCGTGTCCAGAAGCTTTGCATCAAGCGCCGGCTTTAAGGGAGACGCGCATCTCTCTTCGTCGATTTTATCGCGCTTTAAGATGTCGGCGTAGGTTTTCTCGAAAAAGGCCTTGTCTTTAACGGCAGCACCCGGTGCTGTGGGGTCTCCTCCTTCGCGCTCTATCGTGCGTCGCGTGGCACGCGCTTTCGCATCGGCCGAGAGAAACACTTTCACTTCTGCCTGCGGAAAAACGACGGTGCCAATATCTCTTCCCTCGGCGATGATGTTGGCGCCCTTGGCAAACACGCGCTGCTTTTCGACCATGATCTTGCGTATATTGGGATGGAGCGCGACCAACGAAACGTTCTCGTCAACCTCCGCCGTACGGATTGCATCCGTTACTTCTTGACCGTTGGCGAAGACGCGCTGGCCGGTTTCCGAGGCGCCTTCTGCGTTTTGTTCCGTTCCTTTTGGCGCATCGGCAAAGGAGATATCGAGGTGTTGAGCTACGCGCTCCACCACATCTTCATCGCGAGGATCGATGCCCCTCTCAAGGCAGAGAAGCGTCAACGCCCGATACATCGCTCCCGTATCCAGATACGTAAAGTCGGATTTTTCAGCAAGTTCCCGAGAAAGGCTTGATTTACCCGAACCGGCGGGCCCGTCAATCGCAATTATCATCTTCGTCCTTTTTGTTTGCTGCCAGGGTATAATCTTAGCCCATCTTGCAGGGTCTTTTCTAGCGGTGCTTCTGGCGTGGCTGGTGGTGTCTTTTCTGTTTATCTGCTGGCGATACTTCCGGGACATCTGCTGGTGTCTTTTCTACTGGCGCTTCACCTCTTCACGCAACGTGTCAATCTCCTCTGAAGAAAGATAGCGCCACTTCCCTTCTTCAATATTCGTAAGCTCCAAGGGCCCAAAGGTTGGGCGAAAAAGCGCAAGCACGGGGTGACCAACCGCTTCAAGCATCCTCTTTACCTGATGCTTTTTGCCTTCATGGATTACAAGCTCCACGATGCTGTCACCTCCTTTTGCAGGCCCCACCGCAGCCAACCATGCGCTCTCCTTTTCCGAGGAAGGCGTCTTCACGAGGCGCACTTTAGCCGGAGCCGTCATCCCGTCTTCAAGCGCAACGCCCTTCTTGAGAGCGGCAAGCTCCTCTTGCGTGGGCGTTCCTTTCACGCGAGCAAAATAGCTCTTTTCCTTCTCGAAAGAGGGATGCAAAAGGCGCTGGGCCAGGTCTCCGTCGGTTGTAAAAAGGAGAAGGCCTGTGGTGTCGGCATCAAGGCGGCCAACCGGAAAAAGGCCGGGGTGCTGGGAGATCGACACGAGTTCTGCCACCGTTTTTCTGTTGTGAGGATCGCGCATCGTCGAAAGATAGCCGGCCGGCTTATAAAGCATGAGGTAGGTGGGGGCGTCGTTTAAGGTGAATTCCTTATCGTCGATGGTGACGACGTCTTCTTTTGGGTCAACTTTAGAGCCAAGCTCTCTGACAACCTGGCCGTTGACCTTCACGCGGCCTTCGGTCATCAAATCCTCCGAGCCTCGCCTGGAGGCGGCTCCTGCGCGCGCAAGGAATTTCTGAAGACGCATTGGATAGTGTTTATCCACGGAACTCTTCTTCGAGAATGTCAACTTCTTCCTCTGTGACCTCTTGCAGTTCCTCATCGACCCCATCGAGGGTGTAGGAAGTCTCTTCGTCGTTCAAAATGAAGGTGCCTTGCGGACTAGAAAGTCTCTCGCGAATGAATTCTTTCGCCTCTTCCGTGAGAGCGAAATCTTCCAAGTTAGGCAAGTCTTTGAGAGACCCCAGACCAAAGTGCTCAAGGAACTGCGGGGTTGTGCGATACGTTTTTGCGCCCACCCCTCCGGCACTTTCTTTTGAGTGGCCCGCTTCTCTTAAGTAGCCCTTCTCGATTAAAGAGGCCAAAACGCTGTCGGAGTTGACGCCGCGCACCGCTCTAATTCCCTCGCGGGTCACGGGCTGGTGGTAGGCGACGACCGCAAGCGTCTCAAGCGCTGCCTGGGAAAGCTTCGTGTGGTCCCAAGACAGCACCAGGCTCTGCACGATATCGTGGTAGTCAGGTGCCGAGAAAAGACGCCATCCTCCCGCAATTTCTCTTAAACGAAAGCCGCGCGAGGCCTCTTCGTACTCGCGTTGCAGGTCGTGAAGGAGGTCGAGGGTGGCCTCGGGGCTTATTTCAAGAAGCTCAGATATCGCTTTGGGAGAGAGCGGCTCGGATGAAACGAACAACAGCGCTTCGATAGCGCCTTGCAAAAACTTCGCATCTTCTCTCATTAGTGCTCCTCTTTCTTGGGATTCTGGTTGGGGGTGGGGGTTGGAGTGGGGGCGGGGGCTTCGGCTGCGGCCTCAGCGGCGGCGGATTGCTCTGGGGCGTCGTCTGCGAGTGGCTGCTTCGGAGCGTCGGCGCCTTCGACGTCGGCGGCCTCAGCTTCGGCGGTTTTCTCGGCAGCGGCGGCTTCATCCGCTTCATCTTGCGGGCCGACAGAATCGTAGTCAGTCAGCGCGCCTGCGTATTCTGTGGCGCCTTCAATGCGTTCAATCTCAATCTCTTCAAAAACGTGCTTCTGGCGCAGCTTAATTGAGCCAAACTTGTAGAGCTCGAGAAGGGCAAGGAGCAAAACGACGACCTCTTCGGGCTTGTCTTCGCCCTCCAACATCTGGGTAAACGTCGTCTTTGGGGTTTGGGCAATCTTTGCGTCCACCTTCTTGATGGCGCGGGCGACCGAGATGCGCTTAGGGGCTATGTGGTTGGCCTCGGCAATAACTTGCTGCTGGCGCTCTTCGACCTCCGCGCCAATTTTTGCAAGCTCTTCGATGCTAATTTGTACGTAGTCGGGAACGACGTGCAAAAACTCAGGCTCGGGGCCGACGTAACGGGCAACCATTTTTGATTCCTTCTCAAGGCGCACCGAAAGCGCTTTGGCAACATCTCTAACTTGCTTGTAGGCAATGAGGCGTGCGATAAGAATTTCTCGGGCATCCTCTGGACTAAGAGAAGCCTCCTCTTCTTCGAAGGAGTCTTTCTCGTCCTTGCGGCCCAAAAGCGAGCGGCTCTTTATTTCAAGCAGCGTGGAGGCGACAAGCAGAAAGTCGGAGGCAACCTCCAGGTCAAGCGGCTCGTTTTTATCTTTGGTTAAGGAGGTGACTTCTGCCACGTACTGGTCGGCAATTTCTGCAATCGACAGCGTCGAGATGTCGACCATTTGCTTGCTGACAAGGCGCAATAAAAGGTCGAAAGGACCAGAAAAAGTGGCTGTTTTTACGGTGTAGCTCATACGAAACAGATATTCAAAATCCCTTTATAGATGACCCCGGCTGTCACATTAAAGTAGGCGCCCAGCGGATTGACGTGAAACATCATCGGAAAAACGTAGAGGATGACCAAAAGAATGGGAAGCGAGTAGCGCGCAATTTGGTAATACGTGAGAAGCGCTTTTCCCTTAAGAAAAAAGGCGATGATGTGCGAGCCATCAAGCGGCGGAATAGGCAACAGATTGAAGAAGCAGAGAATGAGATTTGCCCAGATATAGAGGGACAAAATCTCGAATACCCAATAAAGCACAGCAATTCCTGAACCCCCATGCGTCGAAACTGTCGTAAGAGCAACTTCGTTTGCGGGAAGCAAATGTCCTAAGAGAAAGAGCACGATGAAGCCGAGAATAACTTGGACCATGTTGGAAGCCGGTCCCGCGAGCGCCACAAGGAGCTCGTCTGTTCTGCGGTTTCTCAAGTTGTTTGGGTTGTAGGGAACGGGTTTTGCGTAACCGAAAACCGGTCCCCCTAAAAGCATCATGAGGAAAGGCAGAATAATCGAGCCAAAGAGGTCGATGTGTGCAAGAGGGTTTAAGGTGAGGCGCCCCATTGCTTTGGCCGTGTTGTCGCCGCATTTATAGGCGACCCAGCCATGCGCCACCTCGTGCAAAGAGGCAGACATCATAACAACAATCACGACAATAGCGTCTTGTATGAGGGCTTGAGGGGTTAGATCAATCACGTATCTTATCTTTTTCGGTTTCGCTTTTTCGGTTCGTTCTTTTTCGCTTCGTTCTTTTCGGTTCGTTCTTTTTCGTTTTCGCTTTTTCGGTTCGTTCTTTTTCTGCAGGCAGCTGCTTTTTTTGTTCCGCGTTTCTTATTCTGCGTTTCTTATTTTAGCTTTACGCAGCTTTGCGATTCTCTTTGGCTAAGCGATTGAAATACCGCAAACAGAACCAATCTAGTATAAATAAAACAATGCACAAAATGCAGAGATCCCCATGAATCGCGCCTCCCAAAGGAGTTGGCACGAGCAACGCGGCGTTTCCTCCAAAAGGGGCGAGCGCCGATAAAGTAGCCACTTGATCTACCAAATTAAAGCGAGCCGAGGTTCCAAACAGCAAGAGAAGAATGATAAAAGCCAAAACGAGTGCGAGAACGCGGAACAGCATCGAAAGAATGCGCAATATGATAATGGGTGCTTCTCGCATCGAAGATTCACTTCTCCCCTCTTGTTCTCGTCGTTTCTGGCCTTCTTATGCTTCCCTAGCCTCTTGATTTTCTCGGCTTCCCTGGGCTTCTCGGAACCTTAGTTGTTCCCGTCTTCCCCTGGTTTCTCGGTTTTTGCGGCGGCCTGAGCTTTTTCAACCTCCTCCAATTCTAGAGAAAGCTCAAGCCATTCTTCCTCTAAAGCAGGGATTTCCTTCACGATTTTGGAATACTCCTGCATGGCGGCGTCAAACGCTTCTTTCTGCTGGTAGATGTCGTTGTCCGCCAGCAAATCCATGAGCTCTGTGTGGCGCTTCTTTTTTTTCTCCAGCTTATCTTCGATGGCGGCCATGCGCTTTTTTGGTACCGCCGTCATCTGGTAGAGGAGATTTCTCTGAGCGGCCTCGGCGCGTTTTTGCTCTTTTGTTTTGGGGCCTCCTCCCGCTCTTTCCGAGAAGGGCTTATTGGGTGCGGCCTGGGCGTTACTTGAAGTTGAGCCGTTTGGGGAAGGAGCTGGTTGGCTGCCAGAGGAAGGGGCGGGATGCGCTTCTTCAGCGGTCGCATCCTCTTCAAGCTTGCGGGCGTTCAGGTCTGCGCGCTTGAAAAGATAGTAGTCGTAGTCGCCCTCAAAAACGCGAGCTTGCCCGTCGCGCACATCGATGATTTTGTTGGCGATTGCGCGCACCAAGGTTTCGTCGTGCGAGATAAAGACGATAGTTCCCGTAAAATCTTTCAGCGCATCTTCCAAAACAGAAACCGAGTCGATATCCAAGTGGTTTGTAGGCTCGTCCAGGCAGAGCAAAGCTGCAGGTTGAACAAGCATTTTTGCAAGCGCGAGACGGGCTTTCTCGCCACCGGAAAGAAGCAAGATTTTTTTCTCGATATCGTCGGGCGTAAAAAGAAAGGCGCCTAAAAGACGACGCTCCTCCGTCGTTGTCCAGCCTTTAGCAGCCTCGTTCATTTCCTGCAAAACAGTGTGAGCAGGCTCCAAATTTTCCGTTTGGTGCTGAGCATAGTAGGAAACAGAAACGTTTTTTCCTAGGCCGACTTCTCCTTTGGTAGGCTCGATGGCGCCAGCAATCAGCTTCATAAGCGTGGACTTCCCCGCTCCGTTTGGCCCCACGAGAGCCACTCTGTCTCCTCGATAAAGCTTGAGGTTCAAGTCCTTGTACACTGTATTTTTTACAAGTTGCGCGCCCGTATCATCCTTTGGAGTCTCGTAGGTTTTCTCGACATCTTCGAGAGACACCACCAAATCGGGCGTGCGCTGAGGTTGCGGGAAGGTGAAGTGGACGTGGCTGGTTTTCTCGGGAAGAACCACAAGATTTTCCTTGATTTGCTCAATGCGAGCCATGCGCTCCTGAGCTGCCTTCGCCTTCGTCGCCTTATAGCGAAACTTGTCGACAAACACTTGCATGTGTGCGATCTCGCGCTCCTGAGCTGAACGTTTGGCACGAAGCTGCTCGAGGTTTTCTTCTCGGGCCTTCAAATACGCCGAATAATTACCCTTGTACGTGCGGAGCGTTCTGTTCTCTAGCGCCGCAACGTGGTCGACGACTTGATCCATAAAAGCGCGGTCGTGGCTGACCATCAAAACCGAACCCGAATACGAATTTAAAAACGACTCAAACCAGTGGACCGATTCCAGATCGAGGTGGTTCGTCGGCTCGTCAAGAAGAAGCACATCGGGATGCTTGAGCAGGAGCTTTGAAAGAGCGATACGCATAAGCCAGCCACCGGAAAACTCGTTGGTAGGTTTGTTGAAGTCTTTCTCGGAAAAGCCGAGGCCCGCCATGATTTGCTTGGCGTTACTTTCAAGCTCGTAGCCTCCCAGCTCTTCAAAACGATTCTGCGCCTCGCCTAAGATTTTGAGAAGAGCTTCCTGCTTCTCTGGCTGGTGGGTGTGGGTTAGCTCGTTTTGAGTCTTTTCAATGCGGGCTTCCAGGTCTTTGATCTCGGTCACCGAATTGAGAACTTCTTCGAGCGCAGGCGCCTGGGTGGGTTTTTTTATCTCTTGTTCGAGATAGCCAAGCGTTGTTCCTTTAGCGATAGAAATGCTTCCTTTATCTGCAGTTTCTTGACCCAAGATGATTTTCAACAGAGTGGTTTTACCAGCCCCATTAGGACCGACGAGCGCCCAGCGTTCTCCCTTATTAAGCTGGAGGGTGGCAGAAGTGTAGAGAACCTGCGGGCCAAAGGATTTAGAAACGTTTTCAACTAATAGCAGCATACGTGCTGATTTTCTTCAAAAAATGGTGGGCGATGTTGGTTTCGAACCAACGACCTCTGCCGTGTGAAGGCAGCGCTCTACCCCTGAGCCAATCGCCCATTTCGTGCTTCAAAATAGTACCAGAATTCCGGCAACTTTGACGAGACTTTGTTCGATTACAGCAAGAGCGAGCCGAAGCCTACCAATCTCTCAGCCATGGCAATCAATTTCTCTCCCGTGCTAAGAGACTTTCTCGAATAAAACGGAAGAATGCAGGCCCCTTAACGGGCTACTTAAGAGATGCTCGGTAGACGCGTCTGCCAAAGAAATAGCCAAGAAACCCCAAAATAGCTGCAAGAACCGACAGAACAATTCCCCACCAACCGGCAAAAAGAGCGCTCGGGTCTTCCACTTGGAAGAGTAGGAAAACGGCAATCAGAAACAGCACTTCTAGCAGGCCAAACGCGATGGAAGAAAGCATAAAAGGCAACGCTTTGGAGGGCGTGTTTGCCCCCTTCACTCCGGCCGAAGCAACGTAAATGCCCAAAACGGTTTGGACGAAAGTGCCGACAGCAAAAGCGCCACTGAGGGCAGTCCATCCGTTGCTAGACGCCTCGATGATAACGAGCAACGTAAATATTGCCGAGAAAAGCCCCCAAAGGATGCAAAGGAGGCTGATGACTTTCATGCTCTTTCGGTCTTGTGACATGTTTTTCCTAACAGGCTCTCTTTTTTAACGGACTCTAATCTTCCATGTAATCTTTAAGCTTGCCGGAGCGCGAGGGATGACGAAGTTTTGCGAGCGTCTTCGACTCAATCTGACGGATGCGCTCACGGGTAACGCCAAATTCGCGCCCAACTTCCTCCAGCGTGCGAGGGTGGCCGTCCTCAAGACCAAAGCGAAGCTTAATAACTTTGCGCTCACGGTCGGCCAAAGATTCAAGAACCTGATTCAACTGCTCGCGAAGCATCGAGTCACTGGCCGCCTCTTGAGGAGAAATCGCTTGAGCGTCCTCAATAAAATCGCCCAGTTGCGAATCCTCTTCTTCGCCAATGGGTGTCTCGAGAGAAACGGGCTCCTGGCTAATCTTTTGGATCTCGCGAACGCGCTCTGCGCTCAGCTCCATCTTCTTGCCAATCTCTTCCGGAGTTGGATCTCGACCGAGTTGCTGAAGAAGGTCGCGCTGGACACGGACGAGCTTGTTGATCGTCTCGACCATGTGCACAGGAATACGAATGGTGCGCGCCTGGTCGGCAATGGCGCGGGTTATGGCCTGGCGAATCCACCAGGTTGCATACGTTGAAAATTTAAAACCCTTGGTGTAGTCGAACTTCTCGACAGCGCGAATAAGACCAAGGTTGCCTTCCTGGATGAGGTCCAAGAAGAGCATGCCGCGGCCGACATATTTTTTCGCTATAGAGACGACCAAACGAAGGTTTGCCGAGATAAGATCCTGTTTTGCTTCAAGTCCCATTTGCTCGACGCGCGTGAGGCGGCGCTGCTCGGCGCGGGTCAGTTTGATCTCTTCGGCGTGGAAGGCGGCGAGCTTTTCTTCCGCTTGGGTGCCAGCCTCAATCTTCATGGAAAGGTGAACCTCGTCGGCAGCGCTAAGAAGGGAAACTTTTCCGATTTCCTTCAGATACATGCGGACCGGATCTCCCGTCAGCATGACGGTTCCAGTATTGATACGGGACTTTTTGGCTCCCTCACGCTTTGGGGCTGGGGTTTTAGAAGCGGTTGCCGGTGTCTTTTTTGCCTCTTCTTCGAGTTTGCTTTCGACTGTTTCTTCAGCGGCCAAAATACCGGGAGTATCCTCGCTGGAGTTAGGATTGGTAATCGCAATGCCGTTTTTGCGAATAGTGTCGTAGAGCTTATCAAGCTCATCAGGGTTGTAATCGATATCAGAAAGAGCGACTTGAATATCGTCTTCGGTGAGGGTGAGCTTGTTGTTTTTGCCCTTCTCTACCAGTGCTTCTTGGATGGTTAAGATGTCAAGAGCCTCGTTGGATGAAGACTTGTTGGCAGCCTTTTCCGTCTTGGTCGAGGCGCGCTTGGCCGTTTTTTTCGTGTCTTTTTTGGCCTCAGCTTTTTTAGAAGCAGCTTTTTTTGTTGAGGTGCTCGCCTGTTTTGCCTTGGCCGTCTCAGCCGAACGTGTCTTTGCAGCTTTTGGCGTTGCAGAGGTCGCCTCTTTTGCGGTTTGTTTTTTTGCCGCTGCTTGTTTCTTAGCGGTTGTTTGTTTCTTGGCACTCGCCGCTTGCTTTTTTGCAGCAACCGTTTTTTTCTTAGTTGAGACAGCCTGGTTTTTGGCGGGCGTCGTTTTCTTCGTAGCTACTTTCGTAGCAGTTGCTTTCTTTGCGGCTCCTTTTGCAGCCGTTACCTTCTTGGCGGTCTTTGCTGAAGTTGCCTTTTTAACGGCCTTTTTCGCTTTTTCCTTTGCAGCAGATGTCTTTTGAGCAGCCTTCTTCACCGTTGTTTTCTTAGCCAAGGCGGCTTTTTTCACCGCAGCGGCAACCTTTTTTGCTCCGCTTTTAGCGGCCGTTTTTTTTGCCGCTTTTTTAGCGACGTAATTCGTTTTAGAAGGTGACTTTTTAGCACTCTCTTTTTTGGGAGAAGAGGAGCTTTTTTGCGCCTTTGCACTTTTTGCTGAAGTCTTTTGAGCTTTTGATTTTTTTGTTAAAGGAGACACGTATATCCTTTCCAAGCAAACGACCAATTAGTATACCCAAAATACATTGTTAAAAACGAAAATCGGTGGTGGCAAAGTTAAAACTGATTCGTTATTTCTTTTTGCAACTCCGCAATTTCTTTTTGGAGAGAAGACGCTTTTCTCAAAAGCTCCTCCCCTTCCTCTTCTATTCCCTTCGAAGTCAGTCCGAGGCGCGATTTGATGCGGCGAAACTCGGCTTGTTTTTGAAGGAAAAGGATGTTCTTAACGAGAAAATCAGCCTGCACGCGAACCTGACTTTCACTCTGATCTTCAATCTCTGCAGAAGCCAAAATCTTTGCTGCATCCGGAACTTTTGCGGTGATTGTTGCAATCAACTCTCTGGCATTTTCCGATTGAGGCGCGCTTTGAATGATAGAAAAAATGTTTTCGTCCACCGCATCCAGCCAGGAAATCCCTTTCGTTTCTACGACATTTTCCGAGAAAACCGCGCGGTTTTCAGCTAAAAGACTGAGGAGCTCCCTTTCCATTTTCAGGCGGAGCTCTTCATCCTTCGTCAAAAAGCCCGGGTTCACGCCGGGTGCAGCATGGGAGGAAGCTTCGACTCCCCCCTCAACTCCGCCACCAGGAGAGGTCACTGGAGCCGAGCCCGGGACCGAAGCCGAAGCCGAGGTGGGAGACGGGGCCGGGGCCGGAGCGGAAGGGCTAAAGCCGGCGGAAACCGGCGCATACGAAGAGGTTAGGGCCGGCGAAAAAGGCGCTTGAGAAAAGGAGGCTCTTCCACTCGCCGCTTTTTTCTCCGCAACATTAATTGCGTTGAAAACGTCGTCTTGCGAGATGTTCAAAAGGTCGGCGATGGTTGCCACGTAGGTCGAAAGGAGCGGACTTTTGCTGAGGGGCGCGAAAAGGTCGGCAATCTCCCTCAGCTTCGAAACGCGCATCCCAGGAGACCACTCGTCCATACCTTCGAACTCCTTTTTCAGGACGAAATCCATGACCGGAACGGAATTTTCAATCTTTTTGGCAAGGGCTTCTCGGCCGAACTTTTCAAGATATTCTGCCGGATCCAAATTCTCCGGCAAGACACAAACAAGCAGGTCTGCCTCGGTTTTGTCAACGAACTGCGAGACCTTTTTGGCTGCTCGCTGCCCTGCCTCGTCGCCGTCGAAAAGCGAAATGATTTTGCGGGGACGATAGCGCGACAGAAGCTTGATGTGGTCTTGCGTCAGCGCCGTTCCCAGCACCGCCACGGTGTTTGAAAAGCCTGCTTCATGCAGGGAAATGCAGTCAGTGTAGCCCTCGACGATGATGACGGCGCTCTTTGAAACGATGGCGTCTTTGGCCTTGTCGAGCCCGTAAAGATTTTTCGATTTGTGCCAAATGCTCGAGTCCTTCGAGTTCAGATACTTCGGTTTACCATCGCCCAGAACGCGCCCGCCAAACCCAATAATCGAGCCCAGTTCGTTCGTGATGGGAAACATGACGCGGTTAAAAAAGCGGTCGCGCAGGCGTCCTCCACGTGAAACGCCCAAGTCTGCCACTTCCAACTCTTTTGCCGAGAAACCCTTTTGGAGAAGTTGCGCCGCTAGATTGGTTGAGGCCGGAGCAAATCCTATTCCCCACTTTTTGCAAACGGCACTGCTAAAATCGCGCGAGGCAAGATATTCTCGGGCATTTTGGGCATCAGGGCTGCCTGAGCGCATAAGATTTATTTGATAGAACTCCTCAGCGCTCAGAAGGGCCTCAGAGAGTCTGGTCTTTTTAGGGCCGCGCGAACCGGAATAATCTTCGTGCAGTTCGATACCGGCGCGTGCGGCAAGAAAGCGCACCGCGTCCGCAAAGTCCAGATTTTCGCGCTTTTTTACGTAGTCAAAGACGTCGCCGCCTTCCCCACATCCAAAACAATGCCAAAGCCCCGAGGAGCTGCGAAGGTGGAAGGACGGCGATTTTTCATGATGGAAGGGACAACAACCCCAAAAATCGTCCGCCCCGCGTTGCTTGAGCACTACTGTTTCCGAGACGAGAGAAACGAGATCGGTAGCTGCGCGAACTTGATCGCGTTCTTCATCAGAAATCAACTTTTCTCTCCTCCCTTCGTGTGCGTGCTCGCAAGAAACGGGCTTTCCCCTAGAAGCTCTCGCACTTCTTTTATGTTCGATTGTACGGTATCCATCAATTCTTCCACGGACGAAAAGGTCTTTTCTTCCCTAAGGCGTTTCTCGAAATAGACGGTCAAGGGCTGGCCGTAAATGTTGCCGTCAAAGTCAAGCAAGTGGGCCTCAATGTAGGGCTTGACCTCATCCTTAAACGTAGGCGATGTTCCAACGTTGATAGCCGCAAGGTAGCGCCCTCCATTTTCAGTCTGGGCATAACCTGCATAAACGCCGGCCGGCGGCAGCACTCTCTTGGCAGAGGGGGCGATGTTTGCCGTAGGAAAGTTGAGTTTAGCGCCCCGTCCGTTTCCTCTCTCCACAATTCCCAAGATCTCATACGGGCGTCCTAGCAGCGCATTTGCCGTTAAGATGTCGCCTTTAAGAAGGGCTTCTCGGATGGAGGTGGACGAAACGGGCTTGCCCTGCATTGTGAGAAGATCGACGATTTCCGTGCTTGGAATCGCGGCCTTCAATGTCATAGGTGTGCCTTGGCCGTGCGCGCCGAACGTAAAATTCTCGCCGACGAAAAGTTTTTCGAAAGCGAAATTTTTAAGAAGGACGTTTTCGATAAAGTCGGCTGGCGTGCGCTCAGCGAAGGTTTTGTTGAAAGGAAGGACGATAACCTCATCGACGCCTACCACCTTTAGGAGCTGCTCCTTTTCTCCTGTCTGCTCGTCGAGCAAGGCTCCCTTAAACGTCTGAGGCGCGAGGACCTCTTTGGGACTGGGAGAAAACGTGAAAGCGACAAGAGGCAGGTTTGCCTGTTTGGCTGCGTTTCTTGCTTGTTGGATGAGATAGGTGTGGCCTTTGTGGAGGCCGTCGAAGGTGCCGATGACACCAACCACTTTTTGGCGATTGGTTGAAGACGACTCTGGCGTGACGCCTGCGTGACAGCTCTCTTGCGGAGTTAGCTGAACGTCGGATGGCACATTTTGGTTAGAGCACATAGGGCACCTCGAGACCTTTTATAGGCTCGGTAAAGTTCTTCTCGCAAACGAGAGAAATATCGTCTTTGACCTGCCAAATTCCCCAAATACCCTCCTCGTTAAAGAGCGCCACGCGGTCCCCTCTTTTGGGCAGAATGTTTTGGTCGCGATACACCGCGTCTCGATTCATAATTGAGCAACCCGTTTGCACTTTCTTAAACTCAAAGGGACTCAGATAGCGAAAAGGTATATCGAGGACTTCGTAAAGATTTATCGCTTTGGCGTCCAGAAGTTTTTCGAGAAGCCCCTCGTCGTTTGCTGCCGGGAGGGAATTGACCGCTTCTTTTCCGACGTTTTTCTCGGCGGCATTTCTCTCCGTTATTTGCGCGGAGTAAGCTTCAGGCTTTTCTGTCGAGCGGGCTTCAACTTGTTCTGCCAAGCGGGCTTCAACTTTTTCTGCATCTTCTGTTTTGGCTTGCTCAATTTCTTCGAGTGAAAGGCAGTCTTGCAAACTGAGAGCGCCTGACGCAACTCGTTTGAGAGCGTGAACGTATCCTCCCACACCCAGGGCGCGGCCTAAGTCGCGGGCAATCGAGCGAATGTAGGTGCCTTTTGAAACATCGAGCTTAAGCGTCCAAAAAGGAAGCTCTTTGTGTTTTGGCGCGTCTTGTGAGATCTCTTTGTCGGTTGTTTTGGAGAGTGGCGCTTCAGACTCTTCTTCGTAATCTTGGGGCTTCACGTTCATAACGCCTATCTCCAGAAGTTCTGCGCTATAAATTTCAATGGACCGTGGAGACAGCGTCTGCTCAACTTCATTTTTCTCTTGTTTTCGAGCCGCTTTATACGAGCGAACACCTTCGACAGAAACGGCTGAAAATGCCGGTGGAATCTGCGTTTTCATCTCTTTTAATTTGGCAATTTCTGCCTGGGCAAAAGCATCATCTGCCAAGCTTTTAAGAACGTCTTTGAACTGCTTATCTGTAAGCGCAAACGGTGAAGCGCCAACGGGGGATTCAAAAGAAAAGGCTGACGAGACTGCCTCCCCTTCAACATCGTCGGTCGTGCGCTCTTCACCAAAAACGAAGGTCGCAACGTACGTTTTTTTCTCCGCAGAAAAATATTCAAGGAGCTTGGTCGCCTGGCCAAGGCCAATCACTAAAACGCCCGTGGCAAAAGGATCGAGCGTTCCGGCATGGCCAATGCGCTTTTGCATGAGAAGCGAACGCAGCCGAGTCACCACATCGTGGCTGGTAAAGCCGGCATCTTTGTTTATCGCGATGACTTCATTGAACATGGAGGAAGCCTCTTCTAGCGGAGAGTTTTTTTGGCAAGCTCTATGACTTCTTTGGCAACCGATTCAAGCGTGCCGGTCGCAGAAAAGCCGGCAGCTGCTCGGTGGCCTCCTCCTGAAAAGTGAGCTGCAATTGAGGCCACGTCGGCATCGCCTTTTGCGCGCAAACTGCCGCGGATGTGAGCCTGACCGTTTACTTCCTTCGACGATTGATCTTGATGTTGATTTTGCTGCTGCGATGTTTCTTGGACAGGGGCCGCGATTGGCTGGTCAAGTTCCTTCAGGAAAAGAGCGATTTGGGATCCTCCAACACTGCGAACGATATCCACGAGCCCGTCGGCGTCGGTTGGACGAATGCCGAGCTCTTCGAAGTCATCAGCTGTGGCAAAGCTGTAAGCGAGAAGTCCGTCGCAATGAAGGGTGATGCGCTCCGTGACGCGCGCCTTTAGCTTGAGGAGCGCCAGCGGCTCGCTTTGGTAAATCTGTGTCGAGAGAAAACTTGGCTCGGCGCCGTTTGCTATCAACCAGGCTGCCAGGGCAAAACACTCCGAGGAGGCATTTTGGTACTGGAAGCGTCCCGTATCGGTCATGAGCGCCAAAAATAAGTCGTTCGCAATCTCTGCATCAATCAGCTGCTTTTCAAGCTTTTCTTGCAGATAAAGAAGGAACTGACCAACGAGCACTCCCGTTGCCGCAGCATTCTCATCGACAATGGAAGAATCTGCAAAAAGCTGGCGGGAAAGATGATGGTCGATTGAAATCACCTTTTTGGCGTGCTCGGCAATTTCGCCAGCGTGGCCGAGGCGCCTTAAAAGGGGCGTATCAAGGGAAATGAAAAGATTAAGGTCTCTGTGGTTTTCTCGGCAGGTTTGTTCAAAGGCGGCAGGGGTCAGAAATTTCTCTTGCGGTTTTAGAAAAGAAAAGGTTTGCGAGGGCTCCTCGTTGTCGGCAAGGAGACAGAATATTTCTTTTTCCGGCGCGACTTTCTCGAGAAGAGCCGCCAGTGCCAGCACAGAGCCGAAAGCATCCCCGTCCGGCTTCGTGTGAGCGCAAAGTGCAATCGTTTTCGCCTCGTCGATAGAGGCCTCGAGGGTTTCAAATAAAGGAATGAAACGAGGATTCAAAACAAAAGAAGGTGTTTTAAGCTCCTTCATGTTGCTCTACTCCTCCTTCGCGTCTTGCTCTTCTGAAAGATTCTGCTTGTGCTCTTCTGCAAGCTCGGACTCGCGCTCTTCAGCGCGTTCTTGCTCGCGTTCTTTTTCGCGCTCCTCAGCGCGCTCTGCCACGCGTTCTTTCGCAAGCGTAGGGGGCACGTTTTGCAAAGCGTAGGTAAGGCGCTCTGCGGCCTCAGTTGCAGGATCTAAAAAGAAATCGATTTTGGGTGTCACGCGCCAGTGCAAGCGATGTCCTAGGTCAGTGCGGATGCGCCCTTTGGCGCGATTAAGGGCCTCAAGAGCCTCTTCGCTATTGCCGTCTTGCGTGGTGATGTAGGCTTGAATGTAGCTCTTATCCACGCTGACATCGGTGCCCGTTACGGTCACGAGAGCAAACTCGGGGTTGTCGAGTTCAAAAAGAAGAATCTGAGCAAGCGCCTCTTTGGCTTGCTCAGAAAAGCGTCTACTGTTCTTGTTCGTCTTCATTTTTTCGACTCTCTTAAGGGTTTCTCGGCCACTTATTCTGTACGCGCCACTTCGACAATCTTGAAGCTTTCGATGACGTCGCCAGGATGGATGTCTTGGTAGTCTTCCAAGCCGATACCGCACTCATAGCCTGCTTTGACACTTGTGACGTCGTCCTTAAAGCGGCGAAGCGATGCAATCTTTCCTTCGAAGACCACAATACCGTCGCGAATGAGGCGCACGGAATCGTCTCTAGAAATCTCGCCCTCCGAGACCAAACAACCAGCAGCGATTCCAACTTTAGGTACCTTGAAGGTTTCGCGAACGTCAGCAGAGCCGGTTTGGACCTCTTTTTCGGTGGGTTTGAGCATACCAATGCGGGCAGCATCGATATCCTCAATCGCCTGATAGATGACGGAGTAGGTGCGAATTTCAACCTGAGCGTGCTCAGCAGCGGCACGTGCTTTGGCATCAGGGCGCACGCCAAAACCGATGATGATGGCGTTTGAGGCCTCCGCCAAAACGACGTCGGTTTCAGAGATGGCACCCACGGCCGAGTGGATGATGTTGATGCGAACCTCGGACTGGTCCATCTTCTCAAGCGCGTCGCTCAGCGCCTCAATCGAGCCTTGTACGTCGGCTTTTACGACGAGGTTAAGTTCTTTGACCTCAGAGTCGGCCATCGTATCAAAGAGGTTTTCCAGCGTGACATGGTGGACGCGGTTCTGCTCTTCGATGCGCGCTTTCAGGGCACGAGATTCTGCCAGGTCGCGGGCGTCGCGCTCGTCTTTAAAGACGCGGAATTCATCTCCTGCTTGGGGCACGGACTGCAAGCCGAGAATCTCTGCAGGATCAGAGGGACCCACCGACTCAATGGGGTTGCCGCGCTGGTCAAGCATGGCGCGCACGTGGCCAAAAGAAGTACCTGCCACAAGGGCGTCTCCCACATGCAGTTGTCCGCGGTTCACGAGAAGGGTCGCAACCGAACCTCTTCCCTTGTCAAGTTTGGCCTCCAAAACGTAGCCGGAGGCGAACGTGTCAGGATTGGCTTTAAGCTCTAAAACGTCTGCTTGTAAAAGGATTGTCTCGAGAAGTTCATCGATACCGATGTTCTTTTTCGCCGAGATGTTCACGAACATGTTGTCGCCGCCCCACTCTTCGGGGATGACGCCGTGATCGGCCAGCTCCTTTTTGACGTTGTCGGGGTTGGCGCCGTCTTTGTCGATTTTATTGACCGCAACGACAATGGGAACGCCTGCCGCCTTTGCGTGGTTGATAGACTCTACGGTCTGGGGCATGACGCCGTCGTCTGCTGCGACCACGAGGACCACGATGTCGGTGACTTTAGCGCCGCGCGCGCGCATCGAGGTAAAGGTCTCGTGACCCGGCGTGTCAACGAACGTAATAATGCGGTCGTTAATTTTTACCTGAGAAGCACCGATATGCTGAGTAATACCGCCGGCCTCTCCTTCTGCGACACCGGTGTGGCGAATCGCGTCCAGCGTCGAGGTTTTACCGTGGTCGACATGACCCATAACAGTTACCACCGGCGGGCGCGGCTTCAGATCCTTGGGATCGTCGTAGAAGGTGAAGGAGTTCTCCTCTTCCTTCGTCATGACTTTAACTTTTGCGCCCAAGTCGTCTGCCACAAGCTCGATAAGGTCGTCGCTCATCGTTTGCGTCATCGTCAAAGGAGTGCCCAGCATAAAGAGGCGTTTGATGATGTCGTTTGCATTGATGTCGAGAAGTTCTGCCATCTCTTGGACGGTAGAGCCGGTGGGGATTTTCACTTCGTCAAGCTTGGAGAGATCTTGGTCGTTTTCAAGAGCTTGTTGAATAGCGGCTTCTTTCGCTTGTGCTTCTGCCTGCTGTTTTCTGTGCTCTTTACGCTTCTTGCGGCGTCCTTCGCTCTCACGCGTTGCCTCTTCAACCTGTGCGCGCGCATCTTCCAAAATGCGCTCGCGGTTGTACTCTTCTGCGGCACGAGCCATGCGAGCGTAGCGGTCTTCACCCTCGCGCTCGTCGCGTTCTTGATAGCGGCGGTTCTTTTGACGCTTCGCAAATGCCGCTGCTTTCTCGGGGCTGACAAAGCCTTGGTTCTCAAGATTCTTTGTCGAGAGGCGCCCTCCGCGCTGTCCGGTGCGACGATTATTGAGATTCGAAACGTTGGTAACTTCAACCTTTTTCTTGACGAGAGTCTCTTCTTGTTGAGCGATTTGTTCAAGGAGTGTTTTGAACCGAGAGGGTGTCTCAATCTTTTTAGTCTCTTTTGAATCCTTTTTACCCCTATCTTTTGCGGCTGTTTTGCTCTTTGAAGCTGCGGCTTTTTTGCCTTTGGCAGAAGTTTTGCCTTCGGCAGCTGCTTCTTCTGCGCCTTCTGGCTCAACGCTCTGCTCAGATTCGCTTGCTTTCTCTGCTTCGGCAGCCTCTTTTTTGCTTTTCGCAGAAGCTTTCGTTGCCTTCTTCGTTGTCTTTTTGGCAGCTCCCTTTGCGGCGCCTTTCTCTTCTGCGGCCTCTACTTCAGCTTCTGCTGTAGCTTTCTTAGAAGCACCCTTTCCGGTTTTAGTAGCCTTGGCAGCATTGCTGGTTTTCGCAGTTTTGCCGGCTTTGGCCGTCGTTTTCTTCGCGGCCTTGCCCGTGCTTTTCTCGGCGGCGGCTTCTTCAATTTCAGCGTCTTCAACAGCTTCAACATCGGCAAGCTCTTGGCCGTGCGAGGCAATGATTTCTTCCTCGTCAACATCGATAAGGTCGACGACGTTGCCCCTCTTCTTGGTCGAAGCCTTCTTGGCGGTGGCGCTCTTCACGGCAATACCGTTCTTTTTCGCCTCAGCCTCAGCGCGCTCAGCTTGGCGGCGTTTCTCGGCCTCAAGACGCTCTTCTTCGGCCTCCGCCTTCGCCTTCTCCTCGGCCTTCTGCTTTGCCGCTTCCTCTTTTTTCTTCGCCTCCTCAATCTGAGCCTGGCGTTCTTTGATGAGAGGAGCAAGTTTCTTCTTGATAATCGAAACGTAAGCAGGCGCCAAGGTAGAAGAGGCGGTCTTTGCCGGAATCTTAATTTCCTTAAGCTTTTCAAGGAGCTCCGGGCTAGTCATGCCGTATTCTTTGGCGAGCTCACTAACGCGAATCTTTGCCATATTCTTCTCTTATCTTTCCTTTTGTTTTCGAGAAACCCGTTTTAGAAACCTGGTTTGGGCGCGTCCACGTCAACAAAGCCTGAGGTCTCACTGGTGCATGCCTTCTTTTCTTAGTTAGTCCTCGGAGTCCTCCGGTGAATCTTCCGGTGAAAGCTCTGAGTCAAGGGCGACCACTTCTGCTTCCTGTTCAAGCTTGGCGTGAACTCCGCAGTAGCGCGAACCCGGACGGGCTAGGTTTCTGCACTGGATGCCCTTTGGCGAGACGTAGGCGCAACGCACCTCAACTTCTTGCTCCGGTTCCTCTTCAGCCTTTTGCGCTTTGATGGTCTCGATGATGTCGTGAGCAAGCGTCTCGTTTTTGATGTCGATATGGTAGCCAGTCAAACGTGCAGCTAAACGGGCATTTTGTCCCTCTTTTCCAATCGCGAGAGACAGCTGGTCGTCAGGAACGATAACGGTCACGTGGTTTTCGTCTTCGTCGACAAGAACCTGCGAAACTTGCGCCGGCGAAAGAGCTGCGGCGATGCGCACGGCAGGATTGTCTGACCAAGGAATAACATCGACGCGCTCGCCACGAAGCTCGTTCACGACCGCGCGAACGCGAGAGCCGCGAGGACCAACGCAAGCACCCACCGGATCGAGGTGGGGGTCGTTGGAACTCACCGCAATCTTCGAGCGATACCCCGGCTCGCGAGCGACCGAGTTAATCTCGACGATGCCGTCGTAGATTTCGGGCACCTCAAGCTCGAAGAGGCGTCTGAGAAGTTCTGGGTGGGAGCGGCTGACCACCAGCGTGGGGCGAAAGCGCTCATTGCGGATGGTTTTCTCGGGATTGTTGGTATCGCGAACGTCTATGATGAGGGCTTTCAAGCGCTGATTGTGCAGGTAGTGCTCACCGGCGGGCCGTTCGTTGCGCTCGTCAGGATAGCGCTTCAAATTAAAGTGCGGAAGCTCGGCCTCGACGCCGTCGCGGATTTTGATGATGGTGAAATCGGGCGTGGATTGGAGCACGACACCGTTGATAACGTCGCCCACGCGGTCGGAAAACTCAGCATAAATCTGTTTTTTCTCGGCCTCACGAACGAGGGCGGCAATCTCTTGTTTGGCATAGATGGCGGCGATGCGGCTCGTGTCCTTTGGCGTCACGTCCTCTTCGTCGAAGTCCTCATACTCACCGGTCTCGGGATCGGGCTCGCCCTTGGGGATGAGCTTGTAGACGTAGACCTTGCCAGTCATTCTATCAATCGTTACGCGCGCGCCGTTGTCGAGGTGGAGCATATCCTCGTAAGCACGTGCCAGCGACTGCTCGAGGCGATCAAGCAGCAAAAACTCATCGATGTGATGAATCTGGCATAGTTCGTTTAAAGCGTTAAGCATCTGTGTTGCCATCTTTTTTCCTTCCTGTGGCTCACTTTTCCTTAGTAAATCCTTAATAACTTCTTAATAACCTCTTAATAACTCACAAACGTTCAATAACTCGCAAAAACTTCACTCTATAATTCTTTAAAACTTCGGCTCTACCGTGGCTTTTTCAATTTCGGTTAGCGGAACAAGGAATTCCTGCTTATCCGAGACAAGCTTTACCGATCCGTCTTCGACTCCCAGAAGCTCGCCAGTAAACTTCAAACGCCCCGAATTTCCTTTCTTCTTGAGCTTGATTCTCTCTCCCGCATAGGCGACAAAATCGCACTCTTTTCGAAGCGGCCGATACATGCCAGGGCTCGAAACCTCCAAGTTGTAGGGGCCATCGATGATATCAAGAGAATCAAGGGCAGCAGAAATCCAGGGGGTGTGCTCTGCCACCTCATCCAAAGAAATGGGCGTAGATTCTGGACCGGCGTCAGCTTTGTCAACGAACACCTGAACAAGCGGCGTATTTCCCTGGCGCGTTACCCACACGTCAACGACATCTGCGCCATGCTCGCCTGCACTCTTCTCGAGAACTTCAAAAAGCTCATCTTTTATCTGGTCAAGACCCATAATTTCCTTTCCTCCCCAGGCCTGGGTGCTAAATACACGCCAAAAGAGTATAAAAAAGGGACTCGAGAGCGATTTCTCGCTTCGACTCCCCAAAAGGTGCGTCTTCAATTGGTATCAGTATGGCAAGGATGGGCGAAAAAGTCAACTAGGCCGAGAAGGGCGCGCCGAAAGTGAAGAGATTGGCTCAAACCAAAAATTAGCTGTAATTAAAGGTGGGAACGTCGGTTTTGGAATCGTAGAAACTGACAAGCAGGCCCTGGTCGTCGAAGGTCATCGTGATATTGTGAGTATCGTTTGAGGTAACGCCTGAATAACGCGAACCCATCGGATCCCAAAGCCAGTGAACTTTTACCGTGGCAGAGGCGGATTTTCCATCCGCAGAAATCGTAATATTTTTGCTTATAAGCGAGCGCGGAAGGGATTGGAGAGCGGCGCTTTGATCAGGGTAAAGACCTCCCCTTTTAATGAGGCCCCACCAAATGTCATGGGCGCTTTTTCCCACGTAACCTGAGCTTGGAGAAAGGTACGGCGCCAGGGCGACCCCAATGGAATCACCCGAAGGTGTTGCTCCATACACCGCATCAATCACCGCATCTGCCGTGGCCTGAGCTTGCCCTTGCTCTGAGCTCGCTATCGTTATGGTTACGGTGGCGTTTTCTGCTACCTTCGCGCCTTCAGTCGGGTCGGAAGAAAGCACTATTCCTTGCTGAGATTCGTCTGCGCTGTATTGATATTTCACTTGCGGAACGAGATTAAGCGCCCTTAAAGCAGAGTCGGCCTCGGCCTGGGTGAGGCCCACCACGTGAGGCACGCGAAGAGAAGTTGCGACCGTGAGCACAACGGTTTGGTTCGCCTCAACCGTCTCTCCAGCGTTTACCGAGGAGTTCAAAACGGTTCCTTCGGGTTTGTCGGAAGCCTCCTCCTCAATTTTGTAAGGAATTGAAGCGTTGTCGCAGGCGGCGGTTGCCTCTTCCTGCGTTTTTCCAATAACATCAGGCATGATTCGAGCTAATGCCACCGTCATCGTTACGTTGGTTCCCCGCGCCGCGTACGTAGAAGCAGGAGGATCTGTTTTTATGATCATGCCGGCGTTAATGGTCTGGGAAGTTTCTTCAGTTCTCTCGACGTTGTAACCAGCCTCTTCCAGCGCCGTCTTTGCGCGCGCTTCTTGCCAGCCCACCACGTCAGGCACTTGAGGCGTGGTACAGGAATAAGAGAAAAGAGCGAAAGCCGCAAAAAGAGCGGCTACGAGACCAATAAAGAGCAACAAAATTTTGGCGCGCTTCTTCGAATCGTCAGCGGCCTTTTTTGCAACGCGTGAAATTTTCCACGCATCTACATTGTCTTTTTGCATCTTCGAGATGCGCGTATGAGACACGATTTGATCGAGGTTTCGCTTTGAACGACGAGATCCGTGGGGACTTTCTTTTCTCGGCGATTGCCCGCAATGAGGACAACGAGCGGGAAGAAGGCCGTCGCCAAGCTCCCTCTTACAATTTTGACAACGCATGAAACTTCCTTAATCCTCGTTGAACCACCTGAAAGGGACGGTCTCTCAATCTTTAACCTTCGACTATGCTAACGAGTTTTTGCGGGATAACGATAACTTTTCTGATTTCTTTTCCCGAAAGCGCGCCCGCCGCCGCTTCTTTCGCGGTCTTTTCAATCTCTTCTTGAGAAGCGCCTGAGGGGACGGATATGCGCCCTTTGATTTTGCCGTTAACCTGGACCACCATCTCAATCGAATCGTCGGCGGCAAAGCCTTCCTGAAACTTCGGCCAGGCACCGTCGTAGAGCGAGACGAGCATTCCCTCATTTTTGAAGGCTTGCTCGTTTAGTTCGTCGGCAATGTGCGGACAGATGGGCGCCAGCATGCTTACCAAATCGAAGGCCACGCGAAGGGGAATCTCGCGCGCCTCTTGAGTGTTTCCCGCGGACGTCTTCAGGTAGGCATAGATATCATTAGTCAGCTCCATCAAATGGGCAATGGCGGTGTTGTACTGCAGGTTCTCAAAATCAAAAGAGGTCTTCAAACCCTGCTCATTGAGGGAAGCAAGGATTGCTTTTTCTGCTTGCGTGGCCCTGGCCAGGTCGAACTCAAACGCCTTGGGAAGCTTTTCGAAATCCACATCTTTCACGTCCACATTTGCCCGAGAAACCAATTGGAAAACCGCTTGCCAAACCCGCTTCAGGAAACGGTGGCAGCCGGCAACGGCATTGGGATCCCAGTCGAAGTCCTTCTCGACAGGGGCGATAAAAAGAATCGCAAGGCGCATCGTATCTGCTCCGTAAGGCTCTATGACCTCTTTGGGAGAGACGACGTTGCCTTTCGATTTCGACATGACCTCGCCGTTTGCGTCCTTGACCATTCCCTGGCAAAGAAGCGTGTCGAAGGGCTCTGAGATGTCGAGCATATCTGCGTCGCGCATCACCTTCGTCCAGAAGCGCGAATAGAGAAGGTGAAGGATAGCATGCTCGATGCCGCCTACGTAAAAGTCGACGGGCATCCAGTGGTCGACCGCTTCCTTTGAGACGGGATCCTCGTCGTTGTGCGGGTCACAATAGCGAAGATAATACCAGCTAGAATCGGTAAACGTATCCATCGTGTCCGTTTCGCGGCGAGCGGGGCCTCCGCATTTTGGACACGTCGTCTCGTAAAACTCCGGGCATTCCGCAAGCGTTTCTCCAGCAGCCAAATCGATATCTTCGGGAAGCTTGACGGGCAGATTTTCAAAAGGAACCTTCACCATTCCGCACTTCTCGCAGTGGATGATGGGGATGGGATTTCCCCAAAAACGCTGGCGAGAAATGAGCCAATCACGAAGGCGAAACGTTGTGGAGGCGCGGCCCAGTTTTTCCTCTTCGAGAAAATCAATGATGGCGCGTGTTGCCTCAGAATCCTTGCCGCCTTTCAGGCCTGTGAAGCGATCCGATTGGACAAGGATGCCTTCTGCATCCATCGCCTCTTCCCAATCAACCTCTATTACTTTCCAGTCCCGCTCCTCTTTCAAAATGGGATAGAGCGGGTCGTCTTCTGAGATAACAACGGGCACGATAGGAAGGCCGTATTTCTTTGCAAAATCGAAGTCGCGCTGGTCGCCCGAAGGCACACCCATAACGGCTCCGGTTCCATAATCTTCTAAAACGTAGTCTGCAATCCATACAGGAATTTTTCGCTGGTTGATGGGGTTGAAGACGTAGCGGCCGGTAAAGATGCCATTTTTCGTCGGGTTGGAGGCACGCTCAGCACCGGTCATGCGAGAGGCAGACTCAGCCAACGCCCGCACTGCCTCTTCTTTATCCGTCCCCTTCACGAGGCGCTTCGCAAGAGCTGACTCTGGTGCAAACACAAAAAACGTCACGCCAAAAACGGTGTCGGGTCGGGTGGTGAAAACCGTAATTTTTTCATCAGTGGGAGCACCTTCTGCATCCGCTAAAACAAAATCAATCTCAGCGCCAACCGATTTTCCAATCCAGTTTCTCTGCATCTGCACGACGCGCTCGGGCCAGCCTTTTAACGTATCCAAGTCGTCCAAGAGTTCCTCGGCATATTTCGTGATGAGGAAGTAGTACTGCGTAAGATCGCGCTTTTCGACATGGGAGCCACAACGCCAGCAAACACCCTCTGTGACCTGCTCATTTGCAAGGACCGTATTGCAACTTGGGCACCAGTTAACCGGGGACTTTCTCCTGTCGACCAAACCCATATCAAGCATTTTCAAAAAAAGATACTGGCCCCACTTGTAATAGTCGGGACTGCACGTCTCAATCAGACGCGAGTAGTCGTAGGAAAACCCCATCGTCTTCATCGTTTCGACGGCCGTCTCCATATTCTTGTACGTCCACTCTTTGGGGTTCGTGTTGTTTTTGATAGCCGCATTTTCCGCTGGCAGACCGAAAGCGTCGAAGCCGGTAGGATGCAAAACGTCGAAGCCCTTCATGTGGGCGTGGCGTGCCATCGCATCGCCGATGCTGTAGTTTCGGGCATGTCCCATGTGAAGGTCGCCCGAGGGGTAGGCAAACATCTCGAGAACGTATTTTTTGGGAGCGCCTTTGCGCTTGCCAGCTGTAAATAGTTTGGCATCTTCCCATTTTTTCTGCCATTTCTTTTCAATGGCGGCTGGATTGTAAGCAGGGATTTCCAAGGGTTTCTCGCAATCTTTCTTCGTTGATTTTCTGTGTTCGGTATTTTTCTGGGTTTGCTAATTTCTTGAGTTCGTATTTTTTCTGGGTTCGCAGACTTCGCCCGTTCGTCCATTTATTTCGCGCTCAAAACGAAGCGCACCTTAGGAGTGGTAGTTTGCAATAACGTCAGCGTTCGAGTCTTTAAGCACGACATCGTGTGCCGAGCCTTCCACCAGCGAAGTAGCAGACACGAGCGTAAGCTTGGCGTTTTTGCGAAGATCTCTTAAATCGAGCGCGCCGCAATTGGCCATAGTCGAGGAAACCTTGGCAAGCGTTGTGCCTAGATTCTCTTTCAGCGAGCCGGCGTAGGGGACGTAAGAGTCGACACCCTCGGCAAATTTCAGGTTGGGTGCACCTCCGGCATCATAGCGTTGCCAGTTGCGGGCGCGATACGATCCCTCACCCCAATATTCCTTCATGTAGTTGCCGTTAACGGTCACGCGAGCGCCGGGTGCCTCGTCGAAGCGCGCAAAATAGCGTCCCAGCATCAAAAAGTCCGCGCCCATCGCAAGCGCAAGCGTCATGTGGTAGTCGTAGACGATACCGCCATCCGAGCAAACCGGCACGTAGACACCGGTTTCTTTAAAGTAGTGGTCGCGCTCCTTACAGACGTCAATGAGAGCGGAGGCTTGTCCGCGGCCGATACCTTTTTGCTCGCGCGTAATGCAGATGGAACCGCCGCCGATACCAACTTTGATAAAGTCTGCGCCCGCGTCTGCCAGAAAGCGAAAACCTTCCGCATCCACCACGTTTCCCGCGCCCACGATCGTGCCTTTGGGCGCATTTTTCCTAATCCATTTCAGCGTTTTCTCTTGCCATTCCGAGAAACCCTCAGACGAGTCGATACAAAGCGCATCAGCGCCAGCTTCAAGGAGAGCCGGTACTCGTTCTTCGTAATCGTGCGTATTGATACCTGCTCCTACGCGGTAACGCTTATCCTCGTCGAGAAGCTCATGCGGATTCGATTTGTGAACGTCGTAGTCGCGGCGAAAAACCATGCCCGCGAGATGCCCTTTTTTGTCGACCAAGGGTAGCTGATTGATCTTCGATTCCCAAATGATGTCGTTTGCCTCATCAAGCGTTACCGAAGAGGGGGCTTTTATGAGCTTGTCGACAGGTGTCATAAAATCTTTGACAAGCTTGGCCTTGGGGTCTCGCGAGAGACGGTAATCGCGGGAGGTCACGATACCTAACAGTTTTCCGGTGGCTGTTCCGTCATCGGTAACGGGCATGGCTGAGTGGCCCGTTTTTTCTTTCAGCGCCAAAACTTCGGCCAGCGTTGAGTCTGGTTTTAAGTTGGAATCGGAGGTAACGACACCTGCCTTGTACGCTTTAACCGAGCGCACCATGGCCGCTTCTTCTTCGATGGGCTGCGAGCCGTAAATGAAACTCATGCCTCCGGCTTGCGCCAAAGCAACTGCTAAATCAGGCCCGGAAACAGCCTGCATAATGGCAGAAACCATAGGAATGTTGATAACGAGGCGGGGCTTCTCGCCTTTTTTAAAGCGAGCGAGCGCCGTTTTAAGATTCACTGCCTGAGGCGTGTCTTTGCAGGAAGAATAACCTGGTACGAGCAGATATTCTGAAAAGGTGTGGGAGGTATCTTTGAAAAAATGAGCCATTTTATCTCCGTTTGGATAGAACTTGCACTGATAAAACGGCATTTTAGCAGAAATCGAGAAACGATTTTTTGCACGTTGGCGAGGAAAAATCCTGACAGGTGGAGTAGAGAATGTAAGGAGATATGGCGTGACGTGAAGAGGCGAGACGGGACGTGAAGAGACGGAACGGAAACGCGCCTGCCGTTTTTGGTGAAGACAAACTTTTTATTTACCCGTTACTCCTGTTCCTTGAGCTGTCGCCGCACCATCAACCTTTCTGAAGGTGGGCTTCGAAGGAGTTTTAACGTTTATGTAGGTGAGTTGGTTGGGATACGTTTCAAGAAGTTTCAAGATGACCGCCTCTTTAGAGGAAAGGTCGGAGTCGTCTCCCAAAGCAACCGTCACCCCATTTGTAAGCGTGACCGTGAAGGAACTCTCGTTTGGAACCGAGTAGACCGCAATTTGGTCGGCAAGAGCGTCCGAGAAACTTGATTGCACCTTAAGCGCGCCTAAGATTTCCGCGTCGCCCACCTGTGCTCCGGCTTTGGGGGCGGCGGTGTCGGGAACATCTTTTATAAGAAGGGCGTGGTCGCTCACAGCTAGATTTAAGATGGTAGTTGCGTTGTCTGTGTTGGAACCGGTGGGAAGTGAGGCAGGCTCAATCCAGCGTTCATCGCTGCTTATGTACCAGGCCGTCTCGGAACTCGCCGTTTCAACCAACGCAAGAATATCTTTCTCCTTAACAGAAACCTCTAAGGTGGAAGGATAGATTCGTTTAAGAACGGCCGACTCCACCCAAGGATTTCTTCTTGCCTCACTATTTACAACGAAGGGATTCACTGAAAGTAGTGTGGTCCCTTGAGGAATATCGACGAGGTTTTTAATGTCTTCAGAGGTGAGATGCGCAGAAGGTATGTAGTCGATGTGCTCAATAGTAAAAAGAGGCGTGAGTGACAAAATAACGATTGCGAGAAACCCTGACAAAGCTGTCAGCAAAATCCCAATAAAGATGCGGAAGATGAGGGGCTTTTTGCGCTTTTGCTTCCCCTGTTTTTGAGGTTTTCCTTGAGCCTTCCCTCTTACTTCTCCTTGTTGAGAAGAGCGTGGCATCGGAGCCCTTGAAGAAGGGCCTGAACCCTGCAAGGCTGTGCGCCGCGTCGTCTTTGAAGAGTTTTTCTTGGATGCGCGAGCGGCTGAAGTCTTCTGTTTCTTGTCCACCTTTTTAGAAGGTTTTTTGGCAACCTTTAATTTTTTGGATTTTTTGTCCTGGAGCTGAGCTGGATTTTCTTGACGTTTTGTCGCTTTTCGCTTTTGGATCATAGCTAAACCTTATAGAAAGTTTTCTATCCCTTTAAACGCGCGTTCATCTCTTCAATAAACGTAGGCCCCACAAGCGTAACGTCCCCTGCTCCCATCGTAATGAGCAGGTCGCCCTCTTGGCAAAGGTTGCAAAGCGTTTCTATCGTTGAGACATGTCCGCCAATGCTGTCCACATCTTTAACGTTTCCATTAGCACGAATCGAGTTCACAATGGTTTTCTCGGAAACCCCAGGAATAGGCATCTCTCCTGCCGAGAAAACATCCATAATGCGTACCACATCGGCCGCATCGAAAGACTTTCCAAACTCCTCGGCGAAATCTTGCGTGCGAGTGTAACGGTGAGGCTGAAAGACGGTGACCACGCGATTGAAGCCAAGGCCTGCCGCTGCTTTGAGGGTCGCGGCAATCTCGGTGGGATGGTGGCCGTAGTCGTCGACGACCGTAATTCCTGCAACGTCTCCAATGTGGGTGAAGCGGCGGCGCACACCCTTAAACCTTGAGAGCGCCGAGGCCGCGTCTTGCAGATTGAAGTCAAGGGCAGAAGCAACCGCAATGACGGCGGTGGCGTTTAAGAGGTTGTGCAAACCGGGATTTCCCTCAAGGGTAACGGAAAGCTTCTCGCCCGTTGGCGCCAGGATCTCTCCGGTCGATTCAAGCTTGCCCTTCTGCGCTTTCGGCGTCATAACGAAGTCGTTCGAAGAGTTCTGCCCGTAGGTGATGAGGGTGAGGTGCACCCCTTTTTCTTCAGCTTCTTCCACGGCTTGGTGCGCAAGTTGCAAGAGGCGCTCCGTGTCACCACAAACGATGACGGTTCCTCCATCGGTTGCACTTTTCATGAAAGCCACGAAGGTTTTCTCGATATTCTCAAGGGTTCCATAGTGGTCAAGATGATCGGCTTCAATATTTGTTACGACGATGATTTGGGGTTCAAGAAGCAGAAATGAGCCGTCCGACTCGTCGGCTTCTGCAACATAAAAATCTCCGTCTCCATCGTGGCCGTTTGTGTGAAAGCGCTCGACCGTGCCGCCAATTAAAAACGAAGGATCAAGGTTCAAGTTGCCCAGCATGTCGGCAGCCATGGAACTCGTTGTCGTTTTTCCGTGCGTGCCAGCAATCGCGATCGTCTTTTTTGACTTAGCAAGAGCCGAGAGCATCTTCGCGCGCGGCCAGACCTCTAAGCCAAGCTCGCGGGCGCGCATGAGTTCGGGATTGGTCTCTGGAATGGCGGTGGATACGACAACAATCTCAGGTTGCAGCTCGTCGATGGTGGCAGCCTCATGACCAAGGCGCACATCGATGTCCTGGCTGCGAAGCGCGCGCACGTATTTCGATTCTTTCAAATCTGAGCCCGTCACACACACGCCATGCTCGTGCAAAACGAGCGCGATGCCGGACATGCCAACGCCACCGATTCCTATAAAGTGAACATGGGAAAAAGGGAGGGTGTTCTTTTGCATTTCGATTTAAATCTAACTCTTCTAATTCTCTTCTGCTGCCGAGAGAACCACATCAAAAAGAAGGTCTCCGGCTTCATGCGTGCGTAATTTCTTCGCCGCTTTTCTCATCTTATCACGGCGCTTTTTAGACTCGAGAAGCCCGAGAAGTTCTTCTTGAAATTCTTTTGAAGAAAGCATGTCGTCTTTCACAATCAAAGCGGCGCCCACATCGGAGAGAAGACGAGCATTAAACGCTTGATGGTTGCCGCGGGCATGCGGATAGGGAACGAGAATAGCAGGAACGGCAGCAACGGCAATCTCTGCCACCGTGGATGCTCCCGAGCGAGAAAGAACCGCGTCAGCTTGCTCAAGCGCCTCCCCTACCTTGTCAAGATAGGGGCGCACTTCCCAGCGCTCCTCTTCCTCTTTTGAAAGTTTCAAGTCCGCCTTTGTTTTCTCGAAATTTTTCTTACCGGTGATGTGCAAAATTTGGAGGTCTTTTACGCCAAGAAGCTTTTCTTTTGAGCCGACCATAGCCTTATTTATCGATTGAGCGCCAAGGGAGCCACCCATCACGAGAAGATGTGTTCCCGTGCTCTTTTTCGCACTCTTCTCCTTCTCTTTTTGCACCTTGAAAATTTCTTCCAACACCGCCTCGCGAACAGGAATGCCGGTTTGGACAAATTTCGTGTAGTGAGCCGCTTTCTTTTTCAGCGCGTCTTTGGCCTGAGGAAAAGCATAGGTGATGACATCGGCGGCCTTCGCGTCCATGCGCGTGGCAAGACCGGGAACCGAGTTCGGCTCGTGCAAAACGACCGGAATCGAATTTTCTCTTGCCCACGCGATGAGGGGTGTCTCGACGTAGGCGCCAAAGCCCACCACCACGTTTGGCTTATGGTTCATTTTGAAGTGTTTCTCGATAGCTTTTTTAGCCTTGTGCGCTTGGTGTAAAGCGACGATTCCTGTCCAGGGACGAGAGCGGTCGAAGCCGCGCATCTTCAAGGAGACGAGAGGAAATCCCGCTTCGGGGACGAGGGTGCCTTCAAGCTTTGAGTCCTGTCCAAAAAAGGTAACCGAGGCGCCATGCTTTCTCAAAATTTCTGCGAGCGAAAGGGCGGGATTGATGTGCCCGGCCGTTCCTCCCGCCGCAATCGCAACTTTAAGATCGTGAGAATCCATTTTAAAAGACCCTTTCTAAAAGCCCACTTTAAGGCCTTGCATTTCAGCGATTTATTTTACTACGAGAATTGTTCCGAGAAGACCCTCGGACAACGTTCCAGCCTCTTTTTGAGCGCGCGTTTTGGTCTCCGGAGAGCTCGTCGGCGGCTGAAACCGACAAGAGCAGTCCGACGATGATGAGTGTGGAGAGCGCAGAGGAACCGCCGTAGCTTAAGAAGGGCACGGCTTTTCCGGTGAGCGGGAAAATGCCCAAGACGCCACAAATATTCAGAAGCGTTTGCACAATGATGAGGAGCGTGCAGCCAAGCGCCACGAGCTGTCCCACTCTATCTGGGGCATAAGTGGCAATTTTAATCCCTGCCCAAAAGATGGCAGCAAAGGCAAGAAGCACACCTAAGCACCAAATCAAGCCTAGCTCTTCTCCGATGACAGGAAAGATAAAGTCGTTGTGCGCCTCGGGCAGATACGAATACTTTTGGCGGCCCAATCCAAGACCTACGCCAAACAATCCGCCTGAGCCAAACGCATAGAATCCTTGAATCAGTTGATAGCCGTCGCCTT
This sequence comes from uncultured Coriobacteriaceae bacterium, assembly GCA_947426865.1. Classification (GTDB taxonomy): domain Bacteria; phylum Actinomycetota; class Coriobacteriia; order Coriobacteriales; family Atopobiaceae; genus MGBC105563. The sequence continues at coordinate 115,666 of CANEFS010000001.1, read as the reverse complement.
GTGGGTCTTCAAAGGGATCAAGCATCGTCAACAAGCGCTGGCGCGAATAGTCATCTTTTAAGGAGAGCCCAAAAAATGCGAGTACTCCCAGTACAGCCGCTCCTCCAATTAGAAGCGGCGGAAGACCGGCAACCCACATCATGACAAGAACTGTTACGCCTAAAACAAGGGTTGTTCCTTTATCGGGTTGTACAAGAATGAGAACAGCAGGAAGAAAGACCCCGCCCGCAAAGAGAAGCCAGAACCTGCGATTCTCGCTGAATTGAGCGAAAAAATGGTGAGGGTCATGGCGGTACTTTCCTTCCTGGCTCGCAAGTAAATTGGCGGCGGTAAGGATGATGACAATCTTTGCAAATTCGGACGGTTGCAAGGAGAAAGATCCGATAGGAATCCAACGGGCAGCCCCGTGACTACTTCTTCCGAAGAGCGTTACGGTGATAAGCAGCATAAACGATAAACCCCAAACGATGGGCAAAAATTTCTTTGCAAGTTTTTTGTAGCCAATCATGAAGGTGATGATTAAAAAGACGATTCCGATGGCGCTAAAAATAAGTTGCTTGACGAGAAAGGAATGAGGGTCTTGTCCGTCTTGTAATAGGCCCTTAATCATTGAGGCCGAGTAAACCATGACGAGTCCAAGAACAAAGAGGAAAAAGCTGGCGATGATTAAAACCATGCGCGGAAGCATGATGGGGGCAGGAACATTTCTTCCCTGAGGAAAGAGGTCGCCAAAGATTGCGCGTATGAAAGAAGGTAGTTTGATGGGCGCATCGCCGCGGTCTTTTCCGCTCTTTTTTGCGGGTGTTGTTTTGGCCTTTTGTGGGCGTCCACCCTTTTTCTTCGTTGCCATACTGCGTTCTTCCCCTCTTATTAACTCATGGGCTTGTCGGTCTTTTTTTGGCTTTTTGTATCTTTGTTTTTCAAGCCATAAACGATTTTATTAAACGCATCGCCGCGCTCTTCAAAAGAGGAAAATTCGTCGAAGGAGGAAAACCCTGGGCTTAAAAGAATGCATGAAGCGCGAAGTTTCTTCGCAAGTTTTTCTGCCGTTGAAACGGCTTCTTCGAGGTTGCTTGCCCCATAAATTTCCGGCCTTTTGGATGCAGATATTTTGTTTTTGCTTTTGCTCTCTTTTTGTATTTCGCCAGCCTCTCCTGGTTCCCTTTCAAAAAAGGCCTCAAGCTCGGCCTGACAACGCTTACCCGCCTCGCCGAAACAGACAATGGCTTCACATTCGCTGCCGAGAGCGTCCAAGATATCTTTGGTAAGTTCGATTCCTTTCTCCTTGCCACCAAAAAGCAAAACTTTGCTTTCGTTCGACAGAGCCTTCAGGGCAACAAGAGTGGAAGCATAATTTGTCGCCTTCGAATCGTTAACGAACGTCACGCCGTCGATGGTTGCAACTTCCTCGATGCGATGCGGAAGCGCAGGACAACTCTTAAGAGCTTTCGCGAGAGCGTCCGCGAAGTTTTGCGCAGGCATTTCTTTGAAGCGAGAAGTGTTTCTCGTCGCAATCGATACCAGAGAAAGCGCGGCCAACATATTTCTCACATTATGCTCGCCCTTAAGAGGAAAAGCGGCCGCCTCACCTATGTCGTAGTGCGCGCCCTCTAAAACAAGATTGAGATGCTTCGTATCTGGATCAAGATAGGCAGCATTTTTAAGATTACTTGCGTCAGTTTTTCCCTGAAAGAAATTTACGAAAATCTCCTCTGGCCGAGAAGAAACAACGAATACTGTTTTTCCCGCTTCCTGAAGGGATCGGGCAATCTCGAGCGTGCTTTCATCGTCAATGTCGACTACGCAATAATCGGTCTTCTCGAGATTTTGAAATATTTTGGCCTTGGCCGAACGATAGTTTTCAAACCCCTTGTGCCAAGCAAGATGATCGGGGGCGACATTAAGAAGGCAGGCAATTTTGGGATGAAAGAGAAACGTATTTTCAAGTTGGTAGGAGGAAAGCTCGGCGACAATCCAAGGAAAGGCATCGGGAAATTCCTCGCTTGCCCCTTCCTGTTTTTCATCTGTTACAACCGCCTCGTAGCGACCGTTTGAGAATGCGTAAAACGTTTCGCTCTTCTCGCAATCTGCACGCTTTTTCGCTTCATCAAAATCTTGCTTGAACTTTGCCACCAAGGATGTCAGAGGGAGCCCGATATTCCCGGCAGCGATAGCAAAGCTGCCCATTTCGTTTAGCATGTGTGCGACGAGGGTGGTCGTCGTTGTCTTGCCGTTCGTGCCCGTGATTCCAATCCAGCGGATAGGTAACTCGAGATAGGCAAGCTCAACCTCAGAGATGATTCGCTTCGATTTTTTCTGTGCGGCCTGAAAGATTTCAGAGTAGGGAGAGATGCCAGGACTCACCACCGCAATGTCGTAGAGATCTCCTCGAACAGGGTCAGGGATTTCATCTGTCCCTAAAACGATGCGACCGTCGACGTTTGTTTGAGGAAGTTTTTTTAAGGAGAGCGATTCTTTTCCGCCCACCAACGTATAGGAAGAAACCTCTGAGGTTCCTTGAGTATTCAGATATTCCAGCGTCGCCAGGCCAGAAACTCCTGCCCCTAAAATCAGCACTTCCCCCAACATGTTAGGATCCTAACTGGAAGTAGAGCGCGAAGCCAAGCGCTGCAAAAGCAGCAGAAATTATCCAGAAACGAATAACGACTTTCGTTTCTCCCCAACCTTTTTTCTCGAAATGGTGATGGATGGGAGCCATCAAAAAAACGCGCTTTCCGGTGTATTTAAAACTCACAACTTGAATGATGACAGAGAGAGCCTCAACAATGAAGAGGCCTCCCATGACAAGGGAGATGATTTCTGTTTTTGTGAGAACGGCAAGGACTGCAAAACTCGCACCCAGCGCAAGAGATCCGGTGTCGCCCATGAAAATAGAAGCCGGATAGATGTTGTACCAAAGAAAACCAACGCAAGCACCGCCAATGGCGACAGCAAAAATGCCGAGGGGCAATTCGTCATACATGAAGCACACCATCGCCATAAAAATCATCACAACGAGAAGCGTGCCTGAAGACAGCCCATCTAGACCGTCCGTTAAATTAACGGCATTTGAAAGACCGGCGAGAAGAAAGAAGACGAAAATCACGTAGAGCCAAGGAATAGAAAAAACGGCCTCGCCCACAGGAATGTGAATAGCAAGAACTCCTAAATCCACCGAGAGGCCTCCGGGAAAACTGACGATAGGACTTATTCCAACCCAGTTCACCGCCGCAAGGCAAAAAAGAACGGAGATGGCCGTCAGCGCAATCATTTTTTGTTTCGGCGTAAGGCCAAGCGAGCGGCCGCGCGAGACCGACTCGACATCGTCGGCAAACCCAAGAGCACCCGTTGCAAACATGGTCAAAAGCAATAAAACGAGCGCGGTATTAAACCGTGCAAAAAGAAGACAGGTAACAAACGCAGAAAAAAGAATGACGATTCCGCCCATCGTAGGCGTTCCCTGTTTAGTCAAATGAGACTGCGGACCGTCGGCTCTGATTTGTTGTCCAATACCGTCTCTTTTTAGAAGGCGAATAACGAACGGCATAACAAGGAGCGTAAAAACGGTCGAGAAACCAAAGGAGAGAAAAAGAGTATAGGTGGGATAAGCGGCGATACTGAACATTACTTGCACAACTCCTTCGCTATTTGATCCAAATGCAAAAAGCGCGAACCCTTCACAAGCATTAAGGGGACGGGGGCTTTTTGATTCTCGTTAAGTATAGAAGAAAGTTGAGAAATCGCCTCATGGGCACTGTTTACGAGAAGCGTATTTGCTTCTTTCTCTCCCGCGGCAATAGCTGCCTCATACATGATTTCTGCATTTCTCTCGCCCACAAAAATAAGGCGAGAAAAAGCTTTTTGAGCGGCGTAGGCGCCCACTTCTCTATGGAGCTCCTCGGCGCTGTCACCGAGCTCGCCCATCTCTCCCAGAACCGCAATTTTTTCGCCTGGCGCACTCATATTTTCGAGAAGATCTAGGGCGGCTGTCATTGAAGCCGCGTTCGCATTGTACGAATCGTCAATGAGGCACCCACCTGTTTTCAACTGTTTAATCTCTGCCCGTAAAGATGTGGCGTGCATGTTTTTAAGAGCGGCAGCGGCCTTATCAAGGTCGGCTCCCAGGTAGTCTGCAAGACCCAGAGCAAACATTGCATCGTCAACCATTTGCAATCCCAACAAAGGACACTCAATGGATAAGTCCGTTCCGGAATGTGAGCGATAAATGAAGGAAGTCGAACCATCTGGCTGTGCTTTGACACACCCCACCACACCTGCAAATTTTTCATTAACTTGCGGCGGCGCTGCCTCACCAATATTTTGGATGTAGCGTGTGGCAACGTTTTCTTTTTCTGCGAAGGTTTTCTCTATAAAGGAGGTGTGTTTGTCTGCCACATCTAAAAGGAGCATGGGTTCGATGGTTTTTCCCGCAAGCGAGACTGGTTCTTGGTGCCCTAGCCAATGCACCATCTCCGCTTTGGCTCGGACGATATTTTCTTGGCTGCCCAAGATGCCAATGTGGGCGGTGCCCACATTCGTAATGCAGCCAACGTTGGGAAGTGCGGCGGAGGCAATCTGGTCAATCTCGCCTACCCGATCCATTCCCATCTCGCACACGAAAAGTTCTTTTCCGGCAGGCGCATTTAAAATCGTGAGCGGCACCCCGATAGCAGAGTTGAAGTTACCCTCGTTTGCGAAAGCTTTGAAGGAAGGACTCAGCGCCGCAAGCGTCATCTGCCGTGTGGTGGTTTTACCAACCGAACCGGTGATAGCAACCGTGAGCCAACCCTCTTCGTTGCGAAATGCGCGGGCAAGCGCTTGCAAAAAGGCGTAAGGATCATCGTTATGCGCGCGCAAAATCACGCCGCCAGCTTTTTTGGCTGCCTCAATTTCTGCTGCTTTAGCCGCGCGCGTCATCACGACACAGCCGGCGCCTTTCTCGAAAGCAGAAAGCACAAAATTGTTTCCATCTTGGGTCTCGCCTACAAAACAAATGAAGCATGAACCCGGCGCAATCGAGCGCGTATCGTTTGTGAAAGCTTTTACGATGCCCTCAGGCGCGCCTGCGATAAGCGTAGCTGTTGAAAGGGCGCAGGTTTTCTCGGCACTTTTTTGATACATGGTTTTAGCTTTTCTCGTATGACTCGTCTCAAACGAAATGATTTTCTACTGTGTCGTCCCAATTCCCAAATCGAGAAGAGCCTCTCCCATGACCACACTAAAGGTGGGAGCTGCGTTGTAGTAAGCAACATTACCAACACCGTTGTAGCCAACGTAGACAAGAATTTGAGGGTCGGAAGCAGGCGCAAAACCAACCAGGGACGTGAAGAAGTTGTACTTTTTATAGCCACCCGAACTTGAGGCCTGCTCACCGGTACCTGTTTTAGCGGCGATGTCGTAGCCTGGAACTTGTGCCGGTACTGCGGTACCGGATGTGACAACGTTTCGCATCATGTCAATCACTTGAGAGCAAGCCTCCGAACTTATCACTTGCTCGCCTTGCGGCCAGTCCACTTTTTTGTCCCCTTCGTACAGTAAAAAGTGGGGCGTCTCGAGAACGCCGTTGTTCGCAATGCCTCCAAAGGCGCGAACGGTTTGAACCGTGGGGACAGACATGGCTTGGCCAAACGACATGGCACCTGTTGTCGTAGAGGTTATAGATGAGAGATCGGTCATGATGCCTGCTGTCTCACCCGGATAATCGATGCCTGTTTTCGTACCCATACCAAACTTGTTGAAGCCTTCGACCAGAGGCGTCGTGCCGAGAGCTTTTCCCATCATGACCGCGCCCACGTTAGAGGAGCGTCTTAAAATTTCTCCCGGGGTCATGTCTTGTTGTACCGATCTCTTGTCATCGTCTTTAACGGTATCGGTTCCCACCTTAATCGATGCGGGTACAGAAAAAACGGTTTCGGGAGTGAATGATTGGTTGTAGAGACCAAGTCCTGCCACGAGAACTTTCATAACCGATCCCGGCTCATACGATTTGGTTACATTAGCAAGCGTGAACGCATCACTATTTGCGTTTGCTGTGTTCGTTAAATCCAAAAGCGGTGTCGAGCACATCGCAAGTATTTCTCCGGTCTTCGGTTCCATAACGGTGACTTGGCCCGATTTTGCGCCGTACTTCTTTGTTCCTTCTGAGATTTGCTCTTCGGCCACGCGCTGAATGTTGATGTCGAGACTAATCATGATGTCCATGCCATTTTTTGCAGGAATCTCTTCGTAGGCTCCTCCTGCAATGGGCGTTCCATAAAGGCCCGTTTCCATAACCTTCTCGCCATTTTTTCCACTCAGCACATCGTTGTATTGAAGCTCAAGGCCGGTCAACCCTTCTCCGTCAACGCCCACTACGCCAAGGACCTGTCCGGCTACGGCGCCATAAGGATAGATGCGCTTCATATCCGAGAGCGTATAGATGCCATTGATGTCAGCGTCTTTTAAATCCGCCACCGTTTTTTTAGCGACATCCGCATCAACTTTCTTTTTGAGATAGACAAACGTGGTGTCCCTTGTCAGAGAGGACAAATAATCAGAGGCGTTTCCTCCCAGGTTGGCGGCAAGAATTTCTGCGGTTTTTTGAGCGTCTTTAATTTCGCGGGGATTGGCGTAAAACGTTTTGCATTCGACACTTGCCGCTAAGACATTTCCGTTTTTGTCGTAAATCGTTCCGCGTTTCGCCTGAATAACGAATGTGTTCGTTCTGTTTTCTTTTGCGGCCTGCGCAAGCGTAGGGCCATCAAAAATTTGAAGCCAGGAAAGACGAGCCACCATAATAAAGAGGATGACAGCAAGAACCATGAGGATTTTCCAGCTTTTATCCGCAAAATCCGAGCCGTCTCCCCCGCCCGCTGCTGCTCGCGCAAACGAGGTGCCCTCCAAACTCGCTGCCGCTTTTAGCTCGCCGAGAAACCCTTTCTTCGTTCGTGCTGTGCGCTCATTTTTTTGGCTCGTTGAGTGCGGACCGCCCGGATGCGTTGAGCGATTGTTGCGCGAGCCAGCCCCCGTCGTAGGCGACGTATCTCGCCCAGAAAAGTTTTGTGAAGAGTTTGCACGGGTGAATTTTTTTGAAGCGGAAGAGCTGTTGCGACCCTTTGAGGACATTGAAAACGTCAGGGATGAGCCAGAACTTGAACGGCCCGTGCTTGAGGTGCCAGCCTTGGAGTTGCGGCTGCCTGTGCGGTCAGCGTTTGTACGACCGGCATTCCTGCTGGCGTTGTTTGAACCGCGTCCCTTTGAGCGAGGATTTTCTCGGCTTGAAGAGCTTCTACCTGCGGATTTTCCATTACGGACGCCCACCGATGAGTGCGAAGAGGAGACTGAAGAAGGCGAAGAGGAACGAGCGAACGCTTTGTCCATCTCTTCTCGGGACATGCGAAGTACGCGGCCGGCGTTCCCTTTAGAGGAAGCTGGAGACCTTCCCTGTCGGCTTGACGTGCGAGACCCGCTCGCATTACTTCTACCTAGGAATTCGCGTCCCGTTTTGTTGTTGTCTTTTTCTCGCCCCACAACTAAACATTTTACTTCTGTGGAAGTTCCACGTGAAGCGTCTCTCCCGCGCCAGCGTAAACCATATTATATTTCTGGGTTGCGAGTTTGGTGACACGTGTGTTGTCCGAAAGGGCGTTGACTTCAATTTTCAATTCACGGTTCGTATCCTGCGCCGAAGAAACCTCCTGCTTTAAGGAGTTGTTCGTCTCCAGCATGCTGACGGTCGCCGCACACATACCAACTCGGGCAAGCCCTAATACTAAGATGCAAGCACCCACAAGGAGAGCAAGGCGAAAAGCGTTTGCAATCGATGCGCTTACACCTTCCTTTGCACGGGAATCTCGAGAAGCACCTCTCAGAACCTGATAGCCCTCGCCAACAGGCGAAGACACAGGCTCGTGATAGCGAGGGACTGCGGTCGAGTAACCATCCCAATCCCATCTTTGTGCCTGAGAAGCTGCCATTATCTCGTCTCCTAAGTTGTGTTGCACAAAATGTGCGTGGTGCGTTGGTAGTGCGTTATGCTGCGTTTTTGGTGCATAGGTGGTGCGTGCTGGTTCGTTTAAAACCCGCGCCTTTATCTTTAAGCCTCAAAAGAGACCAGATAAAGCTTCTTAAAGCTTTTCAGCGACGCGCAATTTCGCGCTTCTCGCCCGAGGATTGACTGCAACCTCTTGGGCGCTTGGCACGATGGTGTGCTTCGTTTTGACGTCTACTATCTCCACGTTATTGCAGGTACAAATAGGCAAGTCGGGCGGGCAGGTGCAACCCTGGCCCAGCTCCTTAAACGTTTGCTTCACGATGCGGTCTTCTTTCGAGTGATAACTAATCACTGCAACGCGACCGCCTGGCAAAAGCCAACGAACGCCTGCATCTAAACCGATTTCCAGGGCCTTAAGCTCCTGGTTCACTTCGATGCGAAGAGCTTGAAACGTTTTTTTTGCCGGATGCTTTTTCGCGCGCGCAGGCGCTGGATAAGCATTTTTGACAATCTCTGCAAGCTCGAAAGTGGAATTGATGGGAGCGATTGCGCGCTTCTCGACAATTTTTCGAGCAATGCGGGAAGCGTACCTTTCATCTCCGTACATCGTGAGAATCCGGGCGAGGTCTGCTGTGTTGTAAGTGTTGATAACCTCAGCTGCGTTTATGGTGTGTTTCCCCGGATCCATCCGCATATCAAGCGGGGCGTCTTCGCGATAGGAAAAACCGCGCGAGCCCTCATCGAATTGGAAAGATGAAACTCCTAGATCAAAAAGAATCTTGTTGATACCAGGAATGTTTTGTTCTAAAAGAATGCGATCAAGCTCAGCGAAGTTTCCGTGGACAAAAGTTATTCTCGGTTCCAGATCTTCGGAAGTCTGTTTGCTCAGGTCCGTTGCGTTTTTCTCGGCATCTTTTTTTCCGAGAAGACCGGCCTCTTGAAAGCGTCTCTTAGCTGCCACAAGCGCCGCTTCATCCTGGTCGATGCCGATAAAGTGGCCGCCTTTTCCCAGCTTTTGCGCGAGAGAAAGACCGTGGTTTCCTCCCCCGAGCGTTGCGTCTACAACACAGTCGGAAGGCGCAACTTCCAAGGCCGCAAGCACTTCTTCTTTTAGAACTGCTACGTGGTGATATTCGACTGTCAAGGGGTTCTCCCCTCCTGGGACTTAAGGCTCGCGCCTAGTCCTCCGTAAACATGATGGAACTGAAGTCTTCCTCGAAGGAGGCTTGGCTTTCTTCCCATCGGTCTGGATTCCAAATCTCAAAGTGGTCGTCGTTTCCAACCACCATGACGTCTTGGTCCAAACCAAACTGTTCGCGGATCTTCTCGGGAATCTTGCCAAGAGCGATACGGCCGGCCGAGTCGATGTCCAAACGAACCGTCTGTCCGTTCAGAAAACGACGCAACTTGTCGTCCGAAGCTCTCCTGGGATTAAAACCCTCAGGAAAACTGTTTTCCACCCAGGCTTTATGACCCTCGGGAGTGAACCCATACAAAGCTGATTGCGCAGGAACGAGACAAACCTCGCGATCGAATTCACGGCGAAAATCAGCAGGCAACGTCAAACGCACTTTTGCATCGAGCGTATGTTTTTTGCTGCCCGTTAAATACACCGCATCTCTTTCTTTCGCGTAGGTCTTGTAACGCACTTTGCCGCCCCTGCCTCGCCTTCTTCTCATTTATGCCGAGAAGAGCAAGCGCTGCAGAAGCGCATGCATCAGCTTTGGTAAGTGCATTCTATGGGTGTATGTCCCATACAGCAACACTTCTCCCCACCTATCGACACCTAATCCCCTGGCTCTTCTTGTGGTATGGATGCAAGAGAACCCCATATATTGTGGTGTGTGCGTTCTTTTCTTTTTTTTAGCGGAGGAAATGCCTTGTAAAAAGGGCAATCGAAACTTTGTTCGGTCGTAAAAGGACGTGCAGGTAGAAAAAGGACTGAACGTGAAATTAGTTTATATTTTTCTCTAAAATGAACGTAAAAGGGTGTTTTCCTTTAAAGAAAAGAGTTAAAAAAACGAATCTTCATTTTTTCTCCACAATTGGGGAGCATGCGAAGATGCAACCCTAAGCGCGCGGATGCGCTGAAAAGTAAACGCCTTTGATGTGGCTCTGTTCTAAGTGCGTATAGATTTGGGTCGTTTGAATATCGGCATGCCCCAGGATTTCTTGAACCACACGCAGGTCTGCTCTCCCTTCAAGAAGGTGCGTTGCAAAGCTGTGGCGAAGCGTATGAGGATGCAATCCCTCAACGCCGCCTATTCGCCCCGCGCGCTCAACAATTGTAAAAATAGCTTGGCGCGTGAGGCGTCCCCCCCTTTGATTCAAGAAAACAGCCCCTTCGCTCAAGGCCTCTTTGGCGCGTACGCCCGAGCTGCTCACAAGAGAAGGCCTGCCCGTCTCAAGGTATTCCAATAAGCTTTTTTTGGCCGTTCCCAAAAGGGGCACCAAGCGCTCCTTGCTCCCCTTCCCCAGAACACGCAGCAACTCGTTGTCGAAGTCGACGCGCAAAATATTCAGTCCCACAAGCTCGCTCACGCGCAAACCGCAGCCATAAAGAAGTTCCAAAATGGCACGGTCGCGCAACCCCACCGCCGTCTGGGGCCAAGTCTGATCAAGAATGTTTCCCACCTGCGACACGCTCAAAACGGAAGGGAGATGAGAGGGCATCTTAGGGGGCTCGATGTAGACGGAGGGATGGTTTTTGCAGATTTTCTCGGCCACCATAAAACGATGAAAGCCACGTACCGCAGAAAGGTTGCGCCTTATTGAGCGAGCCGAGAGACCATCTTCTGCAAGGCTCTCAAGGTAGGTTTCGATATCTTGCCGAGAAATCCTTTTGGGGTCGGAAAGATTCTTCTTTTTGAGCCAGGCGATGTAGCGCTTGAGATCGCGACGATATGCGTCGATGGTGTTCTTGGAACTTCCGCGTTCGACCTGAACAAAATCGAGAAAAGGATGGAGGGCTTCTTCGATATTCATGCTTTTGCTTTACTTTTGTTCAATGGCAAAAGGCACGGCCACAGGATGCCTACTCAAGCTCGAAGGCGCCCGTGTAGAGCTGATAGTACGTTCCGCGCTTAGCGATAAGCTCCTCGTGCGAGCCCCTCTCGATAATGCGACCGTGGTCCAAAACAATGATAACATCCGCGTTTCTTACGGTAGAGAGACGGTGTGCGATAACGAAGGTGGTGCGCCCTTGCATAAGGGCATCCATCCCCCGCTGAACAATTGCCTCGGTGCGCGTGTCAATCGAGCTTGTCGCCTCGTCCAAAATCATAACGGGAGGATCTGCCACCGCGGCCCGTGCAATAGAGACGAGCTGGCGCTGGCCTTGCGAAAGCTGCGCGCCGTTGTCAGAAAGTGGCGTGTCGTATCCTTTGGGCAGGTGCAGAATGAACTCGTGGGCACCTGCAAGTTTTGCTGCCTCAATACAATCCTCATCGCTTGCCGAGAGACGCCCGTAGCGAATGTTGTCCATCACCGTTCCGGTAAAAAGATTCACGTCTTGCAAAACGATGCCAAGAGAGTGGCGAAGATCAGCCTTTTTAATCTTGTTGATGTTGATGCCGTCGTAGCGAATCTTTCCGTCGGCAATGGGATAGAAGCGGTTGATGAGGTTCGTAATCGTCGTTTTTCCAGCGCCTGTCGCCCCTACGAAGGCAACTTTTTGACCGGGGCGCGCCTCAAGCGAAACGTCGTGCAAGACCGTGTTTTGTGGCGTGTAGCCAAAGTCGACATCTTTAAAGCGAACGTCTCCCGAAAGAAGCGTGTAGGTTGTCTCGCCGTTGTGGTGTGGATGCTTCCACGCCCAAATGCCGGTGCGGCCTTTCGCCTCCTCCAACTTTCCGTCAACAATTTCAGCGTTTACGAGCGTAACGTAACCATCGTCGATCTCGGACTGCTCATCGATGATGCTGTAGATTCTCTCGGCACCCGCAAGGCCCATGACGATAGGGTTCACCTGTTGGGAAACTTGTCCAATCTGTGCCGAGAATTGCTTCGTAATCGTCAAAAACGGCACGATAACAGAGATGGAAAAGGCCATGCCAGAAAGAGCCAAATTGGGAACGTTAAACAAAAGCACCAGGCCGCCTGCGATGGCCACCAAAGCGTAGGTGGCATTTCCAAGGTTGATTAAAACGGGCGCCAAAATGTTGGCAAACGTGTTGGCACGCCGAGATGCCTTGAAGAGTTTTTCGTTAAGGTCATCGAAGGCGTCTTGAACTTGCGCTTGATGGTTGAAGACCTGAACGACGCGCTCACCATTCATGATCTCTTCGACGTATCCCTCCACCGTCGCAATCGATTTTTGCTGCAGAATAAAGTTTTTCGCTGAGCGCCCCGCAAGATTTTTTGACGAGAAAACCATCACGCCCACGCCCACAATCACCAAAAGCGTCATCCACACACTGAAATACAGCATGATGCAGAAGACAAGCAAAAGAATAAGAAGTGTCTGCGTAACTTGGGGAAGAGACGTCAAAATCATGTTGAACATGGCGTCGACATCGTTTGTGTAATAGCTCATGATGGCGCCGTGATAGTTTGTATCGAAATACTTTACGGGCAACATTTCCATCCGAGAAAACATACGATTTCGAAGCTTGTTTAGGGTGCCCTGCGTAAGGACGGCCATCATACGGTTCCAGGTGAAGTTGGCAATAAGTCCTATCACCGAAACCAGAATGAACAGAAACGTAATTCTTGTAATAGGGCCTGCGGCTTCCGCCCAATTTCCTTGCTGCCAGGTTTTCTCGATAACGCTTAAGGCCTGCTGCATGAAGATAGCGGGAAGCGCGTTTTGGATGGCACAAATTATCAGGCAGAGAATGATGATGGCGGTCCAACCAGGATAGAAATGGAAGATATCTTTCAGGAGGCGAAAGAGAATGCGCGGGTTAATCGCAACCTTCTTTTTTACCTCCTCCTGCGAAGCGGCGCTCTGCATTGCATTGTTTTGTATTGCGTCACTTTGCGTAACGTTCGCTTGCATGGGATTCGTTTGCGAGGTGTTCGTTTGCATTGCGTCGTTGGAGTTGCATGTGGGCTCAGGCATTGCTCTGACCTCCCTTCGCGAAACGCTCATCGTGCGATTGCTTGTTCTGAGAGGTGTAGACCTCGCGATAGATTTCGGAGATTTCGAGAAGCTCTTCGTGCGTACCCATGTCGACAATCTCGCCGTTACGCATCACGAGGATGCGGTCGGCATCTTCGACAGAGCCGGTGCGCTGAGCAATGATGATTTTGGTCGTCTCGGGAAGGTAGCGCTTAAAGCCCGCGCGAATAAGGGCGTCGGTTTTCGTATCGACCGCACTCGTGGAATCGTCCAAAATAAGAATCTTCGGTTTTTTGAGAAGGGCACGCGCAATGCAGAGGCGCTGCTTTTGTCCTCCGGAAACGTTAGCGCCACCTTGCTCAATCCACGTGTTGTAGCCCTCTGGAAATTTTTCGATAAATTCATCGGCCTGCGCGAGACGAGCCGCTTCTATAATCTGGTCATCTGTTGCGTGCTCATTTCCCCAACGCAAATTCTCCGCAATCGTGCCCGAGAAGAGAACGTTTTTCTGTAACACCATCGAGACCGCATCTCGCAAATCATCGACATCGTAGTCGCGCACGTCAATGCCGCCTACGCAGACCGACCCACCGTTCACATCGTAGAGGCGAGGAATAAGTTGCACGAGCGTCGACTTGGCTGAACCCGTTCCGCCAATAATGCCAATGGTCTCCCCCGGCTTAATGTGAAGATTGATATCTTTCAAGATGACTTGCTCGGCATCTTTGGCGTACGAGAAATTGACGTGGTTGAAATCAATCGCCCCATCCTTCACGTGCTTGACGGGGTTTTCGGGATTGTGAATGGTCGTTTTTGCCGCAAGAACTTCTTGGATACGATAGCAAGATTCTATAGACATGGCGATGAGCGTAAAGATCATCGAGAACATCATGAGGTTCATCAAAATCATGTAACCGTACGTAAACATTGTTGAGAATTGGCCGACATTGATTTGCGCGCCAAAGTTTTGAATGATGTTTTGCGAGACAAAATAGATTATCGACACCGAGAAAATCGAAACGCTGACGTTCAGCATGGGCCCGTTTAAGGCCAAGAGTTTCTCGGCTTTGGTGAAGTCAAGATTGAGCGCACGCGATGCTTTTTCGAACTTGGCAGTTTCAAACTTTTCGCGCACGTAACTTTTCACCACGCGGATGCCTTTGATGTTTTCCTCAACCGACTCATTGAGGACGTCGTATTTTCTGAAGGCAACGCGAAAGATGGGAAGTGCGCGCAAAGCGACGAAGAGGAGACCAAAGGCAAGCGGAATCATAACTAGAACGTAGACCCAGGCAAGATTTCCCACCATGATAAAGGAGGTGACGAGAGCGATTGAAATCATCATGGGCGCTCGCATGCCGATGCGCAAAATCATCATGAACGACATCTGTACGTTGGTGGCATCAGTTGTCATGCGCGTCACCAAAGTGGGTGTCGAGAAGTTATCCATCGTGGCAAATGAAAACGTTTGAATGTTCGAAAACATGTCGTGACGCAAGTTCTTTCCAAAACCAGCAGCGGCTGTCGAAGAGGTAACGCCCGCTGCCGCTCCGCAGGCAAGAGAGGCAACCGCCATGATGAGAAGGGCGGCTCCCGTGCGAAGGATAAGATTCAGATTGGCGCCTGTGTTGATGGTGTCGATGAGGTCGGCTGTGGCAAAAGGAATGAGCACCTCAAGAAGCACCTCGCCTAAAACGAAGAGCGGGGTGAGAAAAGCGAATATCTTGTATTGTCTGAGACTTTTTAATAGTTCTTTAATCATGTTTTAATCGTGCTGTAATCGTGCCTTAATAGTGCCTTTTTCATGCTGAGATCATGCGGATACTTAGCGCTTAAAAGAGCCCTGTAATTTTCCCGTTTTCTGTGAGGTTGATGTTTTCTGCTGCAGGGTGCACAGGAAGTCCCGGCATGGTCATAATCGAGCCTGTCAACATGACAACAAAACCGGCCCCTGCCGAAAGCTTCACTTCTCGGATAGTAAGCGTGAAGTCTTCGGGAGCACCCAAAAGCTGCGGATTATCAGAAAGCGAATACTGCGTTTTTGCCATGCAAACAAAGAGCTTTCCGTATCCAGCTTTTTCAATCTGCGCAATCTGCTTTTTCGCCGCAGGCGTGAACTCGACGTTTTTAGCGTGATAGACTTTTGTCGCAATGTCTTGGGCGGCTTTCTTGATATCCGTTCCCTTTGCATACGCATATTTTTGCGTGGACTTTTTGGCTTTTAAGAGGCGCATAACCTCTTTAGCAAGTTCAACGCCTCCGCGTCCGCCTTTCTCCCAAACCTGGGAAAGGCAAACGCGCGCATCTTTTTCATGCACGGCATTTTGGACAAGTTCAATCTCTTCGGGGGTATCGGTGGGAAATTGATTAATGGCTACCACGCAGGGAAGGTTGAAGACTTTCGTCATGTTCTCAACGTGGACAAGAAGGTTGGGAAGTCCTGTCTCAAGAGCTTTCAAGTCTTTCTTTTGCAACTTGTCTTTAGGCATGCCTCCGTTATATTTCAGGGCTCGGATGGTCGCGACAACAACAACTGCATCTGCTTTGAAACCACCCTCGCGGCTTGTAATATCCAAGAATTTCTCGGCACCAAGATCTGCCCCAAAGCCAGCCTCGGTCACGACGACGTCAGCGGTTGCTTGCGCCATCTTCGTTGCAAGCACCGAGTTGCAACCGTGGGCAATATTGGCAAAAGGTCCGCCGTGGACAAAGGCAGGAGTATGCTCAAGTGTTTGGACGAGGTTGGGCTGCATCGCATCTTTGAGAAGAGCAGCCATTGCCCCTTGAGCTTTAAGGTCAGAAGCGGTGACCGGTTTTCCTGATTTCGTGTAAGCAACGACGATGCGACCCAGGCGCTTTTTCAAATCCGTCAGAGAGGTGGACAGGCACAAAACGGCCATGACCTCTGAAGCGACCGTGATGTCGAAACCGTCTTCGCGCACAACGCCGTCAGCGGCGGTTCCCAGTCCGTCCACGACGTGGCGAAGTTGACGGTCGTTCATATCCACGCAACGCTTCCAGGTAATCTTTTTCAAATCGATATCAAGGACGTTTCCCTGCTTGATGTGGTTATCAAGCATGGCCGCCAAAAGATTGTTGGCAGCGCCTATAGCGTGGAAGTCGCCTGTGAAGTGCAAGTTGATATCTTCCATAGGAACGACCTGAGCGTATCCGCCGCCTGCGGCTCCCCCTTTAACGCCAAACACCGGTCCCAACGAAGGTTCACGAAGGGCAAGGGCCGTTTTTACTTTTTGGCGTGAAAGGGCATCGGCCAAGCCAATGGCCGTCGTTGTTTTTCCCTCCCCAAGAGGCGTCGGGTTAATAGCGGTGACAAGAACTACTTTGCCGGTCTTCTTTGTCCCGGCCGTTTTCGCGCGCGCGTTCTTCAGAACTTCGAGCGAAACTTTCGCCTTGTCCCAGCCGTAAGGAGTAAGCTCGCTTTTTTTGATGCCAAGCTTTCTGGCAACCTCTTCAATCGGCTTCGGTTTTGCCGTTTGCGCAATTTGAATATCGCTCAGCATTCCATCTCCTTAGGCGTTCGCTTTTTTCGCTTGAATTTCTCGGTCGATATCTTTAAATTCTTTTGGCACGCTATTGCGAGAAACGCCAAAAGCTGCAGCTACCGCCCTTCCTTGAGCACGACGCAACTTTGAGGTGTCGTTGTCACCCGCCTCGCGATAAGCATCAGCCAGCCCCTCGAGCGAATAGGCCACGTAGTCGCTCAGCGCCTCTGCATTTCCTCCGAGGCGCATCATGGTGACGAAAGACTCGGGGTCGAGCGCGAAGAGCATCTTGGGGTCGAGTTCCAGCGCCTCGCCAACAGCGGTTTCAATCTCGGTCACACCCTCGTAATTTTCAAGGATGAGCGTGATGTGAAGGGCACGCACGATGTTTTTGGCAAAAGTCTCGATGATTCGAGTAATGTAGTCTTTCTCAAGCATTTGACCTCACTAAATGAAAATCCTTCGCAGATTGCTCTGCATTCTTACAAACTCCATTGTAACGCCGTTTCGCATATTTTCCGAGAAACCCTCGCGCAAAAATCATTGCTGTGGAGAAAGGCTTGGTCGAAATGCGAACGCAAAAACTAACGAAGCTGACCTGCGTAGAAGGCTCCAACCGGATCAGGGCGCGCACACGCAACGCCTAACGTAAACTTTTGTGGATTGAGAAATTAGTCTTCGGGCGGTGTGAGCCCCAGATGCGCGAAGGCGGCAGCGGTGGCCTGGCGTCCTTGAGGCGTGCGAACGATAAGACCTTGCTGGAGCAGATACGGCTCGTAAACGTCCTCAATCGTTGAGGCGTCCTCCCCCGTTGCGCTGGAAAGGGTGCTAAGGCCCACCGGGCGCCCTTTAAATGTTTGAACCAGCGCCTCCAAAATCTTGGCATCCATCCAATCAAGCCCCAGCGTGTCAATATCAAAAAACTCGAGAGCCTCTTTGGACACATCCCAAGAAACCATATCCTTAGCTTTAACCTGGGCATAATCGCGCACGCGGCGAAGAAGACGATTCGCCAAGCGAGGAGTTCCTCTGGAGCGCGAGGCAATCTCTTTTGCTCCCTCTTCATCAATCTGCATGCCGAGAAGAGAAGCACTTCGCATAATAATTTGGACGAGCTCGTCTATGGAGTAGTAGTCCAGCCGATACGAAATTCCAAAGCGGTCACGAAGAGGTCCCGTTAAAAGACCGGTTCTCGTTGTCGCTCCTACCAGCGTGAAAGAAGGGACGTCGAGGCGAATGGAGCGCGCGGAAGGCCCTTTTCCAATCACGATATCTAGCGCAAAGTCTTCCATTGCAGGATAGAGGATTTCTTCGATGGCATGGTTTAAGCGATGAATCTCATCGATAAATAAGATGTCGCCCTGTTCTAAATTCGTCAGAATGGCAGCAAGGTCTCCGGCTTTTTCGATAGCGGGACCTGAGGTGGTGTGAATCTCGGTCCCCATTTCGTGCGCGAGAATCGTCGCAAGGGTCGTCTTTCCCAAACCCGGAGGTCCTGAGAAAAGAACGTGATCGAGGGACTCACCGCGCGAGTTCGCTGCTTCTATCAAAACTTTCAGATTCTCTTTAACGCGCGTTTGACCTGCATATTCCTCAAGAGTTTGAGGGCGAAGGGAACGGTCGGTCTCAAGATCTTCTGAAGTAAGCGAGGTATTAACGGGAGATTTTTCGCGAGGGTTTTCCCGGGAATGTGGAGAAGGCTTTCCGCCAAAGGCATTAACAAGTGCGTTATTGGCTGCCCCTGATTCTTTAGACGCCTGCGATGCTTGAGAGGACTCAAACAAATCGTCTGCGTTATCTGCTTCCCACATGTTTTCCTCCTCCCAGAAGGCCGAGGGCGAAGCGGAGCAAATCCTCCACCGTAGCACCTTTGCCTTTTTCCTTGATCGCACGCTTTATGGCAATCTCAGCCTCTTTGGGGCTGTATCCAAGGCCCATGAGCGCCATCGTTGCTTCCTCGACGTTTGAGGAAGTTTCAGCCTCCGTGAGCGCTTCGGCAACATCGGCGGCTCCTGCCAGGCGCGACAAGTCGTCGTCGGATGCAAAAAGGCCTTTGAGCTCGAGTAAAAGACGACCCGCCATTTTCTTTCCCACGCCCGACACCGACTGCATGCGCGCCTCATCTTGAGCGGCGACCACACCGGCTAGGGTGGCAGGCGTAAAAGTTGAAAGAATGGCAAGGGCAACTTTAGGCCCAACGCCAGAAATGGTCACGAGTTTGTCAAAAACGGAGCGCTCTTCCTTCCTCGAAAAACCGTAGAGCGTCACCGCCTGCTCGGTCAGGCGCATGCGGCAAAAAAGCGAGACCGAAGGGGTGCCCACTTCCGGCAGTCCATTGAGCGTTGTTTGAGAAACCCCCAGCTCGTACCCAACGCCATTTACGTCGAGAACAATGCTGAAGCCTTCTTTTTCCGCGAGCGTTCCTGTTAATAAAGCAATCATAGGGCGATTCCTTCGATTGTCTTGCTTTTCTTTTCGTGCATTCTTTGTGCCGAGCAACCCAAGTTGAAGTGGCATAAAGCTGCGGCAAAGGCATCAGCACAGTGGTCCGGTTTTGGGTCGTGATCGAGGCCCAAAATAGAGCGCACCATATACGTTACCTGGTCCTTGTCGGCAGATCCGGTTCCCACAACCGCTTGCTTGATTTGAACCGGCGTATACTCTCCGAGCTCTGCTGGAAAAGCGCCGCAGGCGGCAAGGGCAGCGCCTCGTGCTTCAGCGGTCGCGATGGCGGATTTATGGTTTTGGCCGAAAAAGATTTTCTCGGTAGCAACGGCATCGGGCTGAAAGCGCTCCATGGCAGCTGTTATTTGAAAGGAGATGGTCGAAAGGCGGTCGGCCAAGGAAACGGTTTTAGAAGAAGTTGAGATGCAATCGTATGCTCGGGCGTACGTTTTGTTGCCACGCGTCTCAATAATCGCCCAGCCCGTGTTGGCCAAACCCGGATCGATTCCCATAATAATCATTCCATCAGCCTCTTTATCGCGTTTTTTGTTCGTCTTTTTTAGCTCGCTCCGGCTCGGGCAAAAACTTTCCTTCGTTTCTCTTTCTTTGAAAGTAATGTGCTCGGCAATCGAACGAGTGTTCTATTAGTGTAGCAGATTGAAAGAAAAATTCGGTAAGAGTTTTATCGAATTGAGAAAGCGCTCACAGAACGCAAGCTATTGGCAAGGGGGTGCGCTGGAGGCGGAACAAAAACAATTGGCCCACGGCGCCTTTGGTAGGCTCCGGGGGCAACAGATTAATAAAAACTCTCTTTAGTTATTCGAGAAAAGGCCGTGGGCAAAAAGATCATCGTCAGCTTGGTCAGAGTCGATTGCGCCAGAGGAGAGCGTGTCGGAGACAGCTCCGAGAGCCTCTGCCACCTCATCCGATTCCGCAATTTCTTTGCCAAGAATGCTCTTTATAATGTCCGTGGCTTTATCGATATCAAATTCTCCATCAACATCGACGTCCACGTTCAGGCTCGTAGTCTTTTCCATACCAGAAGTGGGGCCAGCGTCCTTTGTCATTAAAGCCGCAAGCACTTCGCGGGGGTCTTCCTCATCATCTACGTCTTCCTCCCCCATTGCAGCAAGAAATGACAGAGCTCTTTCTTCTTCGAACGCGTTTTTAATACCTTCTCGGTCTGCTTCATCTTTCGCAAAGCGGTCGTACCAAACTCCCACCCAAGAAAACATCGCCTTCTGGGAACCAACCATTTTGAGGCAAGGTCCAAGAGGAAGAGTTCGGCGAAGCTTCACGTTTTCATAAAAGTGCTTCACCACCGCTTGAGCAAGCGTATAATCAGACACCTTCTCATCCAAAAGCGCAAGGGGAGTATCCCAATGGACAATATCGCGAAGCAATTGATCTATTTCTTTCACATACGAAAGGTCTGCTCGCCAATTTTTTGAAATATTTTTATTGGGAGCGAGCTGGGAAGATTTCAAAATATTCAGCCGAGAAAGCATTTCTTTAGAAAGCGTTTCTTTGTGAGCATTAATATTTCGCGCCATCTCCTCCACCTCTGAGCGATAGAGATCTTTAAAGGGAGACCAGACGCAATTTTGCCATCCGTCGATGTCATGTCCCAAGCAATAGGCTGTTTTGTCTGCCGCGGTAAGGGAGGCGTAGCCTTTGCTTGCACCAACCTCTGCGACGTAGGCTCGAAGACCAAATATGCCTGGGTAGTCTTTGGGGGCCTCTTTAAACATGCTTGAGAAATCTTTCAGGCGCTCTGGCGAGACCTCCTCAAAAGATATGTGCAACTCTTTCGCGAGAGAGGCGGCATCTTTGAAAGCGGCGGTTTTCTCGGCCTGAGTGGTGCCTGCCAAAGGCGCGCAAACGGCATGAACGCGCGTTGGTCCCAGAGCATCAACTGCAAGCTTAGCAAGGACCGAGGAGTTCAAATCTCCTGTGAGCAAAAGGGCTGCTCCTTGATAGCCGTCCTTTTCAATAAAGTCTTTGGTACCTAAACAAAGAGCGGAATAAATGAGCGATGTGGGCGTGGGTTTTGGAGAAGGGGCTGGCTTTTTAAGAGGTCCTTCGGCGGAAAAATCAATCTCTACCGTCTGAATTGTTTCTGTGAAAGCAGGAAGAATGTCTTGCGCCTCGCCCCAGGGTGTCAAAACGAAGGAAGAGCCGGTATAAATCTCCTCCTCGTATCCCCCCACACCGTTTATACCAACAATCCACGAATTAAAATCTGCGGCAACGTCTCCCATTCCGAGATGGGAATACATGGCTCCGCAGGCAGAGGGCGCAAAGTCGCTACGAAATCCCATTTCGGGCAAAAATATGGCCGCATCAAATAACTTATCAGCCTTTCTAGCCCTTCCTTTTCTGCCTCTTTTGCCCCTCACCTTTTCCGAGAAACCCCCGTGGGATTTGCCAAAGGGAGTCACTACATCCAAGGCCACGTAGAGATCGTCAAAGCCTTGGAAAAAGGCGATTGTTTTGTCTTCCAAACGAAGAGCGCTAAAGCCTGAAGCGGAACTCCTCTTCCAATGTGGCTCATGCTCGTCATAATCTGGATCCTCTTCATCAAGGTAGTCGAGGTATCCGTTATGTATGAAAAGAAGAGTGCTGTCTTCTTCAGCCCCGACAGGAAGAGGAACGGGGATTACGGTTGGGACCTGAATATTATCCGTAAGCTTACAGAGCATGTTGAAAGCGTCGATGTAGAAAGTGACGCCGAAGTAAAAGCCTTCTTCTCGGTTTGGGGTCCAAAAAGAAGGGGGGTAGACGACAAGATCTGCCCCCTCTTTTGCAAAGTGTTTATCGAGTTCTATTAGCTGCTTGGACTGAGCCTGAAAATCCCCCAGCATCGAATCGATTTGAGGGATACCAATTTTTATTTTCATTTAAAATCTAAATTCCTTTTTCCAAAGTCCGTGCACGTTGCAATAGGCATAAATAGTTCCCTCATCTACATTCTTGCCACAAAATTTGACGTTGGGAGCATCGCCTGGAACGAGCGTCTTGAAGGTAATATTTCCTGCCTTGTCGAAAAGAGCGACCCATTGAATCCAATGAGCATCTTCCATGGGGTGGTCAATCTCGCCAATGTTGACAACGATATGCTTGTCCTCTTTTTGCACGAAGGGGACGTGTTTTTCTTGCGCGGCGTCCACCGTGTTCGCCTCAATCTTTTCCATGTCTTTGCTGCAGCAGACGGGATTCACTCCGCTGTCATGAAGCGCGTAAAAGAAATTTCCGCACGTGTTGCAACGCCAAAATACTGGTTCAGCCATCATGTTCTCCTTTGAACTTTTTACCAAGGACTTTTCTAACTTCCCTTATTTTTTTACTTTCTTTCGGGGAAACCTTCCCTAGGGACTTGTTCCCTGAAAAGCGCCTTTTATAGTTTCCACTCTACCGTTTTTTTATCGTTCTTTTATCGTCTCGCAACCGTTTCTTTGCCGCTATCTTTTTGCCGTCTCTTTACCGTTGCCTCTTTACCATGGCATCTTTACAGTTTCTTTCTGTAGAGCAAAAGCGAATTGCAAACGACACTCACCGAGGAAAGTGCCATGCAAAGCCCCGAGACCTCCGGGGCCAAAATACCTGCAACGGCAAGAGGAATGAGAAGACAGTTGTAGCCTAGCGCCCAAACGAAGTTCTGGTGAATCTTTCGCATCGTAGCTCTACTGAGGGCAATCGCGCGCGGAACGTCTTGCACATCGTCGTGCATGAGTGTAATCTGTCCCACCTCTAAAGCCGCCGCGGTTCCTGCCGCCATCGCAATTCCGACGTTTGCGCTGGCAAGCGCGGGCGTGTCGTTAATGCCGTCCCCTACCATGCAAACATGCTCTCCTGCACCAACAAGTTCCATGATTTTCTCGGCTTTTTCGGCAGGCAGAACCTCGGCGATGACATCGTCTGGCAAAACCCCAATGCGCTTCGCGAGCTCTTCGACAGCCTTTTGCTTATCACCCGACAAAATCATCGGCTTCACGTTTTGCTTCTTAAGGGCAGCAATAGCGGGGGCGGCCGTTGCCTTTTCTTCGTCCTCGGCTCCAAAGACGCAAGCGACCTCGCCGTTGCGCAAAAGATACATCACGGTGGCGCCGGTGTTTTCAATCTCTGCCGCCGCTTCTCTAACCGCCTCCGAGAAACCCTTTTGCGACTCCGCCTCAGCAAACGCAGCATTCCCCAGAGAGTAGTGCGCGCCCTCGATGGTGCCTGCAATGCCCTTTCCGGGCAAGGCAAAAAAGTCGCTCACCTTGAAAAGCTCAAGGTTGAGCTCCTGGAGCTTCTCGAGAAAGGCTTCGCCAAGGGGGTGCTCAGAAAGCACTTCAAGGCTTGCGGCAAAGCGAATAGCATCTTCTTGCGAGCCCTCTGCCTCAACCAAACGCACCGACGTTATGCGCGGATGACCGACCGTGAGGGTGCCTGTCTTGTCGAAGACCACACACGTCGTCTTTCCAGCTTCTTCAAGGGCAGAGCCCTCTTTAATCAAGATGCCCGCCTTTGCGCCAAGGCCTGTGCCCACCATAACCGCCGTGGGCGTTGCAAGGCCAAGCGCACACGGGCAGGCCACAACTACGACCGAAACGCCTGCCATCAGGGCGGTTTCAAAAGCGGCGTCTGAGGTGGCCACTCCCTCGGCAAAAGCACCGGTTACGGCAGCAAAAATCATCCAACCAACAAAAGTAGCCATACCTATGGAGAGAATCGTCGGTACGAAGATGGCGCTAATCTTATCGGCCAGGCGCTGCACGGGAGGTTTTGAGCCTTGCGCGGCCTCAACCATATCCACAATGTGTGAAAGCACTGTGTCGGCGCCGGCACTGATAACTTTGAACTCAAACGTTCCGGTATCGTTGATGGTGCCTGCGGTGACGGCATCGCCTTCTGTTTTCTCGACGTGGAGAGACTCGCCTGTCAGCATTGACTCATCCACAGAGCTTGTGCCAGAGACCACCACGCCATCGGCAGGGATTTTCTCGCCCGGACGGACAAGACAGATATCGCCTGCACTCACAGCAGTGGCATCCACTTCTTCAAACTCAGCATCCTGTCTGCCGACTCGCTTAACAAGGGCAACGTCGGGCTCTAATTGCATGAGCTCCTCAACGGCAGCTCCCGCCTTGCCCTTCGCTCGGTACTCAAGCATCTTGCCCAGCAAAACGAAGGTGATAAGCATTGCGCTTGTCTCGAAAGGAGCCATCTGAGCAGAGAGAGCGCGCGGGCCAAACGTGATGTAGGTGGCGTAGATAAAAGCGATTGTTGTGCCCACGGCCACCAGAGTATCCATGTTGGCACTTCGATTTTTAAGCGCCGCCCAGGCTCCTTTGTAATAGCGCGCACCGCAGAAAAACTGCACGGGAATGCAGAGCACAAACGAAACGATGTTCATGTAAAGCATTGCCAGCGCGTGATTTCCGCCCGATAAAAGCATGAACAGAGCCATGCCCAGAGGCGTCATGCAAAGCGCAACGATGATGATGGTCAAAAGGAGCGAGATAACGAAGGTGACTAGGTCTTTTCTCTCCTGGGCGACCTCTTTTTCCCGCCGCTTTTTGAGAAATTCCTTCCTCGTCTCCCCTTCCTCGCGCACGCGAGCGCCATACCCTATCGCGCAAATGGAAGAAACGATATTTTCGGCTGAGACCTGCGCGGGATCGAAAGTGACACGCCCTTTGTTTGCCGCAAGGTTGACGGATATAGAATCGACGCCTTCCATGCGCGCCACTTCGCGCTCGATGGCCGAGGCGCAGTTGGCGCAGTGCATGCCCTCCAGAGCAAGCGTTTTAGAATCCAGTGATGCAGCGCTCGCCGTCTTACCGCCGGCTTTCTTTGAATCAAGCGCCATGGTTTAAGCCTCTTTCGCCGAGAAACCCGCCTCAGAAATCGTCTTAATAATCTCGTCGACAGAAGTCTCGTTGGGATCATAAACGACCTGGGCCGCGTTGTCTCTCAGGATGACGTAAACTTTACTGACGCCGTTCAAGCGACCGACTTCCCGCTCGATGGTTTGCGCGCAATGCTCGCAATGCATTCCGTCAATTGCGAGGGTAATCTCTTTTTTTTCGTAATTTTCTGCCATAGCGATTCCTTTCTTTTCGCTCTAAAAATACGGGAAACAATTCGCGCGAGAGCTTAATCTCCGTGTCGGCTGCGATGCGCAGAGGTACGTTCAAGTTCGCGCGATACGTTTTGTCATGAGCTCATTATATCTACCCACCTTTTCTCGTGGTACCCTTTCTAGAAGATAGCCCAAACCCATAGGCCCAAACAAAAACACAAGACAATAATCAAAAAAGGCGCGTTGAAAAGCATGCAGACTCACACGAAATATAGCTCAGGGGGCACCGACCTTCTCAACGAAGCGGCTGCTCTCACCTGGCTTTCCGCTGCCGAGAAAACCGGCGGCATCCACATCTCCACCGTCATTAAAGCGACATCCTCAGAACTGGTCGAAGAAAAGATTGCAAGTGCTCCGGCCACGCCAAAGGCCGCCGAGGCCATTGGGCGCGGCCTCGCCCACATGCACGCCGCCGGGGCTTCTTGGTTTGGGCAACCCCCTACCAACTTCCACGGAGCAGGCTACATCATCAACGGCTCGGTCACAGAAATTGTCGCGGACAAGACTCAGGCCAAGAAAACCTGGGGCGCCTATTTTGCAGCAGTGCGCATTGAGCCGTTCGTAAAAGAGCTCACTGACGAGGGGCTTTTCTCGGCAAAAGAAAGAGCGATGTTTGAGAAACTCTGCGAGAAATTGAGAGCCGGCTCCTTCGACGCACCTCAACCAAGGCTCGTGCAGAACGGCATCGATAAGGGGGAGATTGCGTGCGCTCGGCTGCACGGCGACCTCTGGGCCGGAAACGTGCTCTACGATGCGAACCCGCAAAATCCCACGCGCGGCGCGTTGATTGACCCGATGGCTCACGGCGGCCACGCAGAAACCGACCTTGCGATGCTTCAGCTTTTTGGCTTCAGCTATCTTAACCGCGTGCTGGGTGCCTACAACGAGGTTTCGCCTTTGACAGACGGGTGGCAGATACGCATGTCTCTCCACCAACTGGCACCTTTATTGCACCATTGTATTCTTTTTGGCTCGAGTTACGTGAGTCAAACGATTTTCTCGGCTGCTAGGTATTTATAAGGAAAAAATGGCAATTGAGACGGCCTAGAACAGGGCTTTTAGAAAGGGACGATTCATGAAAAAAGTTTTATTCGTTTGTTTGGGAAATATTTGCCGCTCGACCATGGCGCAATCCGTCTTTCAAAACCTCGTCAATGAGGCGGGACTTGAGCGCGATTTTCTCATCGATTCCGCAGGTACAAGCGATGAGGAGGAAGGCAATCCGCCACATCCTGGGACACAGCAAAAGTTGGCCGAGAAGCACATTCCTCTCGTTCCACACGCTTCTCGCCCCATTCAGGAATCAGAGCTTGATAAATGGGATCTGATTGTCTACATGGACAGTCAAAACGAGGCGCACTTGAAACATATCTTTGGCCATCTTAATTCCGAGAAGTTCAAACCGCTTTTGTCGTTTGCCCCCGCCTCTTACAAACGGATCATTGGCGGACGAAAAGACGTTGCTGATCCCTGGTGGACGCACGACTTTCAGAAGACGTATGAAGATGTGGTTGCGGGATGCGAGGGGCTTTTGAGGAACTTGAGTTAGTTTGGGCGTTTAAACAAATTTACGCAGGCGCGTGAGTTTACGCTGGTACGTGGCCCGTTTTAACAATCTCTTCCAGCTGCTCTTGGTTAAGAACGGGAATTCCCAAGCTTTCTGCCTTTTGTAATTTGGAGCCAGCGGCCTCCCCTGCAATCACATACGAAGTCTTTTTCGACACAGAGCCTGAAACCTTCGCGCCGTATTCTTTAAGGGCGCCAGCCGCCTCATCGCGCGTGATGCCGGTGAGCGCGCCAGTTAAAACGAAGGTGAGGCCTTCGAGCGTTTGCTCTTTTTTGGGGCCTGTGGGTGCGTTTTCCATTCGCACGCCCGCAGCCTTTAGGCGCTCGATAACCTCGATGTTTTCTGGTATGTGCATGAAGTCGACGATGTTTTCGGCCATCACTTCCCCGATACCTTCAATTTGGGAAAGCTTTTCTTCGGTGGCGTTCATAATCTCTTCCATGCGAGGGAAGCGGTCCACGATAAGCTCGGCGACGCTGGCGCCCACGTTTTGGATGCCAAGCGCGTACAGAAGGGCAGAAAGCGGGCGCTTCTTAGAGGCTTCAATTTGCGCCATGATTTTCTCGGCTGTTTTATGGCCAACCAAAATGGGGTCGCCTGCCACATGTCCTTTCGTGCGCTCGGTGGCAGCAACGGTGGTCTGATACGTGCGGCCCGTGGGGAGGTGCGCGATGTCGTCAGCGGTGAGCGAGTCGTAGAAATCAGCAGCTGAGAGCACGTGCCCCTGGTCGATAAGCTTTTGGATGAGCTCAGGTCCCAGGCCGTCGATGTCCATCGCCTTCCTGCTCATCCAGTGCTCAAGGCGTCCCAATGCCTGTGCGGGACAATCGATGGAAATGCAGCGATAGGCCACCTCGCCCATCTCATGGACCACCGGCGAGCCGCAGCTAGGACAGGTATCAGGCATCGTGAAAGGCTTGGCATCCGCCGGGCGTTTTGCCAAAACAGGGCCTACGACCTCGGGGATAACATCTCCTGCTTTGTGGACGATGACGGTGTCTCCCGCGCGTACGTTCTTGCGCTGAATCTCGTCGATGTTGTGAAGGGTGGCACGCGAGACGGTCGAGCCCGCCAGGCGGACAGGATTAAGTTCTGCAACAGGCGTCAAAATGCCTGTACGCCCCACCGAGACCGAAATTTCTCTGAGGAGCGTCTCTTTCTCCTCCGGCGGAAACTTGAAGGCGACAGCCCAACGCGGTGCGCGTGCGGTAAAACCAAGGCTGGCTTGCTGGCTAAATGAGTCAACTTTTACCACCACGCCGTCGATGTCGTAGTCCAAATCGTTTCGCTGCTCCAACGCCTTCGTGCAAAAATCATACACCTCACCAGCATTTTTACAAAGTTTTGCGTGCGGATTCACGCTAAAGCCCGCACTCCTTAAATAGGCGAGAAATTCATGCTGACTTTTAACGTGCAGGGCATCAGGGCGCGCAACCGCATACATAAACGTTTTCAGGTCGCGAGCCGCTGTAATCTTGGGATCTTTTTGACGAAGGGAGCCGGCAGCGGCGTTTCTGGGATTAGCAAAGACTGCTTTTCCGGCTGCGTCGCGCTCCTCGTTCAGACGTGCAAACGCTTGCTTTGGCATATAGACTTCCCCGCGCACCTCAATAGTGTCGGGGATGAAGGGGGCGCTATCGGAAGCGGCGGTGGAGGCGGGAATGGAGGAGGAAGCTGAAGCGGAGGCGGATGCAGGTGCGGAAGAACTGCCCGCGTCTCCTAGAAGCTTCTCGAAAAGTTCACGCGGAACGTCCGAGATGGTATTCACGTTCAGCGTCACATCTTCGCCAACAGCGCCATCACCTCGCGTAGCTGCGCGAACGTAGCGGCCATCGTGGTAGGTTATCGCAACACCCAGCCCGTCGATTTTTAGCTCACAGGTGTAGGCGACCGGGTTTTTCTCGGAAGCGCCCAGGTCCTTATCGGTCTTTTTCAGCCACTCGTCGAGCTCATCGATGGACATCGCGTCGTCGATAGAATACATGCGCTCGGCGTGCGTTATCGCTTGAAACTGAGGCGAGACGTAGCCGCCCACACGCTGGGTGTAAGACTCGGGAACGAGAAGATTGGGGTAGGTGGCTTCAATCTCTTTCAGCTCATGATGGTAGGCGTCGAATTGCGCGTCTGTCAGGTCGGGGTCGTCAAGCGCATAATAGCGATACGCCGCATCATCTAAGATGCGGCGCAGCTGGCTTGCTCTTTCTTTTGCTACCTGTTTGTCCATTTAAAACCCACTCAATATTTGGTTGAAAAAATATCTGGTCTGCTACACCGACTCGTCATCCGAACCATCGCCTCTCTTCTACCCCCTATTGCATAAATTGGTTAAGAAGATCTAGCGGGTTAATGCCCTGCGAATTCTGATTCGAATTTGAATTCTGGCTGTTCTGTTTCGATGCGTTCAAGTTTTGCTGAGCAACCGCGCTGGCATCGGTTCCAAGTTGAACTTGCATAGTTTGCTCGACACCACCGCGATAATACGTAATCGTGACGGTATCTCCAACGTGGTGGGCGCGTATAGCAAGAATCAAACCATCGCCCGAGCTCACCTCTTCATCGTCAACTTTCACGATAACGTCGCCTTGGCGAAGGCCGGCGTTAGCGGCAGGAGAGCCCTGCACGACAGAGTCAACGTAGGCGCCTTGGTTTACACCAAGATTGAAGCGCGTGGTTAGCTGAGATGTGACACTCATAACGTTTGCTCCCAGGTAAGCATGCTCAACGGTCTTGCCGGCGATGATGGTGTCAGCAATCTCAGAAACGTAGTTGGAAGGGATAGCAAAGCCAACGCCTGAAGAAGAGCCGGAAGCCGACTCGATAATGGAGTTGATCCCCACAAGCTCGCCATCAGCGTTAACCAAAGCACCACCGGAGTTTCCTGGATTAATAGCGGCATCGGTTTGAATCAGGTTCGTATAAATCGTGTTCTGGTTGGAATCTTGAAGCATGGTCGAGCGATAAAGCGAACTCACGATTCCTTCACTCACGGATTGATCAAGGCCAAAAGGCGAACCAATACTCATAACCCACTCGCCTACGACGAGCTCCGAGGAGTCGCCAACCGTCATGGGCGAAAGCGTATTCGCATCGGCCGCAATCTTTAAAACGGCAAGGTCTGAGCTTTCATCGAATCCCACAACTTGCGCGTCGTAGGTTTGATTATTGAGGGTTACGGTCACTGAGGTCGCTTCATTAATAACGTGATAGTTCGTAATGATGTGACCCTCGGAATCGTAGACAACACCCGAGCCAACACCTGTAGAATCCGACGTTGTCACGTTAATCGTAGCAACGGAAGGAAGACATTTTGCGGCAACGACCTCGGCGGTCGAGGCGTCTTTGTCAATGTGGTTAAGGTCGATGACGTTTCCAGCCGCAGAACTTTCAGTCTGAGAAGATCCCATTCCTACACCGGATAGAATGCCGATCCCCTCTACCGCAAAGGCAAGAAGGCAAACAACAAGCGCTCCGCAAAATCCGCCGAGAAACCCTTTCCAGAAGGTGTTGCCCGGGGATTTCTTGGCACCGCTTTTGGCCACGGCAAACTTAGGACCTGGCGCATTTTGGACGGGTGCTCCTTGAGCAGTCTTTCCGTTGGGGGTTGTTGGCGCTCCGGCCGGACTGGCCGGAGCAGCCGCGCCAGCGGCGTTTGGCTTCGCGCCCCTTTTTGTGCGCACCTTGGCGCCATAGGGAAAGCTATCGGGAGCAGGCGTTTCAGATACAGGCGCTTTAACTGCAGGAGCAGCTGAGCTTGTTCCTTTCAACGTTGCGTCCGAGGCACCTTTCGTCTTTTCTTTTTTCGCATTGCTCGCTGCTTTTTTAGTTGTTTTTGGCTTTGCGTCTTCCATGACCCCTCCTTACTTGGGAATTCTTCGTCGTTTCACCGAAGCTTAAAATCGTGTCGTTTATTCTCGTCTTTTACCGTCGTTAATTTTACGTTATTAATTTTTCCGAGAAACTCTTCTTTCTTGCAATCTTCTGCCTGGGCGCACCCCTGACAAGCGTTTCGCGCACGAGACGAGCAACGGGGGCAACCCTCACAAGATAAACCTTTTCTCCTCCAGCTGTTCCAAACAATCAGAAGCACGAAGAGGGCGAGAAGAACAAGAATGATTATGTCGATAAAAAAACTCATAAATCCTTACTTGTTTCCTTTCTGCTGTGCCCTTCTGCCTCTCTTTTGCCAGCCAATTCTTTTTGGAATTTCAAATGATAATACAGGGCCGAAAGTTTGCTATTGGCGAGCGCATTTATTCTATCCGCTTAAGCTTTTTTTAAGCTTTTGGAGTAGCACCGAACCGGCTACTTTCTCAGGCGCGAAATGAGCGAGCTCATACAAAGCTTGCAAAGAACTCAAGGCAGACGGTGCGAGCGCAGAGCCAGTTTGCCTCACCCTTTTCGCTGCTCACTCGCCCAGCACTTCTCGGCCCACTCGCTGAAGCACTTCTTGGCCCATCCTAAAAAGTTTTTCTCAGAATAGATAAAGGCAGAGAAGGACGCTTCGCGCTTTTTGCCGTATACTTTGAGCTATCCGAAGTTCAGATGAGCTTTTAAGCTATCGAAGCTATTTAAGAAAGGGTTTTCTATGTCTAACGAAACCAATCCTGAAACCATGACACTCGTCCTTGTTCGCCACGGCGAATCCGAGTGGAACAAGCAGAATCTCTTCACCGGCTGGGCCGACGTCGACCTCTCGGAGCTGGGCCGCGATGAGGCTTACAACGGCGGTGTCGCGCTGAAAGATGCTTGCTACGACTTCGACCTTTGCTACACGAGTTACCTCAAGCGCGCCATTCACACCTTGAACCTCGTGCTGGATGCCCTTGACCGCGACTGGCTGCCCGTTTACAAAACCTGGCGCCTGAACGAGCGCCACTACGGAGCGCTGCAAGGCCTTAACAAATCTGAAACGGCCGAGAAGTACGGTGAGGACCAGGTAAAAATTTGGCGTCGCTCTTTCGATGTGCGTCCGCCTGCGCTTGAGCCCGGTGACGAGAGAGATGCCCACACTCAACCCGCCTATCGCAACGTTGATCCGGAAGATGTTCCTATGGCAGAGTGTTTGAAGGATACGATTGCGCGCGTGTGGCCTTGGTTTGAAAAAGAGGTGGAGCCTAAGATGCGCGAGGGAAAGCGTATCCTCATTGTCGCTCACGGCAACTCCTTGCGCGCTCTGGTAAAACAGTTCGACAAACTTACCGACGACGAGATTATCAATGTCAACATTCCTACGGCGGTGCCCCTCGTCTACACCTTCGATAAGGACTTCAATGTCATCAGCAAAGAATACGTAGGAGATCCGGAGACGATTGCGGCCAAGATTGACGCCGTCGCCAATCAGGGAAAAGCAAAGTAGCGTAAGGGAACGGAACGCCTGGTTAAAGAAAACTCAAGCTGATAACGATTAACTGGTTTGAGCGTGTTGGTACGCTTTTGCGTTAACGCGCGCACGCAGTTTTATTTTCACGCGCTTGGGCTCACATCGAGCTCCGAGCGCTTTTTTACGAGAGCATTAAAAATGTCGAGCGACTGCGGAAGCAGGTAGCGATTCGTCGCAATCACGTAGTCGATATTCTCGCGGTAGCAGCAGAAATAAAGCTCATCGAGGCTCACTTTTCCCACGAGGCAGCGTAAAAGCACGAGGCGCGGCAACGGACCTCGGGTGGGGTCGATGGTGTCTGCGATGAAAATGATTTTCTCGAGAAACCCCATGTCCTTGGCGCCAAGTGTGTGAAGCGCGATCGCGTTTAACATGTCCTCTGTGAGGTTTGGGTAGCGCTGTTTGAGCGTATGAGCGGCGATGAAGCCGTGCAGAAGGGGCTTGGCATCCTCAAGCTTGATATTTTCCAGGCGTGGGTCGTTTTCAAGGCCAATCGTTTTCGCCTTTTTGAAGAGCTCCTCTACGCTTGCGGCCTTTTCCCAGTCATGCAAAATACCGGCGATGCGCGCTTTAAATTGCTCTTTTGTATCGGCGCCGTATTGCTTGGCGAGGGCCTCTGCGACCCTTCCCACTTCCAGCGAATGTGCCAGGCGTTTTGGCTTCTTTTCAAGTTGTTTAGCTGCATCTTTTTCGATTTGCTCAATCCCTTTTTGTTCGTCTTCCGAAAAAATTGTGGGGTTATTCAGCGCGGCTTGAAACGTCGAGGAAAAGCCGGTGTCTTTGCGCGCACGGTAGAGATGGTGCTTGTTGATGTAGCCGATAACCGAGTCGCTCGTAAGGTAGCGAAGCGATTTTCCTTCGGCCTGGCGCGTGCGCAGCTCCGAGGAGGATATGGCAAGGGCGGGCACCTCAAGATAGAAAACTTTGAACGGAATAGGAGATTTTTCAAGCTCTACCTGGATTTTGTCCAAATCGTATCCCGGTCGCGTGGCGCCAACAAAAGTCACCATCTCCGCGATTTTCTCGGAATCTTTCCATTTAGCGATTTCGAGAAGGGCATCGGCGCCTGTGATGAAGAAAAGCTCCACGTTTTTGGGATAGAACGCGCGCAGAATCTGCAGCGTATCGGCGGTGTAGGTGATGCCTTCGCGCTCAATCTCTGCGCGGCTCGTGATGAACTTGGGGTTGTCGGCGGTGGCAAGAAGCGTCATCGCAAAACGGTCCTTGGCCGAGGAAACATCACGGTCTTGCTTGAACGCGGGGCTGCCTGCGGGCATGAAAAGGACGAGGTCAAGGTTGAGCTCATCGCTTGCTTGCTCGGCTGCAACGAGGTGGCCGTTGTGGATGGGGTCGAACGTGCCGCCCATGATACCCAGCCTATACGTTTTCGTTTTGTCCTCGCCAAGAATGGGGAGGTCGGTTTTCTCGGCCATGTGCTTCTCCCCTTTCGTGATTTTTATTAGTGACGTGCGGTGTGACGTGTGCGGTGTGCGCGTTTTGCGCTTGGCTTGCCATTAACGTTTGTAAGCTTTTCTTTCCTTCGTAAGCTCGCGCGCCCTGTTCTTAAATTTTATAGGTAAAGGCGTAGTCAAGGACGCGGATTTCATCTCCGTCTTGAATACCCGCTTTTTGGAAGTTCTCATCAACCCCCATGTGCTCAAGCTGCTTCTCGAAAAATGCGATGCCCTCTTCGTTTTCCCAATCGCACATGAGAACGGCGCGCTCTAGGGCCTCTCCTGAAACGCGCCAGGTGTTCGCGTTCAGGCGCTTGATGGAAACTTCTTTTTCCTTCTGCTTTTTCTTGAGGGTGTAAGTGGCTTCGAACTCGGTGCTGCTGGGGGTGGCAAGGGCAGCAGAGGCGGCAGGGTTAGAGGGGCTGCCGGAGCCGCTTCCACTTTCGCGGTGCTCCAAAGCGCCTGCCGCACCTGTTTGGGCTGAGTTGGCTGCCTCGCTGCTCTCCTCAGAGAAAGCCTTCTCAGCGGCGCGCTTCGTCTTTTTTATCGCAGACTCAATTCCCAGTTCAAGCGGGGTGATGCCCTCCCCCGTCACAGCTGAGACAGCAAAGAATGGAAGTCCTGCTTTCTGGGCGAGCTCTTGTAGCCTCGCCACGGCCTCAGAGGTCAACTGCGGATCTCCTGCATCAATTTTGTTGGCAACCACGATTTGAGGACGCGCGGAAAGCTCTGGGTTGTAGGCCTTAAGCTCTGCGTTAATGGCGTTGAAGTTAATCTCGACCTCTTCGGGTAAAACGTCTGCCACATCGACAACGTGGACTAAAACGGCGCTTCTCTCGATATGACGCAAGAAGTCGTGGCCTAGGCCTTTACCGGCACTTGCCCCTTCAATAAGACCGGGGATGTCGGCGATAACAAAAGAGCCTTCCGGCGTTTTAACGACGCCCAAATTTGGCACGAGCGTCGTGAAAGGATAATCGGCAATCTTGGGCTTTGCCGAGCTCATACGAGCAATCAGCGAAGATTTTCCGACAGAGGGAAGACCGATTAAAGCGGCGTCGGCTAAAAGCTTCAACTCAAGCTCAATCCAGTGCGGACGTGCCGGCTCTCCCTTTTGCGCAAAGGCGGGCGCGCGCCGCGTCGGGGTTACAAAATGCGTATTTCCCATGCCCCCGATGCCGCCCGGTCCCGCCACCACGCGGTCTCCGGCATGAACAAGGTCGGCAATAACATCGACTATTTCGTGGCCTTCCTCGTCCATTTCTTTGACGGTCGTACCAAGGGGCACCTTCAAGATGAGGTCATCCCCATCTTTTCCGTGCTTTCTCGAGCCCTGCCCGTGCGTGCCGCGCTTGGCGTTGAAATGATGCTTGTAGCGATAATCGATAAGCGTTGAAACCGATGGGTCGGCCTCGATAATAACCGAGCCGCCCCTGCCGCCATCGCCACCGTCCGGACCTCCCTTGGGAACGTGGGCTTCTCGACGAAAACTCATGCAACCCGCACCGCCGTCGCCGCCCTTAACTTGGATTCTCGAAAAATCGATGAATTGCGGCATGAGGATCTAAGGATTTGATGTGGATTTACGACTCGTTATTTCTCGAGAAAAGATTGAGAAGGCCGGCCGCGCAAAGGGGAATCAAAACCCACTGCATGATGAGGCCGGGAAGGCCGTTGTATAGGTTCATGATTTGGTAGCTTAGAAGGCCTATGCCCAGCTCGGCGCCGCCAAAAAGCGCGAGGGCGAAGTTGATAGCAAGCAAGAGAACGTGGCCGGAAAGCTGCACGATGACGATTTGGACCAGCAGAGGAAGCTTCGTTTTCACGAGAAGACCGGCGAGCGCGCCATAGCAAGCGTACTCGGCCATCATAAAGAAAAGGCGGTCTGCCGTGGGCATTCCTGTCAGCAAGGTTGAGAAAACCGGAGAGAAAATGCCGGTTATAAGACCTACCACCGGACCCCCGATAAAGCCCGCCAGCATAACGGGAAGCTGCATGGGAAGCAAAGCGTGGCCCAAAAGAGTTCCTGTGCCCGTCAGCAAACCGAGGGCATGAAGAGCCTCGGGGAGCGTCAGCGCACAGGCGATAGCTGCAACTGTCGCCCAAATCTTTGTGCTCAGGCGCAGATGAAGCTGGGAAAGAGAAGCGATAAGGCTTCGCGTTTTAGATTGGTTTTGCATGGGTTGAGCTATGCTCGGCCAAGAGATAGCGGGGCCGAAAGACGAAAAGCCCTAGCCCTCGACCACGTGGACTTTGTGCTTAGCGCCTTTGGTAAATTGAACTTTACCCGAGGCAAGGGCGAAAAGCGTGTCGTCTTTTCCGCGACCAACGTTTTTGCCGGGGTGAATGTGGGTGCCACGCTGGCGAACGAGAACCTCTCCCTCATTTACCGTCTGGCCACCAAAGCGCTTCGTTCCCAAACGCTGTGCGTTGGAATCACGACCGTTTCGAGAAGTACCTTGTCCTTTTTTATGTGCCATCTTTTACCTACCTTGTAAGTCAGTCTGATGTCAATCTGATGTTAGTTTGAGCCAATAGTGTCAGCTTGCCCTGCCAGCAATTTCGAATTAAATCTCGGGAAGGGCAATGATTTCAAGGGCCGTCATGCTTTGACGGTGACCGCGTGTGCGCTGGTAGCGCTTACGTTTGTGGAATTTGAAAACAGTCACTTTCTTGCCGCGGAAATTGCGAAGTACCTTAGCTTTCGCCTTCTTTCCCTTAAGCTTGGCAGGATCTGCAACGGTCTTTTCTCCACCGCAAAGAAGCACGTCAAGCTCGACCGTATCGCCCTCTTTGGCATCGAGTTTCTCGACGTCAATAACATCGCCTTTGGCGACTTTATACTGTTTAGAACCGGTGGTAACTATTGCATACATTTTTAATCCTAAAATCGTCCGTTTTGTCTTTTCTTATTCTCTGTTTTTCTTGCGTTTTCACGCAAACAGCAGCGACGTTAAATAATATACAAGCGTAGAAGCCGCGTCAAGCGGTGTTTTTTATCTCTTTTGTGGGATAGGAGCGGGCGTGCGTACTAGAGCGCTTTGTAGATTGCGCCCGGCTCAATCTCGAGAAGGGCCCCCGTGAGCTCGCCCCACTTGGTAGAAACGGTCTCGGAAACTTTACTCAAAGCGACCTTGGAATTTTGCCCCATGTCGTCGAGCACCTCATCGATGGTCTGGCCGTTTTCAAAGCGCTGGATGAGGGCTTCTCCCACGGCCCACGTTCCCGCAAAACCGATAGCGCCTTTTATCAGAAATTTTCCATGTCTCATAGGCGAGGTCAGCCCCTTGGAAATGCCACGCATCACAAGGCCTGAAAGAACAATGAAGAGAAGCTCGGGGATGCGCTCAAGATTGACCTCGTAGCCGTAGACGGCCGCAATCTTCATGGCCATCTGGCTCTGCGTCACCGCCATGAGCGGAAAATCGGCGCCCGGGATAATATCGATGCCGCCGGCGGCCAGGTTGGCAAGGGAGGCGTTGAGGATTAATTTTCTGCTCACCGTTTGCCTCATGAAAGGCCAGTTGGCACCAAGAGCGAGGTCTTTCTCGGAAACTGAGAGAAGCCATTTAGCAAGTTGAGGCAGCATCGCTTTTGCCGAACTTGAGCAAATCGTATTCAGCATCGTGGTGGCGTCCTCCCCAAAAACGCCAGCTTGAGCCAGGTTAAGCTCAACCGTGGTCTTGATGGAGACGAGGACCGTTTGCGAGGCACCCACCACAACCGTTGGCACTCCCGCGCGCATCCAAGCGGCGGCGGTTTGCGCGGCTCCCTTTGCGAGCGCTTCGTCTTCGGGGGCCAAAATGATGGAGAAATCGGCTTGGGGATTGATATGCAAACGGCGCCCGGGAACGATGTCTTCCACGTGGATAAGGCCGTTTTTTGTCTGCGAGAGAAACGCGCCGTGCAGCCCACTTAAAAGCGCGGAGGAGGCCGAAGGAGACAGGTTGAGCACAACGCGGACGGGCTCGGAGGCAGCTTCGTTCACGTCTTTTCCCGTCATGAACAGTTCGCGCAAACGCTTCAGGGAAAATCCCTTCTTGCCAAACCATTTTTGCAAGGTAGAAGTTGAAGATTTTTTCGCTTTCGCCATGTAACTTCCTTTGATTGCCTTACGCCGCTTTCTTGCGATGTCGATAGATTGATTCTACAACACCTACCGAAAAAAGCTGCACGACCATCGAAGTCGCCCCGTAAGAAATAAACGGCAGCGGAATACCAGTAATCGGCATTATTCCCATGCACATCCCGATATTCTCGAGAATTTGAAACGACCACATCGCCACGATGCCCACAAGCACGAGCTTCGCAAAAATATCTTCGATGTCGAAGGCCAGGCGAATCGTTGCAAAAATCAGCCAGGCGTAAAGGCCGAGCAAACCAACGCAGCCCACAAAACCAAACTGCTCGGCGAAAAGCGCGAAGGCGAAGTCGGTGTGAGCCTCGGGCAAAAAGCCCTGGCCTGCCTGCGTCGCGTTTCCAATCCCCTTGCCGAGAAACCCCCCGGACCCAACCGCAATATTTGCTTGCTGCAAGTTGTAGCCGTCGCCAGACGGATCGAGCGAGGGGTCAACGAAGACGAGGAGACGCTTGATTTGATAGTCGTGCAAAAGGTGCGGAAGCCCCGGCAACATAGAGGTAAAGACAACAAGAGCTACGACACAGACGAAAAGGACGATAGTCGGGATGACCCATTCTTTTTTTGCACCTGAACAAATGATAATGGCAGCTCCTGCTACCAAAACGATAAGGGCGGTTCCCAAATCCTGGGTGATAAGAAGGGCAACGGGAATCAAAAATTGCGCACAGATTTTTACGTAGTCTCCAAACGTTTTGATGTGCCCGTTGAACTTTGTGCCAAGACCGGCCACATAAAATATGGTCACCAGTTTCATAAGCTCCGAAGGCTGCAAGCGAAGCCCAATCAACGGAATAGAGATCCATCCCTCCATACCTTTAGCGCTATACGAAAGCCCAGGTATCATAGGCAAAATAAAGAGAATAATATCTGTGATGAGAAGAGCGGTCGTATAATCGGAAAGCTCTCTGTAGTCAAAGCGCCACATGAAATAGGCTGCCACCCCACCAATCAAAACGGCAAGCAACTGCCGAGGAACTGAGGCATCAACAATCGTCAGGCTTGCGCTCCAAACAGTAATGAGGCCAAGGATGGTCAAAAAGACAGTGGGCAAAAAGACCTGAAACGACAGCTTCGAGCCCAAACGGCTCGTTTTCCCCGAAGAAACCTTGTAGACAGATTTCGAGAGCTTGGGAGCGGCGCTCCGGTATTTTCTCGAGAAACCTTTCTGTTTGTTCATGGATTGCATCTACTGCCTGCTTTTCTTTTTAATCTTCGTCTTCTCGACTCGGTTCTTTTCGGCCTACATAATGGCATTCTGTGAAAGAGCGCTGGAGGAATCAGGGACGCCGTAGATAAGGCCAAGCACGTTTCGCGCGGCAAACATGGCACTGTTCGCACCAAAGCCGCCCTCTTCAATTACGACGCTCATAACGTATTGAGGGTCATCGGCCGGCGCATAACAGCAGAACCACGAGTTTGGATCTTTCCCTTTCACCTCTCCCGTACCGGTTTTTCCTGCCACCTTAACGGGAAGATTTTTAAAGTGTGCAGCGACCGCGAGGTCCTCCTCATAGATAACGCCCTGCAAGCCCGACTGAACAAGTTGCATGTAGCCAGGGTTTTCTGCAATCTGCTTCAGAACCTCGGTTTGGGATTCGATGACAGAACCTTCCCCCTCCTTTGAACTCACCGACTTCAAAACGTGCGGCTTGTAGATGGTGCCGGAATTGGCCACACCCAAATAAATCGTGGCCATCTGCAGCGGCGTCACGAGAATGTCACCCTGGCCCACGGCAAGGTTCGTATTGTCTCCGCCCTTCCACGCGCGGTCCTCATCAGAGGAGGAGGTGAAGTAGTTCCATTTCCACTCAGGGGTAGGCACGCGCCCTTCTGCCTCGGCAGGGAGATCGATGCCGGTCTTTGAGCCCAGGCCCCATTCCTTAAACTTATCTTGGAGCGCTTCCTTATTGTCCGAGAGCCACACGCGCTTTCCAATCTCGTAAAAGACGCTGTTGCATGAGTTGACAAGGCCGTTTCTCAGATTCATCCAGCCGTGACCCGAATGCTTCCAACACCACTGGCCATAATCTTTTCCAAAGCCTGTCC
This sequence comes from uncultured Coriobacteriaceae bacterium, assembly GCA_947426865.1. Lineage (GTDB taxonomy): Bacteria > Actinomycetota > Coriobacteriia > Coriobacteriales > Atopobiaceae > MGBC105563. The sequence goes on along the minus strand of CANEFS010000001.1, from coordinate 75,969 downwards.
AAAGGCCAACGCAATCGATGGCGGTGTCGTAGGTAAAAAGCTCGTTATCCAACGCGGTTAAGGCCGAGAGGGGCTTGATGGTTGAGGCCGATACGTAGGTGCCGGATACGGCGCGATTCATAAGCGGGTAGCCGGACTTCTCGCCTGCTAAAGCCTCCCAATCGTCGCTTGAGATTCCTCCGTTAAAGATAGCCGGGTTGTATTCGGGATAAGAGGCCATCCCGAGAACTTCGCCTGTCTTGGCAGAAAGGATACATATTGCGCCAGCGGTGCCTTTTTTACCTTGGTTTTTCGCCTTTTGGATAGCAATCTTGAGGCCTTCCTCGGCTGCTTTTTGAATGTTGACATCAATCGTAAGGGTCACATCCGAGCCGGGCGTAGGATCGGTGGCGTTTCCGTAGCCCAAGACTTTTCCGGATGCGTCAACGTAAATTTCTTGCTCGCCGGGAACGCCTGCCAAAACGGATTCGTATTGATACTCAACGCCGGATTGACCAATCGTGTCGCCTGCCTGGTAAGAGATACCTTCAGCCTCGTCACTGTCTTGCTTTTCCTTGTTTTTATCAAGCTGTTCTTGCGTAATTGATCCCGCATAACCAAGAACGTGGGCGGCTGTTTCTGCTTGAGGATACGATCTTTCTGCGCGCTCCTGAATAGAGATGCCAGGAAACGAGTCGATGTGTTCTTGAATGTAGGCGACCGATTGACGGTCAACATCGCTTGCGACCAAGCGAAAGCCGGAAGAGCCGTTCGTCGTATCCTTGATTTTTCTGGCCGCCGCCTCCTTTGGCATTCCTAAAACGAGGGCGAGATGAGCCACTTCGTTTGCATCGTCTGCGACTTCTGGAGATGCTAAAACGCAGAGGGAAGGCCTGTTCGCTACAAGCTCAACGCCATTTCTGTCCAAAATGCGCCCACGCGGAGCCGGCGTGGTTACCGTTCGTGTGGCGTTAGCTTGCGCGGCTTTGCTGTAGTCTTGATTTCCCAGAAGTTGCATCGACCAAAGGCGGGCCGCGAGAACCGTAAAGATTGAGCCGGAAAAGATGGAAAGACCAAAGAGGCGCCCTTTAAAGTCCTTATTCGTGCCCGCCTCGTTTGCGCTTTCCGTATTCACCCTGGGCTTCGAAACGCTCAGGCGAATCGGCCCCTTTTTTCCGAGAAACAAAAGCCAAAGGACAACAAAAAGGATAACCGCAACAATTGCGAGAATAACGAGAACCACCCCTACCTGGTTCATTTAAAACCTCCCGGAGCGTCTCTGTGAACTTGAGGAAGTGCCACGCCCGTTGCGGATTGCATTTCTGCTGCTCACATTATTGCGAGAGCCGCGCGCGTTTGCGCCTCTTGAAGCACTGCCGCTTTTGAAGCTTTGGCCGGGCGCGCCAAGCGACCCCCTGCTCGCAAAGGGTTTCTTTCGAAACGTCTTTTTCTGCGAAGTGCCAGGACCCGAATAATGCGCACCGTCAAGCGAGCTTCCTCCCACCGAGCCTCCAAACGAGCTGCCTCCACTGCTTGAACGCCCTCTGGCGAGCGATTCTCCTCCAAAAAGACCCTTCTTCTTTTTCGAGAAACCCCCGCTAGAGACGCTCTTCTCGAAAAGAGGTGGAGAGACGGGGGTCGCCGAATCGATTGAATAGTTATTCTCGGCATACTTGGACGCACCAGAAGTACCAGCACCGGTTGAGGCTGTTGAGGTGAGCTTGCCTAAAACGTAGAAAAAAGGCAGCGCAAAAAGACAATCGAGCAACACTGCGAAGAGATAGGAGCCCACGAAAAACGAGGCTGAAAGCGGGGCTCCCGCGACTACTTCTCCTAAGAGCGTAAAAAACTCAACGCCTGCTGCGCACAAACAAAAGAGGCAAAACGTCTCGAGCCAGGACTCCCCCATGCGCTTAGCACTGTCGATGCCACAGAGAAAATTCATGAACGAAAGCGCAAAGGCCATGAGGCCAAAGGGGCCAGCTCCTACAAGGTCGAAGAAGACGCCGGCGAAAAAGCCACAGAGAACAGAAGCACTTCCCGGCAAAACGGCCATAGCGAGCCCTGCAAAAATCAGCGCGAAATTAGGATGCCCGTTAAAAAGATGGAGATGAGGCGCGAATCCTACCTGCAAGATTGCACAGATAATGCCTGCTGCCATGAGGAACGTCTTTTGTCTATTTTGATCTTGAAAAACCATGACTTATGCGCGTTATCCTTGTCTTGAACTTCTCAATCTAATACTGGGCGTTCGCCGCAGCAGCGTCGGCATCGGTTGCCAGCTGGTCGCTGTTAAGCGAAGTGATAACGAAAACTTCCTCAAGGTTTCCCACGGAAGCGAGCGGCTTAACCGCAACCAAATAATACATTGCGCCCTGCGGACGATTCACGCTTATAACGGTTCCAATGGGAAGGCCTTTAGGAAAAATGCCGCCAAGTCCACTTGTGACAATCATGTCATTAACTTGAATCTGCTGGTCAACGCGGACAAGATCCATTTTCAGCACGAGGGTTCCTTGCCCTTCAATCTCGCCTTGGGCGCGACTCGTTTGAACCTGGGCAGAAATCCCAGAGCGCTCATCTGTGATAAGGCGCACTACACTCGTGTTGAGAGAAACCTCAGAAATCTCTCCCACCACGCCGCACGAATCGGTCACCGCCATCCCTTTCTGCAAACCGGAAGCGCTCCCCTTGTCAATCGTAATCGTCGAGTTGTACGAATCGATAGATCCTGCAATCACGCGCGCGCCGGTTCCTTCCAGCGCATAGGCACTCTTAAAGTCAAGAAGTGCCTGCAAGCGCGCGGCCTCGCTCGACTCTTCTTTCAGTTTCGTAATTTCTGCCGTCAGCGTCTCGTTTTGGTCTTGCAGGTCCTGAAGCGTCTCCTGCGAGGCGGTCACATTCTTTACGAAATTTTTCAAGCCTGCAAAAGGTGCGAACAGAAAGGAGGTAATTTCTCGAACGGGACTGACGATGGTTTGAGTGACAGCACGAGCTCCTTCAAGAGGTGCGCGCGTCACCGTAGAAGCGGACAGAGTAAACGCCGCCAGCGAGATAACGCAGCAAATAATGACAGAAAGAATCGAGGTAGGGATTGGTTTTTTATGAGAGGAGGAAAGGTTTACCTTCTTTTTCATATCAATCCTTTTCCTCCTGCGCCGCCTGCCCTCTTAAGGCCCGGGCGCTCAACTTTTTCAATTCGAATTTTTATAGCCCGCAAACTCTAATAGCCCGCATACTCTGGCCGAGAAACCCCGACCGAGAAAAGCTAGCGGGCAGATCCTTGGACGAATCCGCCTCCGAGCGCGTTTGCCTCGAGCACCTTCGCGCATCCTGTAACCACGTTTTCCAAAGCAGTGGGGCTCACGTTGACAGGAACGCCAGTTTCTTCTCGGAGTCTTTGATCAAGACCGCGAAGCATGCCACCGCCGCCGGTCAGCAAAATGCCGTAGTACATAAGATCGCTTGCCAAATCAGGGGGTGTGGCATCGAGTGCATCCTTAACCGCTTTTGAGACCTCGTCCAAAGGACGGCTGAGAGCTGCGCGAATCTCTTCCGATTCAATCCGCACCGTTTTAGGGAGACCGTTCATCACGTCGCGACCGTTTACCTCGACGTCGAGCTCCTCTGCAAGCGGGGCGGCACTTCCAACTTTAATCTTGATGTCTTCTGCCGTGCGCTCTCCGATGGAGAGGTTGTAGGTTCCGCGGACGTGCTCAAGAATCGTCTGGTCGAATTCGTCGCCTGCTGTGCGAATCGATTGGGAAACAACGATCCCGCCCATCGCAATGACGGCGACCTCTGTCGTACCTCCTCCGATATCGACAACCATCGATCCGGTGGGGTCTTCAATGGGCAAATTCGCACCAATAGCTGCGGCCATTGGCTCTTCAATAAGATAGGCTTGGCGCGCGCCAGCTTGGATCGTCGCTTCGAAAACGGCGCGTTTCTCGACACTGGTCACGCCACTGGGAACGCACACGACAACGCGCGGACGCGGCGACCAGGGGTATCTTTTCTCGCGCGCTTTTTCGATGAAGTAGCGAAGCATGACCTCGGTCACATCGAAGTCGGCGATGACGCCGTCTTTCAGCGGGCGAATGGCTTGGATGGAACCGGGGGTGCGCCCGACCATGCGCTTGGCGTCCACGCCTACGGCCAAAACGCGCTCTTCACTTTGGTCGATAGCCACAACGGAAGGCTCGTTCAGCACGATTCCCTCCCCGCGCACCGCAACGAGTGTATTGGCCGTACCCAAATCGATAGCGAGATCTTGTCCGTAATCTCCTAATATTCTGTCGAGAAAGGACATGGTTAAACCTGTAATTTCTAGCTCTTTTTTAGCTCTTTTTCCAGCTCTTAGTTGTTTGTGTTTCCGGAATTGGAGCCGGATTTGTTCGTCGTGCTTGAGCCTCCAGAGCTGGTTGAATCGCTGCCGCTCGTTCCGCTCGTGCTGGCAGACTCGTCATCCGAGCTCTTAGAATCGCTGCTCGCATTGTCGGAATTGCTGGAATTATTGTCGTCTATGGCATTTTCCACATGTTTAAAACTTTGGTCGGTAACGGAAGGATAAGTGTTGTCGAAGGCGGTAATTTTCCAGCCCAGACCAGAGCGGGCAAATGTCACTTTGTACGACTGGCTGCCACCCTCGTTCAGATGCGCGGTGCAATAAAGCGTCGAATGGCTCATCGAGCGGTCAATGCCGTTAATCTCAACGGTTGCTCCCTTAGGAACTGACGCCTCAATAATGGCACGTTGCGTATCAGACACGCTTCCGGAAATGTAGCCGTCCATATTTTGATTGTTCGATTTGGCGTTAAAAAGATCGGTGACAACCATCTCTTGCGAAGGAATACCAAAGCCGAGGCAGTAAACGCACGCACCACCGCCTACGCAAAGAAGGACAAGACAAAGAAGCGTCACAAAAAAGACGCGCACGGGATGGCGCTTTTTCCTCTTCTTTTCCTTCTTTTTCTTCGCCTTCTTGGCCCTCTTAAGCTCCTTCTTTCTGCCCTTTTTGCCAGCCGAGTCACCCTTGTCTTGCTGGGTAATTTCTGCCTCAGTTACTTCAAAAAAGCCGGTGTCTTCAGGGCTTGGAATAAATTCGCCCGACTTGCCGAGAGGATCAAGCGGGTCGTAGCCGGCGGCCGCCAGCAAAGCGTCCGTTTCTCCTCCGCGGTTTTTCGCCAAAGCGGCAACGGCTTTTTGTGCGTCAGCCTCGGCCGCTTTCTGTGTGGCATTCATCGTGAAAGTAGGATCTGTGCTCGCCTTTTGGAAAGCGTCGATGGCCTCTTGCATGCGGTTGGCCGCAACGAAAGCGGTTCCCAAGTCAGCATAGATTTGAGCTTGTGAAGCGGATTCCGTTGAGAAGTCGAGGGCCGTACGATACGCTTCAATCGCATCGATGGGGCGTCCCAGATTCATGAAGCAGCGGCCCAAAGCGAGAAGCGAGACGGAAGGATCAGGGTTGTTCTCGTCGATGGCGGCGTTTCTGTATTGAGCGCCGGCCTCCCGAATCTTGCCTTGTTTCTCGAAAATTTTTCCCAAAAGGACCTGAGCTTTGTAGTGGCCATCGTAGATGGGGTCGGAGACTGCGGCCTCAAGAGCGGCAATAGCCTCGTCAGTGTGGCCGGTGCCAGCAAGGGCGCGACCGTAGTTAGCGTAGATTGCTCCGCGCTTGTTGTACGTCTCGTCGGCAAGAGCGTCTTGGTAGGCAAGCGTGGCCTCGTTGAACATACGAAGGCGCATGTAAGCATTGCCAAGCATGTGATTCAGTGCGCCGTTCACTTCCCCTGGCGTCTTTGCCGACTTCAGCCGAGCAATCGCGGTGGCGTAATCTTCCTTAACGTACGCTTCTTTTCCTGCTTGAAAAGCTTCTTGATTCACATCTGCTCCTTAATTTGCTTGTCGCTTCTTGCTTCTTACTTGTCGCTTCTTGCTTTTTCGTGGGCTCTGTTGTTTTAATGCCTTATATACAGTGCCCTCTATTGTACCTTACGGGGCACTAATTGAAAATGCAGCGTAAGCTTCCGAGAAAAGATTCGCGTAATTTGCCCCGCTCGTTTTCACTGGCTGTAAAATCGAGCTTTTCTCGGTTGCGGGATTGGTCGATTGTTCCGCCTTCTTCCAAGCCGTAAGCAAAATGTCGGCTTCGTTGCGCAGGTAATTTCCCATCTTTATCAGATCTTGCTGTTGAGAATAGTACTTACCGCTGGAAACATCGGTGGATTGAATCTCGGATATGAGGTTGGAGATGTCGATATCGAGCTGGTTGGCGCTATTCTTGCCCTCGGCCACGGCCTTGGCATCTCCTGTGAATCCAAACTTCTCCAAATCAGAGGTGGAACTTTCTAAAGACTTCGAATATTCCCCAAACTTCTTGTACGTTTCGTTGAACTTTTTGTACGTCGCTTCGTCACCCGATTCAATCTCCCCAGAATCGGCGTTTCCCGAATCTTGGCCCTTGAGGGCATCAACTTGGTCGGGCACGTATTCTTGCGAGAGGTCAGCAGGCGTTGTTGCCCTCGTGTCGAAAGCGTGCGGATCCCAGGGGTGCGTGATAAGAAGGATGGCAGATCCCAATACTAAAAGAGCGGCAAAAGAGGCCACGAGCACGGACTTTAGGTGCATGGGGTTTTCGTGATGGTAGGGATCTTTAATTTCATTTTCCGCAGGAATGGCGCTTTCGAGTTTGGCTGCGACGCCCTTTTTTGCTGCGGTGCCCTTTTTGGCTGCGGCACCTTTTTTGGATGAACTTCCTGCTTCAGTTTTATCGGTCGCGTCCTCAATCCCGTCTCCTGCCTCAATCTTTTCTGGCTTTAGCTGCTTTGCCGCTTTTGTGCGCACACGCATGCCGCAGACAGGGCAATTCTCGACCCCTTCTGGGACAAGGGTGCCACAGCTTGGGCAATACGTCTTTGATGAGGAGGGAGCTCGGGGCGCTTTTAAGGTGGGAGGAACCACTGATTTTCTCCTTTTATGCTGCTTTTATAGTGCGTGGTGGTGCTTCGTTTTGCAATCGCTCAATAACGCGTACATCGAACGTCGTTTGCGCCTCTGTATTTTAGCGCGGTTTACGAGAAAAAAGAGGAGAAAAAATTGCAAAAAGAAGAAGACCCACTCCGCCAAAAATGACTTGATGACCGAGAAGATCAGGCGAGAACGGCACCACTTCAAAAAACCACCCGAAGCCCAGAAAGCCCACGAGCAAAAAGGCGGCCATCAAAACAATGAGGGTGGCTCGAAAGAGATTGAGCGGTTGCGAAATTTTAACCAGAAGCGCAAGGCCTACCGCAGCAATGATAAAACTTGCGATAGTAGAAAGCGTCGCAGAGCCAATACCTGCGGCTTCGCAATAGATCATAGCTGCGGCAATCGAGATACTGATAGCAAGGGCCGGGGGCAACGCTTTGGAAAAAACCTTCTTGAAAAAGTCGCCTTCCACACGGTTGTGATTGGGCTCAAGTGCAAGGGCAAAGGAAGGAATGCCAATAAGCGCGCCCGAGAGCAGCGTGAGCTGAATGGGCAGTATGGGGTAAGGCGGCAAGATAAGCGCGAAGGCGGCAAGTGCCATCGAGAACACGGTTTTCTCGAGAAAAAGCGAGGCGGAACGGATGAGATTGTTGATGGAGCGGCGCCCTTCGTCGACGACGTGGGGCATGTGAGAGAAGTCGTTGTCGACCAAAACGAGCTCAGCGACGACACGCGCGGCCTCTGCCCCCTGCGCCATCGCAATACTCGTATCTGCAGCTCGCATGGCTAAAATGTCGTTGACGCCATCTCCTGTCATGGCCGTCGTGTGGCCCTCTGACCTCAAAACTTTCAGCAATTTTTGCTTGATTTGAGGGGTGCAGCGTCCCACCACCGTGGTCGTTTTAAGGACCTCTCTGATTTTTTCTTCTGGCACATCGACTATATCGCCGGCGTCAAGATAGCTCAGCTTACTCTCCCCCTTTTGCAGTTTGAGTCCTGCTGCGGCGGCGATGGCAGCGGCCGTTTTGGGATCGTCTCCGGAAAAAACGTAGAGGCGCACGCCTTGCTGCTCAAAAAAAGCAAGCGTGTCTTGGATGCCCCGCCGCAATTCGTCTCCTAGAGCAATCCAGCCCATGAGCTCGGGTTTTCCTTCTATTCTTCCCTCTTCCGAGAAGCCCTCTACTTTCGCGACGCACACGAAGCGCGCCGTTTCTGAAACTTCTTGCGAGGGAGGAGAGATGGGGTCCGCGCCCGTTTCTTTCGAGAAAATAAACTCCGAAGCACCCACCACATAGCTCTCGCCACTTTTAAGCGTGCAGCCTGAATACTTTCTTTCACTTAAGAAGGGAATGGCGCGCGCAATCTTTGGTGCTTTTGTATGGGGGAGGCTGGAGCCTTTCTCTGAAAGCTCTCCCTTCCGATCATCTCCTGAATAAGGAGACTCTTCCCATTTGTGCAAAATCGCAAGAGCAGTTTGGTTGGCGTCTGCTTTGTTAGCCTCCATGACCCATCCGGCTGCTTTTAAAACGTCTTTCTCGGCAATCGTTACTGCTGTGCCCTTGTTCGCGCTTTTATCCTCTGTTTCTGTTTTATCTTTATCTTTTGTTTTTGCCGTATCTTTGCCCCCACTTTTTGCTGGAAAGATATTTTTGACCTTCATCTTTCCCGAGGTAATTGTCCCTGTTTTGTCTAGACAGAGCACGTCCACCCGCGCGAGGGTCTCAATGGAGAAGAACTGTTTGACGAGCACCTTGTTGGCGGCCAGGCGAATCACGGAAAGGGTGAGTACCGCACTTGTCAAAAGGACGAGACCCTGCGGAATCATACCCACAAGCGCAGCGGTCGTCGTCAGAATCGAGGTGGAAAGATTCCCCATTGCCCACGGGAAATCCTCAAAGGAAAAGGTGCCCGCGGCGCCTTCTGCAAAAAACGTCCGCACAAAAAGAAGGATTCCTACCGGAATGAGGTAGAAAGTCGCCATTTTAATGATGTATTGCAGAGTGTCCATAATTTGCGAGGCGGGCTTCTGATACGTTTTTGCGCTGGCCGAAAGCTTGGAGGCAAACGAATCGGCCCCTACCGCCACCGCTTCTGCAAGCACGTGCCCGCTCGCGATGAAAGAGCCGCTCAGAAGAGCTGCCCCGGGCGCTTTTTCAACGAGGTTGGCCTCCCCTGTCAAAAGCGCCTCGTTTATCTGGGATTTTCCTGAAATAACTCGGGCGTCGCAGGGAATTTGCATACCGGAAGAAAGCTTCAAAACGTCTCCCAAAACGATTTGGTCAGGCGCTATCAATTGTTCGCTGCCATCGCGCAGCACAAAGATTTTCTCGGAGACGAGAAGAGAAAGTTTTTGAAGGGCTGCTCGGGCGCGCAATTCCTGCACGATGCCAATGGCCACATTGCACACAACTACCAGCATAAAGAGCATGTTCCGGAACGAGCCGGTGACGAAAACAAGTGCGGCTAAAAGAATGTTGATGGCATTGAAGAGCGTGAAGATATTTTCCGAGAAAATCCTGGTTACCGATTTCGCCTTGGGGTCGGCATCGATATTGTTCTTCCCTGCCTCGAGAAGTTGTTGGGCTTGGTGGGTGGAAAGGCCCGTCTCTGGCGTGCCGGAAGCTTTGGGGATTTGGGCGTAAATGCTGTTAGTTTCTTGGGGCATTTATTCCTCTTTTTTCCCTTTGTCTTGCGCCTTGTTAGGCTGGCACTTAATACCTTTTAAAGAAAGTGCGTGGTGCCGTCTGCGGGGCTCGAACCCGCGACCTTTCGCTCCGGAGGCGAACGCTCTAATCCACTGAGCTAAGACGGCGTTTTTCCATGACGCATTTTTAAGCTTTTTAGCGCTGAGACTGCAAGCCTCTTTCAAGTGCCTCTAATGTGTTCGCTTTATGGCAATAGTAATTTTACTCGAGCACGCTTGCATGCCTGTTTGCTTCTTTTAATCGGGCACATCTCTTGAACCAAAAGCTCTCGTTAAAAAACTCTCGTTAAAGTATAGCGATAAAAAAGGAAACTCTGACGGCGCGCTTTAAAACTCCCCCGCACATCAAAACTCTGACGGCGCGCTTTAAGGTTTCAAAAGTGCAACGGTTCCAGACGCAAGAGTTTGCGAAAGGTCGATGAGGCGCTGGTTCGAAGAGCCGCGAAATTTGAGGGTAATGTCTTTCTTTTCCTCCTCAAAAAGGCCGTCTACCAGCACATCTATCAAAGATAAAAGGGGTTCGGTGGCTTCTGTGTGACGCGGGTTTTTTTCGGAGAGAAGATCTTCTAAAAGGTCTCCGGTGTAGACCCAGATGGTTTTCTCGGGATAGACCTCCTTCACTTTTGTGAGAAACGGAAGAAGGGCGCGCTGATTTTCCGGCTCGAAAGGCTCTCCTCCAAGAACGGAAAGACCGGAAATGTAGCTGGGCGCTAAAGAGTCGAGAATATCTTTCTGGATGGTTTCATCGAAAGGAAGACCGGCGTTGAAATCCCAGGCCTCCTCGTTGAAGCAGCCAGGGCACCGGTGAGTGCAGCCGCTTACGAAAAGCGAGGTACGAACACCACTGCCGTTGGCAATATCGATGTATTTGACGTTTGCGTAGTTCACGTTAAACCAAAAGGCTTTCTCGCTGCTTCATGTCGCAGCCGCGGATGGGACGGCAACGCAGTAACGGGCAGGAGACTAAAGATGCAAAACGCGATCTCTTATTTCTTCGGTGCGGCCTTGATTCCAGAACTGCGTTCCAATATATCCGCAGGTACGGCGAGCAACATTCAGCTTGGTCTCATCGCGGTTGCCGCACTTGGGGCACTCCCAAACGAGCTTGCCATCGTCTTCAACAATGCGAATTTCTCCGTCGAAGCCGCACTCCTGGCAGTAGTCGCTTTTCGTGTTGAGCTCTGCGTACATGATATTTTCGTAGATGAACTCAAGCACACTCGTTACCGCCTCAAGATTGTCCTTCATGTCAGGAACCTCAATGTAGGAGATGGCACCACCGGGAGAAAGCTGTTGGAAGGCACTTTCGAACTTAAGTTTGGTAAAGGCGTCGATTTCCTCTGAAACGTGGACGTGGTAGGAGTTGGTAATGTAGCCCTTGTCCGTGATGCCCGGAATAATGCCGAATCGTTTCTGCAAGCAGCGAGCGAATTTGTACGTCGTGGACTCTAAGGGCGTGCCGTAAAGCGAGAAATCAATGTTAGAAGCTGCCTTCCACTCGTTGCACTTGTCGTTCATGTGTTGCATAACAGAAAGCGCAAACGGGGTCGCCTCTTTATCGGTGTGGGAGTGGCCGGTCATGTAGCGGACGCACTCATAAAGACCAGCGTAGCCCAGACTGATGGTGGAGTAGCCGTCGTAGAGAAGCGGGTCGATAACCTGGCCTTTTTCCAGACGCGCTAGAGCGCCAAACTGCCAGAGGATAGGAGCAGCATCAGAGGTTGTTCCCTTCAGGCGGTTATGGCGGCAAAGAAGAGCGCGATGGCAAAGCTCCAAGCGCTCGTCGAAGATGCGCCAAAAATCGTCCATGTTTTTCTCGGAAGAAAGGGCAACATCAACCAGGTTGATAGTAACGACGCCCTGGTTGAAGCGGCCGTAGTACTTGGGCTTGCCCGGCTCGTAGTTGCCGGCGTTCGCGATGTTGTTGTAGCCGTTGCCCGAGCGGTCCGGGGTCAAAAACGAGCGGCAGCCCATGCAGGTGTAAACGTCGCCTTCGCCCTCCTTCTCGCCTTTAGAGAGTTTGTATTTGCGCATGATTTTCTCGGAAATGTAGTCGGGAACCAGGCGCTTGGCGGTGCACTTTGCAGCAAGTTTCGTGAGGTAGAAGTAGGGGTCTTCCTCGTGAACGTTGTCGTCCTCAAGCACGTAGATAAGCTTGGGGAAGGCGGGCGTGATCCAGACGCCCTCCTCATTTTTAACGCCCTCGTAGCGCTGCTTCAGCGTTTCCTCGATGATGAGGGCAAGGTCGTGCTTCTCTTGCGGGTTGCGCGCCTCGTTGAGATACATGAACACGGTCACGAAAGGAGCCTGACCGTTCGTCGTCATGAGGGTAACGACCTGATATTGAATCGTTTGAACGCCGCGACGAATCTCTTCCAGCAGGCGCTTTTCCACCATCTTGTCGACGGCTTCCTCGTCCATCTCAAGGTTGAGCTCGGCCATTTCTTCGACGAACTGCTTCTTAATTTTTTTGCGAGAAACGTCAACGAAAGGTGCAAGGTGCGTCAAAGAGATAGATTGGCCACCGTATTGCGAGCTTGCGACTTGGGCGATGATTTGAGTGGCGATGTTGCAGGCGGTGGGGAAAGAGTGGGGTTTCTCAATTAACGTATCCGAGATAACCGTGCCATTTTGCAACATGTCTTCCAGATTCACGAGGTCGCAGTTGTGCATATGTTGAGCGTAATAGTCAGCATCGTGGAAGTGGATGAGGCCCTCTTTGTTGGCATCGACAATCTCTTGTGGCAAGAGAATGCGATTAGCCAGATCTTTTGAGACCTCACCTGCCATGTAGTCGCGCTGGACCGAATTGATGGTGGGGTTTTTGTTGGAGTTTTCCTGCTTAACGTCTTCGTTATTGCACTCAATAAGAGAGAGGATGCGGTCGTCAGTCGTGTTCGTCTGACGCTTGAGATTTTGGACGTAGCGATACGTAATATAGTTTCGGGCTACCGAGAAGGCCCCTTTAGACATGATCTGATCTTCGACCATGTCCTGGACTTCTTCAACCGTGACGGTGTGGCCGCACGTTTCGCACTCGGCGGCGACGACAGCGGTGGCGTCTTCGATTTGATCGTCGGTGAGACGCAGGCTTTTTGCGACCGTGACGTTGGCTTTTTTGATAGCGTCGATAATCTTTTGAGGGTTGAACGTTACTTCTGCGCCGTTACGTTTAATAATTTTCATTTTTCTCTCCTAAAGTAAGCTGCTTCATTTTTGGTGCGTTTATCAGTTAAAGCCGCAGTTAGACGGCCGTATTGTCAAGAGGAATAAAAGGTTTGTTCATAAAATTAGAAATTATCTGAGTTATAAAATCCACGTATTTTCCTCGTTTTTCCTGCGTTTTTTAACCTGGAAAAGTTCTTTGGCCGTCATTAATAGTAACAAGGTATGGTGGTTTTGCAACCCAAAATTACTAGATGTTGTACCCATTTCCAAAATTTCTTCAAAAATTTCTCTGAGAAATGTTAAAAGAGCAGGCCACGCGTGCGTCTCAAGAGGGCCTTAAAAGTTGTTTTTGGAAGCTTTTTTAGCTGAATCACAAGATTAAAGTTGAACTTGAGGCAAGGGAAATAGCTGGTGCTTTGAAGCGTGAAAAGAGCAGGCTTAAAAAAATGTGGAGAGACAACATTCATCTCGTCTCAAGCAACCCCGCTCCTATCAGCTATCTTCACAATTCCCCCTCATTCTCAACACAATTCGAAGGAGCACACAGGAATCGGCGAAAGAGAAGGTCTAAGAATCGATACCCGTGGGGGGCTCTCTTAAAAGCAGCTAAAAATTCTTCCGGCCCCGTCAAAAACCTATAAAATAAAGAAAAAATAAACAAAGCAAGAGCAAACGAGAGGACAAAACTTCAAGGCAGAAAACGAGAAAAGGCTACAAGACAGACAAGAAGAAAAGGCTACAAGGCCAGAGAATAAAACAAAGTATAGACAAGACAGCTATAAAGCCCCACAAAACAAAGGGTGTAAGACTGAAGGATAGAAAATGCCAAACGAAGGAAGTTATACAGAAGCGCTCCGCAGATCGGATGAGACCTGGAAGAAGTTGGAAGAAAATCCCTCCTCTTTCAAGATGCTTTCGGGCGACCGTCCCACAGGACACCTCCACCTGGGACATTGGTTTGGAACGCTAAAAGAGCGCGTCGACCTTCAAAACAAGGGCGTCAACACGAACATCCTCATCGCTGACTACCAGGTCATTACCGACCGAGACACCACCGAGCACATTCAGCAAAACACCCACGACATGGTTCTCGACTATCTGGCCGTAGGAATTGACCCCGTGAAAACCATGATTTTCACGCACTCTGCTGTGCCCGCCTTAAATCAGCTCATGCTTCCTTTCTTGAGTCTTGTTTCGGAATCTGAACTAAAGAGAAACCCCACCGTTAAGGCGGAGAAGGAAGTCTCTCAGCATGCCCTTACAGGACTCCTTCTCACCTATCCCGTGCACCAGGCTTGCGACATCCTCTTTTGCAAAGCAAACGTCGTGCCGGTTGGAAAAGACCAGCTCCCCCACCTCGAGCTGACGCGAAACATCGCGCGGCGCTTCAACGACCGCTTCGCTCCCGTCTTTCCCGAGCCCGCTCCCCTTCTCTCCGAGACGCCTGAACTTCTGGGGCTGGACGGACGCAAGATGAGCAAGAGCTACGGAAACGCCATCGCGCTTTCAATGACCGAGGACGAGACCGCCAAGCTCATCAAGAAGGCGCGCACCGACTCGGACAGAAATATCACCTTTGACCCTGAAAACCGCCCGGGTGTCTCAGCGCTCATAACGACTGCGGCCCTCATGACAGGCCAGGCCCCTGACGCCATTGCCAACTCCATTGGCGAGCAGGGCGCAGGCGCTCTGAAAGCCTACGTGACAGAGGTCGTAAACGATTATTTGCGTCCTCTTCGCCAACGCCGAGAAGAGCTTGCGAAAGAGAAGGGTCTTGCTCACGAGATTCTTGAACGCGGAAATGCAAAGGCTAACGAAATTGCAAACGAAACGCTTGCAGAGGTGCGCTCGGCCATGCGGATGCAGTATTAAACAAGCCCGCATAAGCCTAGAAAACGAGGTATTAAAAGCTGCATAAATCTGCACTGCGGGATATCAAAATTAAATTGAAAAAAACTCCAGCTGGCACGCTTGCCAACGGGAGTTTAATTTTCAATGCGCCAATCAGACGCGCTTTTGCTACAACTCTTCGTGCGCGCACCCCTCATACAGCTTTTCTCAATAGCCACTCTTGCACAGTTTTTCTCAAAAGTCTTTCTCGGCCAAACCGAAAGCTAGGCCGGCAAGAGGTAGAGAGAAGCCGTAAGAATCACCAAAACGACCACGGCCAGAACAGCCACGACTTTCATAACGTGCTTCAGCCAGGTGGAATACTCCACGTGCGCGATGGCGAGGCCACCCATAATGGCCACCGCTGTGGGGACAAAGAGGTTCATGAAGCCGTTTGCCGAAGAGTAAATCTGAATAATCACAGCTGTCGAGAAACCCAAATTGTGGGCGAGTGGTCCCATGATAGGCATGCTCATCGTAGCAAGGCCGGAACTTGACGGAATAAGGAATGACAAGCCGTCCATAACCAACCAACTTAAAGGAGCAAAGAGGAAGGGACTCGTGCCAGCAAGCCTGTTTGAGGCGGCCGTCAAGAACCAGTCGGCGATGCCTGTTGAGGACATCAAAACCGAGATTGCGCGGGCCAAAGCGATAATGATAGCAACGCCCATCATGTCGGCTGCACCTTCAACAAACCCTTCAACGCCTTCTTTTTCAGACATTCCAGAGAGAAAAATAACCACAAGCGACATGAGGAAGAACCAGGAAGCAGCCTCCAAAAAAGACCATTCACCCAAAGGCATGCCAACAATGCCGGCGGACCAGCCATTAAATACGTCAATTCCCAGCTCGCTCCAGGGGACAAACGCAATAATCATAACGATGAAGGCAAACGCAAATGTTATAAGGACCGCAATCTGACTGACGGTAATTGTCAAGGCGGCAGCCACTTCTTTCTTCGTTACCTTCTCCTTCGAAATAGCTCTCTCGACATTTTTAATCTCTTGTTTTTCAACTGAATCGACAGCCGGGATTCCGCCGGCGGCGTTTTCAATGTCGGCAACAGGTTCAAACTGAACGCCTTTAGCTTCTTCCTGAGAGGCGAACTTCGCTACCTTTCCAAAGTCTCTCTCGGCAGCAGCCATTTCCTGGGGCGAAAGAATCGAGCCTTTCGCAAACTTTACTTTCTTGGCGTAGTGATAGACGAAAGGAATCACTATGGCATCACTTACGACGAGAAGCAAAAGACCAATACCGATAACTTGAACCTGGCTTACCGTTGCAGAAATTCCCAAACCGACAAACGTGTCGTTTAGCGTAGACGTTGCAACACCAACAGCGAAGGGGTTCACCGTACAGCACATGCAACCCACGCCGGCGCCCAGCAAAACGACCATAACTGCCACGAGCGTATCGAAACCTGCGGCGAGCATCGTCGCAGCTAGAATGCCGATAAAACCAAGGGATTCCTCGCAAAAGCCGTAAGCTGATCCAAGAACCGAAAAGAGAATCATCAAAATAGGAATGAGAACAAGCTCTCTGCCATTAAGCGCCTTCACGAGGGCAGCAATTCCTGCTCGAAGTGCGCCGGTTTTCTCGACGAGGGCAAGAAACCCTCCGATGACGATAAGGTAGATAATAATATCAAGCGCCTCTTTAAAACCAATCATAGGGGCCATCACGACGTCGGAAAAGGTTGCAGGTGTTATAACGCCTGGTTTTAACACCGAGAGAATCCAGGAGATAACCGCAACAACCACCAGCAACAAGAGGAGGATAGTATAGACGCTTATAAGCTTTCTCGCTTTTTTCTTACCTTCCTTTTTCTTTTGTGAAACTGCTTTTTCAGCCATTGTGATTTCATCCTTTCGCATTTTCTTCAAACGTCTTTATCTTGAGCAAACTTTCAACTCTATTAAAGCACTATTTCAGTGTTGCGTACATGATAGCCTTGATGGAGTGCATGCGATTTTCTGCCTCATCAAAGACAACGGATTGGCGCGACTCAAAAACCTCGTCGGTAACCTCAAGCTCGCTTAAGCCAAATTCTTTCTCGACAGAAGCGCCGACCTCGGTCTTGTTGTCGTGGTAAGAGGGCAAGCAGTGCATGAAAATGGCATCCTTTGCCGCCTTTTTCATGATCTCTGCGTTTACCTGGTAGGGCTTTAGAAGTTTGATGCGCGTGTTCCAAAGTTCCTTGGGTTCACCCATCGAAACCCAGATGTCAGTGTAGATAACGTTGGCGTCTCTGACGCCCTCATCCACATCTTCTGTGAGCGTCACAGTCGAGCCCCTCTCAGCAGCAATTGCCTCGGCCTTCTCGACAAGTTCAGCTTTAGGCATCTGCTCTTTGGGGCCGCAGGCGACGAAGTTTATTCCCAGCTTGGCGCAGACCACCATGAGCGAGTTGCCGACGTTGTTTCCGGCGTCCCCCATGAAAACGAACTTTAAGCCGTGAAAACCTTGCGGGAAATTTTCCTTTATGGTGAGCATGTCGGCAATCATTTGCGTGGGGTGGAAATCGTCAGTAAGGCCGTTCCAAACCGGAACCTTAGCCTTTTCGGCGAGCTCTTCGACGGTTTCTTGCGCAAAGCCGCGATACTCGATGCCGTCGTAGAAGCGCCCCAAAACGCGCGCGGTGTCCTCAATCGATTCCTTTGAGCCCATCTGTGAAGTGCCCGGCTCAAGGTAGGTGACACCCATCCCTAAATCGTAGGCGCCGACCTCAAAAGAACAGCGCGTGCGCGTGGAGGTTTTCTCGAAAAGAAGCACGATATTTTTGCCCTCAAGGTAGCGGTGAGGGGTGCCTGTTCGCTTTAGATTCTTAAAATCTTGCGAGAGTTGAATGAGGTACTCAATCTCTTCTGTGGTGAAGTCCAAAAGCTTCAAAAAGCTTCTTCCTGCAATGTTTACTCCCATTTTTTTCCTTCCTATCAGGATATTTACTCTGTTTGGGTCTGTTTCTTTCTGTTTTGGGTTACTTTCTTCCCTTGAGATAGCGTTCGCTACCTGTTTGGAAAAGTCCTTTCTTATCTGGACTTTTAATCCACGTCTTCACGGACGAAGGGCATGCTCATGCAGCGGGGACCCCCGCGGCCACGAGAGAGCTCGGCGGATGGGACAACCAACAAGTTAAGCCCAGCCTTTTCAAGAGCTGCGTTCGTGACATTATTGCGCTGGTAGACGCAGACGGTGCCGGGGCGCACGCAAAGCGTGTTCGATCCATCGTTCCACTGCTCGCGTGCAGCGGCGATTGGGTCTCCTGCCCCACAAGGGATAAGGGTAATCTGGTCAAGGTCCAAAATATTGGCGAGAATCTCTTCGAGCTTGCCGTACATCTCGGTGATGTTGACTTCGTTCTTTTTCGTTCCCGGCGTCAACTTGAACACCTGCAGCGAGGAGAGAATGCCGGGATGGACTGTGAATTTGTCTACGTCGATTTGGGTGAAGACCGTATCAAGGTGCATAAAGGCCCGGGAGACCGGAATGTTAAAGGCATAGATTTCTTTAATCCTGCAACCCTTCTCGCCCCAGAACATGTGGTGGGCCATAAGGTCGATAGCAGCAGCTTCGGTGCGCTGCGAGATTCCCACGGCCAAGGCGTGGCTATTCAAATTCAAGACGTCACCGCCCTCCGTGTGAAAAGCCGACTTCCTCTTGTACCAAAAAGGCGTGCCCGCAAATTTTGGATGGTGATTGAAGATGAATTGCCCGTAAATCGTCTCGCGGTTTCGCGTCTCGGTCAACATGCGGTTGATGTTGACGCCGCCACCCACGACCGCAAACGGATCACGCGTAAAGTAAAGGTTGGGCATGGGGTCAATGACGAGCTCGGACTCACTGTCTTGATTGGCACTCACGATGCCTTGCAGCGTATGGGACGCCGTAACCGGAATTTGGCAATCGTTTCGCGTGATGCCCGCCATTGTTTTTTTGACGAGCTCAAGGTTGTCGGTAATCGATTCCAAGTACTCGTGCACGTATCTTCTCGCAAAATCACCGAGAAGCCCCGACTCATTCAGCCATTGTTCGACGAACTTCTCGCGCACCTCGTCAGAGGTATCCAGCGCTTCAGCCATGAGTTTCTCGACATAGAGAACTTCGACGCCCTGTTCACGAAGAATTTCTGCAAAGGTATCGTGCTCTTGTTGGGCGACGTCAAGGAAGGGAACGTCATCGAAAAGGAGGCGCTCCAAATCGTTGGGAGGCAGATTCAAAAGCTCATCTCCGGGGCGGTGAAGCAGCACGCTTTTAAGATTGCCAATCTCGGAGGTGACGTGGAGGGGGGAGGTTTCGTTGGACAAAATTTTATCATCATCCATGAAAAGCCACTTTCTGTAGGGGCGAATGGAATTGAGTGCACGATGATGCGATTGAGGTTCGGCAAGCAGCTCCGCTTCATTATAGCGAAGGGGTTTCTTTTAGCCTCGAGAATTGTGAGTTTTTCGCTTTTGGTGCGCGCTCCACGCTTGATACGCTCCCGCCAGCCAGGGTGCAGAAGCGGTTTTCTCCAGCCGAGGAAGGCTTTTTCGAACAGCAGGGGGTAAACAATTAAAAGCGCCCGTGCGCCCCTAAATGGAGTAAGCTAAAAGGCGCGGGAAGTTTCACACAAGCTTCAGAAAAAAAAGAAGAAACGAAAGAAACGCTTCGCTGGAGTTTTTAGAAAGAAAGAGGCGTCCATGCCCAGGGAAACAAAAGAAAAAGAGAAGAAGCGCGACTACTCCTACACGCAAAACCGCGAGGTCAGCTGGCTACGCTTTAATAAGCGCGTTTTGGAGGAGGCATTCGATCCAACTGTCCCTCTCTTTGAACGCATGAAGTTTTGCGCCATCTTCCAGTCGAACTTGGACGAGTGGTTCATGATTCGCGTGGGTGGCCTCTCCTCGCTTGCCTCTCTCAAAAAGGAACCGACCGACAACAAGTCCGGCATGACACCCAGCCAACAGCTCGAGACGATTTTCAACACCGTGCCCGACCTTCTCGCGATGCACGAAGATGCGTTTTTCAAGACGGAAAAGGCGCTAAAGAAAGAGGGCCTCATCCGCGTCTCACCTGAGGATTTCGACACCTCCGACACCCAAGCTGCCAAAGATTATTTCGAGAAACAATTGGCGCCTATCCTCTCTCCCCTCGTAATAGACCCGCGCCATCCCTTCCCTAACTTGCGCAATGGCCTTCTCTACGTTGCTTGTGAGTTGCGCTCAAAGGAGGGTGAGCACGTCTTGGGAATCGTGGAAATTCCTCGCATTTTAGAGCGCGTGGTGGCGCTCCCTTCACATAAAAGCTCTTCTGCTGAATCGAAAAAGAAAAAGAGCACCGAGCTTACCAACGAAAACTTCCGTTTTGCGCTCGTCGAAGATGTCATCGCGCAAAACATCGACGCCTCGTTTGGCAACTACACCCCCCTTGCCACGAGCATCGTGCGTGTCACGAGAAACGCCGATCTTGATCCTGACGGCGAGGGCGTGGCAGAGGAAGAGGACTATCGCCTCCACATGATTAAAGTGCTCAAAAAACGCATGCGTCTTGAGCCGGTGCGCGCTGTCTTCCAGGGCTTTTTGGGCAAGCGCTTCGAGGAAATGATTGCAGAAGAACTGCGCCTCACCCCTGAGCGCATCCAACATATCGAGATGCCCTTAGAACTTTCCTACGTTTACGGTCTGGAGCGCCACATGAGCGCGGCGCAAAAGGCAAAAATGCTCTTCAAGCCCTTTCAGCCACAAGAAACACCCATGATTGACCCCTCCTTGCCCGTTAAAGAGCAGGTTCTCGACCACGATGTTCTACTCAGCTACCCCTACGAATCGATGCGCCCTCTTCTCAATCTCTTAAGAGACGCCGTCCACGACAAAAATTGCATCTCCATTCGCATTACGCTCTATCGCGTGGCGAAAGAATCGCGCCTCTGCGAGAGCCTTATCGCCGCTGCTGAGGCGGGCAAAGATGTGACTGTCTTGATGGAACTTCGCGCGCGCTTCGATGAAGAGAACAACATTGAGTGGGCAGAGCGCCTGGAAGAGGCGGGGTGCACTGTGATTTATGGCTTTGAAGGATTCAAGTGTCACTCGAAGATTTGTCAGATTACCTATCATGACCAGGGAAAACTTGAATACATTACCTGCCTTGGGACGGGAAACTTTAACGAGAAAACCGCCCGCCTCTACTCCGACTTTATGCTTCTTACCGCTCACAAAGGCATTGGCAAAGACGGTGTGCGTTTCTTCAAAAATCTCATGACCGGAAAACTCACCGGCCACTACGACTACCTTGGCGTGGCGCCTGTGGGTCTGAAACCACTCGTGATGGAGGGCATCGACAGAGAGATAGCACGCGCCAACAAAGGAAAGGGCGCCCGCGTCTTTCTCAAGATGAACTCGCTCACCGACCGCGACGTTATCGACAAACTGCGCGAAGCCTCCGAGGCAGGCGTGGAAGTCATCATGGTCGTGCGCGGCATCTGCTGCATCCTGCCCGGCGTCAAGGGCAAAACGAAAAACATTGAGGTACACCAAATCGTTGGCCGCTTCCTGGAGCATTCGCGCATCTATGCGTTTGGCACCAAATACGACATCATCTACCTATCAAGCGCCGACATGATGACGAGAAACACCGAGCGTCGCGTGGAGATTGCCTACCCCATCCTCGACGAGACGTGCAAGAAAATCGTGGTGGAATACATCCGCCTTCAGAAAAAAGATAACGTCAAAGGCCGCGAGCTCACCAGCGTTGGTACCTGGGAAAAGATTCGCGTTAAGCCCGATAAGTCCCTCATTAACTCGCAAGAAATCATGCTTGCGATTGCCTACCTTTCCGTCCAGCCCCATCCCGAGAAATCCAAGCTGCGCAAGGCTCCCTATCTGGAAGATTTGCCCGAGGCCGTTTTGAAGCGCCTTATAAAACTGAACACGAAATACAAAGGGAAGACGAGCGGCTCGCAGCTTCAAATCGATGAGGTGACAGCGCTTTCAGACGCTGCCAATCCTCCTCTTTCAACCGACGCCTATCCCAAACACAAAACGAAAGCGGATAGGGCAAAAACAAGGAAGTCTCATGAGGACGAAATTGACGAGCCTCTCCCCTTCATCCCCAAAGATGTCCAAATTGCAGAAGATACGGTTGAAGGCGAAGTGCCTCTTGAAAATGCCGAGAAACCCGTCATCGCCAACTCCGAGACAACCGGGCGCCTCTGGTCTGTCACCGACATTGACACAGCCCTTAAAAGCAAAAGCAAGCAGACCGGTAAAGAACAGGAAAAGGATAAGAAAGGCTCCCTTGAAAATGCCTCCTCAAAGAAGCGCATCGAAGCGAATTATAAGCCGGCCGATAAAGGAAAGGTATCTGAGGCCTTCTCGCTTTTCAAGGAAGCCTTCAAAACCCTTTTTCGCTAAACCCAGATATTTTTTAAGAAAGACCTTTAAGCTCACGAAAGTCCCGCTCACCCAAATAAAGCCCGTTGACCTCAACAAAAGCAATCAAAGCGACAAACAACGATGCCCCCTCTGAAATAAAACCGCCCATGAAACTCACCATCGAAAAACTCTCTTTTGGTCCCGCTGCCATCGCGCATGACGAAAGTGGGCGCGTTATCTTCGTTGACGGAGCTGTCCCGGATGACACGGTTGAAGCAGAAATCTACAAAGAGGAAAAGCGCTGCGCTTTTGCCTCTGTCAAAGAGATTCTCGAAAAGGGTCCCCATCACGTTTCAGCCCCTTGCCCCCTTGTGGACATCTGCGGAGGTTGCCCCTGGGGAAACGTCGTGCACGAGATGCAGCTCCAAACAAAAGAGCAAAACGTAAAAGATGCTCTCATTAAAAACGCGCACCTTGATCCTGCTGTGGTAGATGAGCTCGTCGCCCCCATCACAGCAAGCAAAGACCCTTGGGGCTACCGCAACAAGATTGAGCTTACTTTCAACCGCGGAGCGAAAAAACTCCAGCTTGGCATGCATACCCTCCCGCCTCAAAACTTTGTCGAGGTTCCCCAGTGCCCTCTTCTCCCCAAGCCCTATCAAGACCTGCCACACAAAATCAGAGGCGCTCTCGCTTACGCCTTAGGAGCAGAAGAGCGCCCCTTCCACCGCATAGGTATCAGAGCTTCTGCCCGCACGAACAACGTTGAGATCTCTCTTTGGGGCCCGCCCTCCCCCCTCAACCGAAACCGCGTCGCCCAGACTCTAGCCGACGCAACTTCTGCCACCTCCATCGTCCGTTGCCTCACCAAAGGCACCGACAAAAAGCGCCTCGTTTCCAAGCTCGAAGTCTTGGCAGGCAAAGGCTTTTGGGAAGAGGCTTTTGGTCCGTATCGTATGCGCTTCTCGGCACCTTCTTTTGCCCAAGCCAACACCGAGGGCGCCGAGAAACTCATCCAGACGCTCACCCACACGCTCGCCGGCGCACCTTCAAGCGAAGAAGTCCCCCCAAACGGCACCGCCTTCGACCTCTACGCAGGGGCCGGGACGTTTTCCTTTCCCCTGGCGGCAACCTTCGAAGAAGTCGAAGCCGTCGAGTCATCCAGCTATGCCGTGCGCGATCTTAGGCGAAACACCAAGATAAACGGGGTAGAAAACGTCTTCATCACCGGAGGCGACGCGACGAAAGAATTTCCCGATCTCGCCGCACCCGACTGCATCCTCGTCGACCCTCCTCGCTCGGGGCTCACGCAAAACCTCATCGAAAAAATTTCTGATTCTGGAGCCTCTACCTTTACCTATATTAGCTGCAATCCCCAAACCCTTGCGCGCGACATGGCGCGTCTTGCAGAAATTAACGCGTATCGACCGACTTCTGTCCACCCCTTTGAGATGTTTGCACAGACTTACCACGCAGAAACAATCGCTTTCTTTTCGAGAAATTCTTAAGATCTGACCCCCCCTCTCTCACTCACTCTCTCAACCCTGGAAACCTTTTTTCTTAAATAGAGAAGGGGCTGAAGCGGCGGGTGTGCATGACCGGAAATGAGGATGTTGAAAACGCACGCAAGAAGGGTACTTATAAAAACAGGAAAAATCAATGAGAAGAAAAAGGGAAAGAAAAAGAAGAAAGAAAGGAACGGCGAAGAAAATGGCAACAACAGTAGCAATTCTTTTAGCAGATGGATTTGAAACGATTGAGGCCTTAGCGCCCATAGATGTTTTAACGCGAGGAGAAGCAGACGTTGTCCGTGTTTCTTGCATGGAGGACAAAACGGTCCTTTCAGCGCAAGGAATCCCTGTCGTTTGCGACACCCAACTGAGCGATATCAACTTGGAAGACGTGGACTGCCTCATTATCCCTGGAGGAATGGAAGGTGTGAACAATCTCAGGAAAACAGCAGGCGTCAAAGAAGAATTAGAGCGCCGCATGGAAAATGATGAGCTCACCTGTGCCATCTGCGCAGGCCCTATGCTTCTCGCAGAACTCGACCTTTTGGAAAATCGCAAGGCCACGGTCTATCCCGGCTGCGACACAGATTTCCCTGACGGCGTGCGTCCCAAAGAAAACGGTGTCTACACGGATGGAAATTTAATTACCGCCTCTGGCCCTGCCTTCGCTCTCCCCTTTGGATTCGAGATTGCCAAAGCGGTCCTCGGAGAAGAAACAGCAAAATCATTAGCAGAAGGGATGCTGGCATAGGCATCGATTAAAAAAGGAATCCGCAAAAAATAGCGGAAGCGATGCTTTTCTTATAAGCTCGGGCTAAGCCACCTAGAACTTATTGAAAAGGCGCTCTTTTGAGGGCGCCTTTTTAGTTGAACTTGACGACCTTCGAGACGGCCTTGTAGATATTTCTCGTCAACACATCGCCAAACTTCGACGGAATGTTTCCAAGAATTCCCAGAAGCGACCAACGCGCATGATGGTACATCTTCGCGTCGAAGCTTTTTAGCTCGGCCCAGGTTTCCTTAAGCTTCACGTAGTTTTCGGGTTTCTCGGAAAGCTTCGTGAAAACGGTACAGATGGCCATCATGAGCGTGATATAACCCAGCATGTAAGCGCGTAGTTCCTTCGACTCAACGTCGTAGAGGTGGTGCGACTTGATCATGATATCGGTGACGCGGAACTGCTGGTCCAGCCGAGAAATCATCACGGACTCGTTCACGGACTGATCTTCTCGGCCAATGAAATAGCGATAGAGGTCAACGTCGAGGTAGTAGAGCGTTTTAACGCGGGGCAGCGGAACGTAGGCGTAGATGTTGTCAACGTAGAAGGTGTGGGGAGGCATCGGGAGGCCGCCGTCTGCTCGGAGGACGTCGACGCGGTAGCAGAGCGAGTGCATGAGCAGGTTTTGCGTGTAGCCAAAATGGCCCAGCTGGTCCCAACCGATAATCTTGTTCTTTTTGATGGCGAAGTTGAAATCGACCACCTTTTGCGAGCCGTATGTCTCGTTCTCGTACACATAGTTGGTGACAACGAGATCAACGCGCACGTTGCACTCTAAAAAATTACGAAGTGTGCCGAGAAGCTCCAGGAGAGCCTGGCCATCGTACCAATCGTCGGAATCGCAAATCTTGAGGTAGACACCGTTTGCATTTTCCAACGCAGTATTGACTGCAACGCCGTGGCCGCCGTTTTCCTGATGGATGGCGCGGACGATGTGAGGATAGCGCTCTTGCCACTCTTGCGCTTTTTCCCAGGTATTGTCTTTCGTGGATCCGTCATCGACGATAATGATTTCAAGATCCTCGGCAAAGTTTGAGCCTTCCAGAAGCGAAGAGATGGCATGATCCATATACTCGGCCGAGTTGTAGCAGGGAATGCCCACAGTAAGCGTTTTGCCGGTTAAGGGCTTGGAGGCTTTAAGGGCAGCCTTTGCGGCCTTCTTCTTGGCTGATACGAACACGCCCTTCGCTTTGTCGCGTTGGCTGGCGGGAATCTCTTCGCCGTGAGCGGTTGCGTTTTGTTTGTTTTGGGCTTGCTCGCGAAGGGAGAGGCCGTTTGCCTTTGCCATCGCTTTAGCACGACGTTCTTCGCGTTTGCGCTTGCTATCTGCGCTTTTCTCCACTTTCTGTCCTATCCGTGTCTCTGAGCTAAGTTCTGAGGCTCTTTGTTTTTCTTGTTTATGCCCGCGGCCCTTCTGCTATCAAGTGCGTTTTGAGCCGGGGCCTTTGCTTCCAGCCGCTTTTCGTTATACCCAGCCGAGCTGCCTTCAAGAAGAGTTATTTGGCTGAGGTTTTCTCGAGAAGTTCTTCTGCGAGTTGTAACGCCGAATCCACGACGGCATCCATATCGTAGTAGCGGTATTCTGCCAGTCTACCACACGGATAAAAATTCGCCACCTGGCCGACGCGCTCAGCATACTTCTGATAGAGAGCCTGATTTTCCGGCTCAAGGATGGCGTAGTAAGGCGTCATCCCCTCCCCGCGGACGTAGGGCATGGGGTACTCGCGCATGATGGTGGTGACACCCTCTTTGACCTGCCCCGTCATGTTTTTGAACTCGGTGATGCGGGTGAAGTCCTCGCTCGTGGGATAATTCACCGTCCCCACGGGCTGGAAGCGCTCCATAGGAAGCGTCTCAAATTGCATGTCTAAGCTGCGGTAAGGAAGCTCGCCCAAGTCGCAGCCAAAGAGCTCGTCGAGAGGACCGGTGTAGATGACGGTTCCCTCGTAAGGCTTGCCGTCCGCGATGACTTGGTCTCCCTCCACGCGCAAAATTTTGCGCGCATCGGTGTTGAGGAAGACGTCGATGAGCTCATAATCTAAGAGTTTCTCGAAAAGTTTGGTGTAGCCTTGCGCGGGCATGCCCTGAAAGGTCGCCCCCGGGAAATAGCGGTCGTCATCGCCAATGAAAACGGGAACGCGGGCTGTGATGGAGGGGTCAATCTCGTCGGGCGTTTTGCCCCACTGCTTCTGAGTGTAGTAGAGGAAGATGTTTTCGTAGACGTAGTCGGCAATCTCCTCGAAGTCCGCATCGTCGGTGGCGCACAAATCCATTAAGGGCACCTTCACGTTTTCGCCGAAGCGCTCGATAAGCTTTTGGTAGAGAGCCTCGCCGCGCTCGTCGCCAAAGGCAAGTTTCATCGAGGCGTGATTGAACGGGACGGGCATGAGGGTGCCGTGGACCTCGCCCAGCACGCGATGCTGGTAGTCCGTCCATTCCGTAAAACGGCTGAGAAAATCGTTCACGTTTGCTTTTGTTGTGTGGTAGATGTGGGGGCCGTAGACGTGGACGAGAATGCCTGCCTCGTCTTTTTCGTCGTAGGCGTTGCCGGCGATATGGGGACGCGACTCGAAGATGGCGACGCGCCAGCCGGCCTCCTCTGCCATGCGGCGCGCGACGACGCTTCCGGCATAGCCCGCGCCCACCACGAGCATGTCGTAGTCTTGCGGGTTGAAGTTTTCGGGAAGTTTTTGAAAAAGAGCCATGCGTTCCTCCCAGGTGGTTTTGGCTTCGTTATGCATTATACTTTGCAGGTCGAAACAAAGGAGTGACATGGCTGATTTTCTCGAGAAAATGAAGGACTTGGCAAGAGCCAACAAAAAGACGATTGTGCTGCCTGAGGGCGAGGATACTCGCACGATTGAGGCGGCCAAGGCAATTATCGCAGACGGTACCGCCGAACTCGTGATTTTAGGCAATCCGGAAGAGATTTCTATTCCGGGTGCCACCGTAATTAACCCGGCTCAGGCCGAGAAACACGACGCCTACGCAGAGGAGCTGGCGCGTCTTCGTTCTCGCAAAGGCATGACGCTTCCCGAGGCCAAGGAGCTGATGGATGACGCCACCTACTTTGGCACGATGATGGTGAAGATGGGAGATGCCGACGGGCTTGTGTCGGGCGCTTGCCACTCGACCGCCAACACGCTTCGCCCGGCGTTGCAGATTCTCAAAACGAAGCCGGAGACCAAGATTGTCTCGGGATTTATGGTGATGTGCGTGCCTGATTGCGACTACGGTCAGGCCGGCACCTTCATCTTCGCCGACGTGGGCTTAAACGAATACCCCGACTCCGAACAGCTCGCAGAGATTGCAATTTCTTCTGCCCATTCCTGGCAGGCGCTGATGCAGACCGAGCCCTACATCGCGATGCTTTCCTATTCCACGCACGGTTCTGCCAAGTCAGAACATGTCGAGAAGGTCACACGTGCTTTCGAATACGTGCAGGAGCGCGCGCCCGAGCTTAACTGCGACGGCGACCTGCAGCTAGACGCTGCCCTTGACGAGGTTGTCTGCCAGATTAAGGCGCCGACCTCTTCGGTGGGTGGCAAGGCGAACGTGCTCATCTTCCCCAATTTGGACGCGGGAAATATCGGCTACAAGCTCGTGCAGCGCTTGGGCAAGGCGCAGGCTTACGGGCCTCTTTTGCAGGGCATTGCGAAGCCGGTAAACGACTTGTCGCGCGGATGCTCGGCCAAAGACATCGAGGCCGTTGTTGCCATCACGGCGGTGCAAGCGGCGCTGGATGAGTAAAGACGCATGCAGCAGCGAGCGGGGCAAGCGCGGGGAACGCAACGAACGCGACCGGGCGCGCACCCACACAAACACACGCACGCGCACCATTTTTACGCGCATTCTGGCCGTTCTGGTCTGGATTCTCATCTGGACCCTTCTCGCCTGGTTTATTAAAAAGCCCCTCATTTTTGCGGGACCCTTTAGGACGTTTCAGGCATTTTGCGCCCTTCTGCCCACCCAACAATTTTGGGTAGCAATAGGCGTCTCAATCGCCCAAATTCTCGGCGGCTTTTTCGTCGCCTTTTTGCTTGCTTTAGGCCTGGCTCTTCTCGGCCTGAAAAGCAAACTAATACGAGTGTTTCTGCGCCCGGCCATGAATTTTTTGAAGAGCGTGCCGGTTGTTTGCATCATCGTTATTTTGCTGCTCTGGATGAATAGCGCAGAAACGGTACCCACGGTCGTGAGCCTCATGGTGCTTCCCACCTACTATTTTTCGATTCTGACCGCCGCCGACGAGAAGGACGCCCAGCGCGCCGAGGCGCTTCGTCTCATGGGTGTCAGCGCCCCGCGCCGTTTTCTGAGCGAGGGCTGGAGCTACCTTCTCCCCTTTCTGAAGGCGACGAGTTCGTCGGTCGTTGGCATGGCGTGGAAAGCAGGCGTCGCCGCGCAGCTCATAGGTCTTGCTTTGGGGACGCTCGGCGAGCGCATCTACCAGGCAAAAACCCTCATCGAGGCGCCCACGCTTTTTGCCCTGAGCGCTGTTATCGTCTTGTGCGCGTTTATTTCCGAGAAACTCTGGATGCTTCTGTTAGATGCTTCCGAGAAAATCTTTGTGGCAGCAGCGCTTGCATTTGGAGGAGTGAAAAATCCGGAAGCCGATGGCGGTGCGGATGGTTTTGTTGCACAAGGCGTCTGCGTTTCCTTCGATGGAAAAAAGGTCCTGCAAGACCTCTCCTTCAGCGTGCCCCCGTCTCTTTTCGTGAGGGGAAAGTCGGGCGTTGGAAAGACAACTCTTTGCAATGTGGTGTTGGGACTTCTCGCACCTGACTCCGGAGAGGTCAAACATCCCAAAAAGATAGGGGTTGTGTTTCAGCAGCCCACCCTTATTCCGTCGCTTTCTGTCAAACAAAATCTGGACCTTGTTTGTCCGCGTGAGCAGCGCGAAAAGGCGCTTTCAGCTTTGGAAGAAATTGGTCCCGATATCGATGCGAACCAGATGGCGCGAACGCTTTCGGGAGGTCAGGCGCGCCGCGTCAGTATCGTGCGTGCACTTTTCTCCGCAACAGAAGCGCTGGTATTAGATGAGCCGTTTGTGGGCCTCGACGAGAAGAGCAAAGAGAAAGCCATCGCGCTCATCCAAAAGAGACAGACTAAGCAGACGCGCCCCATGATTCTTGTAAGCCATGAAAAAACTGATGCCAAGGCGCTCGGCCTGAAAACGCTCGCGCTTTAGAGCGAGCGCAGGGCGGCCCGTGCAAGCAGCAGCGAGTGTCTCCCACAGCTGCAGCCGCTACACTCAGCCTTCCAAACCCGCAGGCTTTTCTCGTTAAACTAAAAAAACTAAATCGTTTCAGAAATATAAAAGTGGTCGTCTGGCACTTTGCCCCCAATGGAGGCCAGATCCTCTTGCTCCAGAACGGCTAGGTAACCGCCGAGAGCCTTTCTCATTCCATCGTTGCGCGTGCAGCAAAGACCGCAGTAAGGGATAGCTTTTTTCGCCAGGTCCTCGTTCTCCAAAATGCCGTACTTGACCATGAGACGAGCCGTATCGCCAATGTTGTTCGTCGCTTTTTTGACCGAATCGTCCTGGTGACGCACGAACTCTTCAGCGAGTTTCTCGTGCTCGTTGAGGTAGTCTTGGCACAAAACGGTTACGCCGCAGACAAGACTGGAGTCCTCTGGCGCATACTCTTTCCAGGCACTTTCCATGTCTAAAGCGATCTCTGTTCCGGGAACTTTGGAGGGAGCCACGGTGGCAAACGGTTGCGGAAGCAGCGCCACAGCAGCACGATCCTCCGTGAGAGCCTGGATGACTTCTGCGGCCTCTTGCTTATATTGCACGTTCACTTGGTCTGCGATGCCAGCTTTTTGCAGCAGGTAGTTCAAGACGTACTCGGGGCTTGTGCCCTTCCCCATCGTGTAAAGCGTCTTTCCAGCGAGGTCGGAAAAGCTGGAAACGGTGCCTGCGAGCGCCACAATGTCCAGCACCGAGTCCGCAGAAATATCCAAAGCGCGCACCTGCCCGTCGGACTTGTTGTAAAGGTTCGCGGCCACGTTAGTAGGAATAAGCGCCACGTCAACCTCGCCCGCAAGAATCTTTTGCGAAATCACGTCGGCTGTGGCTTCAATCGAAAATTCGTACTTCTCGGGAAACTCGTTGTTGTCGGCCTTCTCCATCATGCTGAGAAGCCCCACCGAGGTTGGCCCCTTCAGCGAAGCCACGCGCGTCGTGTAGTTCGCGTTTTCACGAGCGTCGTGTTTAGAGCAGCCAGCAAGAGAAAAGCTCAAGGTCAAAGCACTGATTATCCCGAGAAACCCCACGGCGAGTCCCTTAAAAATACGGTACGAACTTACGCGTGTGTTTTTCGTTTTTTGCATAGCGCTTGAATCTTGCGCCCTCTTTTTGAACATTCTTTTTCCTCTCGTTAAAAGTTGTCGAAGCCTTTTCGAAACTCTTTTGGAGCTCTTCTTTTGCAGCAATATCTAAAGACCTACACGTCCATTGACTGCAAGTCGCACGGGAAAACGACGGCTGAGTTCAGGCGGATATTTTCGATAATGCCAGCGACGATTTCGGTGATTTTATTTTCCGGAACAGAAGGAACCTTCCCCGTTTTTTGCGCCTCAATCACACGCCGCGCAAAAGCGTCGATTTCAAATTTCATGTTGTTGACGTCGCCCTTGCTTGCCTTCGAAGCTGGCGCCGGCGTGAAGTGGTAGTTGTCTTTCAGTTCCTCCACTCCCCCGTTGTGATAGTAGATAACCGCGTCTTTGGGCTCGGAGATTCTCGACCAGGTCAGCGTGCCTTTCTCGCCTTCGACCGTCGCACCGCCAAACTTGTCCGAGTAACCATCGGTGCACTTCGTCCAGGCACAACTGACGACTTTGTCCTCGTAGGTGAAAAGAGCGCGCCCGCAAATGTCGATGATGGGAGGCACCGCGCCGCCCTCGATTGAGCAGCTCGCGGGGTCACCTCCGGCCTTCTCGACAAGCTCGGCATTGTTAACGGTCACAGAAAAAGAATCCACGTCGGCCGGCTCGCCAAAGAGCGCCACCATCGCGCTGATGGGATAGACGCCAATGTCCATGAGGGCGCCTCCTGCCATGCGAGGACAGAAAACATTCGTGACCTTGCCGGCCAAAAGCTCGTCGTAGCGGCTGGATTTTCGCCCAAACGCAAACGAGGCCGAGCGCACCGTCCCAATCTTTGCCAGCGCCTCTTTCACTGCCGCAGCTGCCGGGTCGTAGTAGAAAAGCATCGCTTCTTGCAAAACAACATTGTTCTTCGCGGCGCATGGAATCAGCTCTTTTACCTGGCCAATCGTGGGCGCCATGGGTTTCTCGAGAAGAACATGCTTGCCCGCATCCATCAGCTGGGTGGCCTGTACGGCATGAAAGGCGTTGGGGCTTGCGATGTAGACAGCATCAACCGTCTCGTCGGCCGCCAGGTCTTCAATCGTAGGCCAGACTTTGTAGGCGGGATGGGCTTCTTTGTAAGCCTCGACCTTTTCGACATGGCGAGAAAAGACGCCGGCAACCTGGGCAAGGTCAGTTTGTTCAATCGACTCAATGAAGGTGTTTGAAATCATCGAGGTTCCGATAACGGCGATGGAAATGGGTTTTTCAGACATGGGAGCCCCTTTGGTTGTGGTGGGAACGGTGAAAAAAATCGACCGGGCGCAAGGTCCGGCCGATCCACATATCAATAAAGGTTTTGAAGCTGGTACTTAGGCATAGCGCCGTGTGGTCAAGCGCGTCTTAGAACGTTAGGGAGCGTTGGGCAAGCAGCTTCTTAGTCCAGGTCGTCCAGGTCGTCAACCTCAAACTCGTCGCTTGAAACGAGAACTGTCGCGTCAGCGTCCATGACGGCTTCCTCGGTGGTGGCAGAGGGCGTCTCAATGGTGAGGGCTCCTGGCATAACGGTCTCAGCATCATCCATGAAGTGTTGGAGAAGGCTTTTGTACTCCTCGCGGAATGCCTCGCGGGATTTTTCCAAGCGGTCAATCTCATCAAGCTCGTTTTGTTTCTCGGCCAGAGCCTGGCGGATAACCTCGCGCGCTTTTTGGTCGGCCTCGTTGCGAATCTTTTCGGCGTTCTCGCGGGCCTCTGCGATGAGGCGGTCGGAGGATTGCTGGGCCACGATGAGGGCTTGGCTGATCTGGTGCTCGGTAGCGGCAACCGACTCTCCGTCGGCAGCAGGTTTTTCCTCCCCTTCAGCTTGGGCGGCAATCTGAGCCTCAAGTTCGACCACGCGGGCGTTGGCAGCCTCGAGCTCCTGGTTGGAGGCGGTCAGACGGCTTTTCAGATCCGCAATTTTTTGGAGCATGGCGTCAACTTCGCCGACGAGCTCTTCTAAGAATCTGTCGACCTCTTCCGTCTCGTAGCCTTTTTTCGACGGGGTAAAGGCGAGATTTTCAATGTCTTGTGGTGTAATTGCCATGTCCAAAATCCCTTTCAAATAAATGAAATGTTTTCAGTTTGGATTCGTGTTTTTTTATTACGGTTTTACGGGCGTTTGCTGCAAAACCTATATAACTTTAGCACAGATAGAGAAGGGCGTTCACGAGAAGCACCTGAATAAGGTTAAGTGCAGCGATGGCGATAATGGGCGAAAAATCAATCCCTCCTGCAGCCGGAATGAAGCGTCTAAACAAGTTCAGATACGGCCCCACAATCTTTTGCAAAACCGTGCAGAAGTCAGCCCACCAGCCTTGTTTTTTCGGAGGAATCCAAGTGGCGATGCAGTAGATGATGATGAGGAAGTCGTAGATTTGGAAAAGCGTATTGATGACGGAAATGACGGTGTGCATAGATGTTGCTTTCTTGCTTCCGTAACCTACAAATCTCTTGAAAGTCGCTTGAAGTTCTCGTGCTTTAGGTCGCTTTCAGGCAACACGCTACTCTGCCTCTTGAGCGCCCCGCAAAAGGACGTCCGTGCGGTCGAGCGCTTTTTGAACTCCCTCGTAGGCGGCCTTTTCCAGGTAGGGCTCCATCTCTTTCAGGGCGTAGGCAGTCGTGCCTCCGGGAGAGCAAACGTGCTCGATGAAGGCGCGAGGATGCTCGCCTGATTGCGAGAGAATCGCGGCGATTCCCTCCATCGTGATGTTAACCATTTCGCGAGAGCCCGGCGCGTTAAGACCGTGCAAAATGCCGGCGCGCGTGAGAGCATCTTCGAAAAGGGCGAAGTAAGCGGGAGCCGCCCCGATAACGGCACCTACCGCCTCAAGTTGCTTCTCGGTAGCGAAACGAACGACGCCCAGAGAGCTAAACAACTCTTCTACCAGGGCAAGATCGGTCTCTGTTGCCCACATGCCGCCCACAACAGCGGTTGCGCTCTTGCAAACTTTCGCGCAAACGGTGGGCATGGCGCGAACGATGCGCGTGCCTTCGCCGAAACCTTCTTCAAGCTCGCCCAGCGAAATGCCGACGGCGATGGAGATGATGAGGGCGTTTGCGATATCGTCGCCAATCTCGCCGATAAGGTCGGAGACGGATTGGGGTTTGACGCAAATGAAGACAACATCCGGTTTTTCTGAGAGGGCCTCTTTGGCTGAGGTCGTGGTGCGGACTCGGGTGTCGCGCTTGATGTGGTCGAGCTTATATTGGTTGTGGTCAGCCACGATAAATTGATTGTGGTAGCAGCACTTTGACTTGATGAGGCCGTTGATGATAGCGCGCCCCATGCCGCCCGAGCCAATCACGGCAATCGTTGCGTTTTTGGCCATGATGTGGGGAGCTGCGTGAGGAGTTGCTTTTGTTTGGATGTCTTTTGCGTCTGCCATCTTATCCTTCTTTTTGGTCTTTAGTTTGCGTGTGTTTTACGCGTTTGGTTTGCGCGTTTGGTTCGGGCGCTTAGTTCAAATTATTTTCGCGTTTGATTTTCTCGACTTCTTCTTGAGAAAGCTCAAAGCCAGCCGGAAGCACGACAAACGTCCGAGAAGCGATTTCTTTCACCGAACCGTTAATGCCGTAGGCAAAGCCGAAGCAAAAATCGAGCATGCGGCGGGCCGCGTCGATGGGGGTGTTTCGGA
This sequence comes from uncultured Coriobacteriaceae bacterium, assembly GCA_947426865.1. Classification (GTDB taxonomy): domain Bacteria; phylum Actinomycetota; class Coriobacteriia; order Coriobacteriales; family Atopobiaceae; genus MGBC105563. The sequence continues at coordinate 41,635 of CANEFS010000001.1, read as the reverse complement.
AAAGAACGACGACGGGCTGGTTCGTTTGCACACGGCGCGCGACCAGTTGCGCATCCTCGTAGCTCGTCGGTTTGATGGTGTAAGGAGGAAGTTTTCCGGAAGAGGGCCGCGGAACCGCCTGGAGGCCGGGAGCGGAATAAACGCTGGGAGGCGTAGAGACGGCAGGGGAAGTGTAGGTGTCAGAGGGAAGCGAAGAGGCAGCGTGAACGCCAACGCCAGAAACGCTGGAGGGGGACCCTCCCCCATACGTGTCGCTGCCGTAACTCGCGGCTCCGGCAGCGCCCGCTTCATAACCGGCGGCTTCGTAACCGTCTGTCTCGACCGAAGGTGGCACAGGGCTCATTTCCTTCTCGAAAGTTTGAGCCGTCGAAAGCGCACCTTCCGAGGGAATCGTCGAATCGGCCACCGGGCGCCCGGAGCGCGTGTACACCGAAACGGATTCCTGAGGGGGACGCGCGCCGAAGGCCGGCTGAAGGCCAACCGCGTTATTCTCGAAGCCTTGCTGACCGTAGCCGTCGGCCGGCATCTGGTCGTAATCTTGCTCATAAGCGCCTTCGTACTCGTCGAAGTAGCGCTGGTCGGGCTCGTTCGGGCGAATCTTGTCCGCCATGCCCAAAATGCGATCCTTCACGTTGTCAAAAAGACCCATTTTTCTCCCCTTTTTTCCGAAAAACCCTTCTTAGGTTTCTATTTTCGCACAAATTGAGCGCTTGCTGCCCGTGGCTTGCTGTCCTCGGCAAAATTTGCTTGGTGTGCGGCTCTTTGGTTGCACCCTTGGGATAAACCTCGCGACATACAGTTCGCGTCTTTTCCCTTTTTGTGGTGGTCTTATCTTAGTGGCTTTTCTTCTTCGAGCTTCCCCCAAACGGATTTTTCTGGTGAGCAAGCTTGAGGGCCTCTTGAACGCGCGCCGCCACTTCTTGCGTGTAGGCGACTTCCGGTATTTTGCTCGTCATCTTCTCAATCTTTTTCGTTCCCTTATGAAGCGAAGGGTTCTGGCCTACGTAGAGGTCTTCGAGCTCCTCTTCGTCCAGGTCAGCCAAGGTATCCAACGGCTCCCTGTTGCCGGTCAGCAAAAACACAACGCGCTCGCCAACCTCGACAGCGTTGTCAGAGATGCGCTCGAGCATGCGGCTTGCCATCAAAATGCGGCTTGCGGCACTGATTTCTTCTTCGGTGCGAAGTTGCGAGAAGACCTTGTAGAAGCTCTTATAGAGCGCGTTTACTGGCTTGTCCAGTTCAGGAAGTTCGGCGGCTTCGGCAAGGTCATTCTCGACAATCGATTTGACGGTGGCCGAGAGGACCATGTAGACAAGGTTGGCTTGTCCCTGCAGAAGATCGAGGAGCTGCGGGGGAATTTGCTTTTCGGAGGCGCGCTTCGTGGTCTTGGCAATGTTTCGGACGTGGTTCGACATGCGCGCAAGGTTGAAGTTGACAAAGATGATGAACTGCAGGAGGCGAAGGTCGCTTGCAAGCGGATTTTGCAAAGCGATGAGCTGGTAAGTGCTGTCCTCCAAGGCCGCACAGCGCTTGTCGATAACGCGCGTTGCTTTTTTGACCGCGCGCGCCTGCTGCTTGTCGCCTGCAACGAGCGAGTCGACCGCGCGATGCAAGTTGAGGTCAATCTCGGTGTAGATGGCGATAAGTTCTTGGCGAAGCTCGGTAAGTTGTTTGGTGAATTGTTCACGCATAATGCGTCCTTCCTGGGGTTTTGGTCTCCTGGAGTTTTGCTGGCTGCCAACTATCCAAAGCGGCCCGTGATATAGTCCTCTGTTCGCTGGTCTTTGGGGTTTGCAAAAATGTCTTTCGTCACGCCATACTCGATGAGGGTCGCCGGCTCGCCCGCCTTTTCTTGCAGGAAAAACGCCATGTAGTCCGAGACGCGACCGGCCTGCTGCATGTTGTGCGTGACGATGATGATGGTCATCTCCGGTGCAAGCTCCACCATCAAATCCTCAACTTTTTGCACGCTCGTAGGGTCGATAGCAGAGCAGGGCTCGTCCATCAAAAGGACGTCGGGCTGCACGGCCAAAACGCGCGCGATACAAAGGCGCTGCTGCTGGCCGCCGGAAAGCGCCAGGCCGTTTTTGCCCAGCTGATGGGAGACCTCTTTCCAAAGGTTTGCTCGGCGAAGCGATTCTTCAACGATGTCGTCAAGGTCGGATTTACTCGTGACGCCTTGCAGGCGCGGGCCAAACGCGACGTTGTCGTAGATGGATTTGGGGAAGGGGTTGGGCTGCTGAAAAATCATACCCACGCGGCGGCGAAGGTCCACCGGGTCGACGCTGGGAGCATAGATATCTTGCTCGTCAAGCGTCATCAAGCCCTCTTCGTGCGTACCCTCAATCAGGTCGTTCATGCGGTTCATGCAGCGCAAAAACGTCGACTTGCCGCAGCCCGAGGGGCCAATGAAGCTCGTAATCTTGTTTTGCGCGATGTTCATCGTAACGCCGGTGAGGGCGTGAAAGTCCCCGTACCAAAAGTTAAAGTCTTTTGTCGAGAAACCCTTGCCGGTATCTTTCGGTGCTTTTCTATACTTAGTCACTCGTCATCCTTTTTGTCGAACGGGCTGATATCCAACGGGCAAAGAGATTGAATGCCAAAATCATAATCATGAGAAGGAGCGCTGTGCCGTATGCTGCCTGCATGTTTACTCCCTCGTTGGCAAGCAAATAAAGGTGGATAGTCATGGGACGCCCGGAATCCATAGGCGTCAAAGGAAGGTTTATCGCCTGCCCCATCGTGTAGAGGACAACGGCGGTCTCGCCTACCGCGCGCCCAATCGCAAGGACGATTCCTGTGGCAATTCTGGGGAAGGCGGAGGGCAAAACGACTTTGCTGACCGTTTGCCATTTCGTCGCACCCAGCCCGTAAGAGCCCCAACGCACGTAGCGCGGAACGGCGCGAATGGCCTCTTCAGTGGTGCGCATCACGATAGGAAGCATCATGAGAGCCAAAGCAAGAGCGGCCGATAACATCGAGAGACCAAAGCTGAAAACCTCAACAAAGAGGGCGAAGCCAAAGAGTCCCATGACGATAGAGGGAACGGAGGCGAGGGTGTCGGTTGCAAAGCGCAGGTAGTTTACGAGACGCCCCTGCTTGGCGTATTCGGTGAGATAAACAGCGGCTAAAATCGCCAGAGGCGCACATATTAGCATCGCCAAACCGGTCACGTAAAGCGAGCTCACAATCGTGGGCCAGATGCCGCCTTCTGCATTTACGCCTTGCGGCCAGCCAAAAATAAAATCGAAGCTTAGGGCGGGAAGGCCGTTGACGGTCACGAAGAGGATGATGAGAAGAAGGACTCCTGTTGCCAGGAGGGCCGCTGCGCGAAAGACCACAAGCATCGTCTCGTTCGTCACATCTTTCGAGATAAGCGGCGCTTTGGCCTCGCTTAAAACCTTCTTGATGCGAGCGCGCGTTGACTCCTGTGCCTCCTCTGCCGCCTCAAGCTTCGCACCCGTCTCAACGGGGGCAATGGTGGCGAGCTGGACCTCGTTGGCTGAGGCCAGTTTCTCTTCTTTTTCTTTGCTCAGTTTTTTCTCGGCACGAGTTTCTTTGGCGCGAGAAATGAGACGAACCGAGCCCACGAGTGTCGCCGAAATAATGAAAAGGACAACGCCCATGCCAAAAAGCGCGGAGCGGTGAAGCCCAGACGAATAGCCCATGTCAAGCGCGATTTGCGAGGTCAAGGTAGATATGGGCGAGGCAATCGAGTCGGGGATGACCGGAGCGTTTCCCACAACCATGAGCACCGCCATCGTCTCTCCGATGGCGCGCCCCATGCCCAAAACGATGGCGTTTACGATACCTACCTTCGAAGCGGGCAGGACGACTTTGTAAATCGTTTGCCATTTCGTCGCCCCCATCGCATAGCTTGCCTCTCTAATGCCAAGCGGGCTTGAGCGCAGCGCGTCCATCGTAAGCGTCGTGATGGTCGGCACAATCATGATGGCAAGCACGAGCCAAGCGGTGAGCGCGCCAAAGCCAAGGCCTCCGGTGAGCTGTGCTATCAGGGGGCGAAGCATGACGATGCCAAAGAAACCAAAGATGACTGAGGGCACGCCTGCGAGAAGATCCACGGCGGTCGATACTACCTTCGATACCTTGGGTTTTGCGATTTCTGTGAGATAGACCGCACACCCGAGCGCTAACGGCACGCCCAGCACGAGCGCGCCTGCGGTGACGATGAGCGAGCCTATCAGAAGCGAAGTAATGCCGAAGTGACCCTCGGTGGGGGTCCAGTCGAGCTCGAAGAAGCGCGCGATGCCAAGATCTGTGAGAACGGGAAGGGCGCGCACGAAGGTGAAGATGAAGATGGCTAAAACGGCAACGATGGCCACCAGGGCGCAGGCCAAAAATCCCCACTCCAGAGCGCGTTCTTTAATAACCGTTTTCTTCGAGAGTGTCTGTAAGTTTTTGGTATGAACGCCTGCCGGCATCGGCTCGATTTCTGAAAGGCGCGTGGCTGGTGTGATGTTTTGATTGAGCGCAGCGGCGGCCTCAATTTTTTCTGCGACCGTGTCTGCAAGGGTAGTCTTTTTGGCAGCTTTTTTCGCCGGCTGCCCAGCGGCCTTCTTTGCTGGCTGCTTGGGCGCGGCCTTCTTTTCTGGCAGCTTTACCGGCTGCTCTGCGGTTCCCTTCTTAGGAGCGGCTTTTCCGTTCGCCGCGGTCTTCTCGGCAGCTTTCTTCTTCGTCATAGGAGCCCGACCTCCTCCGCTTCCTTCTCGAAAGGAAAGAGGGGCAAATATCCCGCCTCGCGAATCGTGGCGTCCATCTCGTCACTTAAAACGAAGTTCACAAACGCGGCGGCGTCTCCTGTGGGTGCGCCGCGCGTGAAGAAGAAAAGGTCGCGAGCGATGGGATAGGTTTTGTCCTGGATGCTCTCCTCAGAAGGCGTCACCCCATCGATATCGAGCGCCTTCACCTTTTCCTTGGAAAACTCAGAATCGACGAATCCAAGGGAGATGTAGCCTATAGCGTTTTTCGTCCGAGAAACCACGTCTCGCACCTGGCCCGTTCCGGGCAAAATGGCCGCGCGCTTATCGAAGGGCGTGCCTTGCATAACGATGGTCTTGAAGGCCTCGCGCGTGCCGGACGCCTCGTCGCGGTTGACCACCAGAATCGTCTCGTCCGGTCCGCCCAGCTCGCTCCACTTCGTAATCTGACCTGCAAAGATGCCACGTAGCTGGTCAAGAGAGAGCTGAGAGACGGGATTGTCGGGATTCACAATAACGGCGATGCCGTCGTGGGCGATAACCGTTTTTTGCAAGAGGCCGGAAGCTTCCTCATCTGCGGTAAGGTCGCGAGAGGACGTGGCGATATCTGCCGTCCCGTTCATCACGGCCTCGATACCGGCGCTCGAGCCAAGCCCGCTTACCAGGGCGTGAATGCCTTCTTCTTCCTGAATTTCCTCGGAAGCGATTTCTGCGATGGGAAGGACGGTGGTAGAGCCTGCCACCGTGATCTGGCGCGCGGCGCCGCGAGGTGCGCACCCGCTTAAAGAGGCGGTCGTAAAAAGCGTGGCCGAAGCGGCAAGAAGGCAGCAAAAAAGCGCCGTACAAAAGCAAAATCCCTTCTGAGCAAAAGCTTTCATACCGCGCTCTGTGTGCCTGTTCGCTGTGTCAACTGCGTCGCTGCGGCAATGCATCAAAAAACGCTCCGAAAATTCCTGCGAAACCTCGTGAGGAAGTGTGGCCGCAAAACGCCGCTGCTCTTTCGCGTTTAGTGTTTCAGGAAATCGGGAACGTCGAATTCGTGATTGCCAAAGTCGCTCATCTCCACTTTGGGAGGATTGAGCGCACCCGACTCCGAGCGCTCCATGGAGCCGTGGTCTTTCTCAAAACGGCTGGCAGATCCGCCAAACGTCCGAGAAGTGCTCCCGGTTTGACCGTCACCAAAGCCGGTGGCGATAACCGTGACACGCACCTGGTCGCCCAAGGTCTCGTCGACAACGGTTCCAAAGATGATGTTGGCGTCCGCGTCAACGTTGGAGGCGACAACCTCTGCCGCATCGTTAATCTCTTGGATGCCGATTTCTTTAGAGCCTGCAATCGAGAGAAGCACGCGGGTTGCCCCGTCAATCGAGTTCTCAAGAAGGCGACTGGAAATGGCCTCGTTAGCAGCATCAACAGCGCGATTGTCTCCCGCTCCTATGCCGATTCCCATCATGGCCGTGCCGGCGCCGCGCATAATCGTGCAGACGTCAGCGAAGTCGAGGTTGATAAGGCCGGGAACGGTGATGAGGTCGGTGATGCCTTGCGCGCCTTGCGTCAAAACATCGTCTGCCATTTGGAAGGCCTCGAGCATCGTCGTTTTTTTCTCGGAAAGTTCAAGGAGGCGATCGTTAGGAATAACGATTAAGGTGTCGACGTTTTCTGCGAGGTTGTCGACGCCTTCGATGGCCTGCTCGGAGCGCTTTTTGCCCTCAAAGCCGAAGGGGCGAGTCACGATGGCGACCGTCAGGGCTCCGATGTCGTTTTTAGCAATGTTGGCAACGATAGGAGCTGCACCCGAACCGGTTCCGCCGCCCTCACCTGCGGTGATGAAGACCATGTCGGCTCCGGCGAGAGCTTGCTTGATCTCGTCGTGAGAATCCTCTGCCGCTTGCTTTCCCACCTCAGGATTGGCTCCCGCGCCAAGGCCTTTGGTCAGGTCGGTTCCGATGTGGACTTTCTCGTCAGCATCGGACAGGGCGAGCGCTTGCGCATCCGTGTTAATAGCGACAAACTCAACGCCGCGGATTCCTTCTGCCACCATGCGGTTGACAGCGTTTGTTCCGCCGCCGCCAACACCAACAACCTTAATCTCAGCTAGATAGTTTTTAGCGGGGTCAGGCTTTTGGGTAACGGGCTGCTGAGCTGGGACAACAGGACGGATTACCGAAGATTCGTTTTCCATTGCTCCTCCTTATGAAGCGTTATCGGACGTTCTATTCTTATAGCCTCTTTAGCGTTTATAGAATGTTTCGAGAAAACCTTAAAGTTCAACTTTAATCTCTTTGCCGAGGTTAACCGCTTAATGTTGACATATTTTGCAAAGCGGCGCAAGGCTAAAAATCGCAACCTCTTTATTTTTGCGCGCGCGGCGCGACCTTCAGCCCCGCCTCGTCAAGCTGGGCTTGCGAAACGGCAGAAGGCGCTTGCATCATCAAATCCGACCCCGAGGTCGTCTTGGGGAAGGCCATAACATCGCGGATAGAAGGAGCACCTGCCAAAAGCATGCACACCCTATCCAACCCCAGCGCAAAACCTCCCATCGGAGGCGCACCAAAGCCAAGCGCTTCAAGCAGAAAGCCAAATTGCGCCTCAGCTTGTGCGCGGTCGTATCCTAAAAGCTTCAAGACGCTCAGCTGTAATTCTCGGTTGTGAATACGAAGGCCACCGCCGCCGGCCTCAAAGCCGTCCATCACGAAGTCGTAGGTATAAGAGCCCACCTTAAGCGGATTGGTCTCTAGAAGCGGCAGGTCGTTTTCGACAGGTTGGGTGAAGGGATGGTGCTCAGGAGCGTAGCGGCCGGCCTCCGCGTCGTATTTAACGAGCGGAAAGTCGACAACCCACAAAAAGTCGTGAGCGGGCGCCACCGCCCCATCAACTTGCACGTAGGTGCCCTCGGCAAGCTGCTTCGTGATGCCCAAAGCATCAGCCATGTGGCAGCGAAGAGCGCCTAAAATCTCGTCAGCAACGCGTCTTTCAGAGGCCGCAAATAAAAGCAAGTCCCCCGGCTCAACCTGGGCATACTCCTTCAGCTGAGCAATCTCTTCGTCCTTCAAAAACTTAGCGATAGGGCTCTGCACCGAGCCGTCTTCCTTAAACGCAATCCAGGCAAGCCCCTTAGCGCCGTACTTTTTCGCCACATCCTCAAGCTTGTCAATCTGCCCGCGCGACCAGACGCCTGCGCCTTTGGCGTTAATGCACTTGACGCACTCCCCCTCCGCGGCGGCCGCTGCCGAGAAAACCTTGAACTCGGCGCCGTCAAAGATACGCGTTACGTCGATGAGGTGCATGCTGTAGCGCGTGTCGGGCTTGTCGGTGCCGTACGTATCCATCGCATCCCAAAAAGTGATGCGGCGAAGCGGCACGGGCAACTCCACGTCCACGGCGGCAAACGCCTCCTTCAGGCAAATCTCCATCATGTCGAGCACATCGTCTTGCGTGACGAAGCTCATCTCAAGGTCGACTTGCGTGAACTCCGGCTGGCGGTCGGCGCGCAAATCCTCGTCACGAAAGCAACGTGCCACCTGGTAGTAGCGCTCAATGCCGCCCACCATAAGAAGCTGCTTAAGGAGCTGCGGAGATTGCGGAAGCGCATAGAAATTTCCTTGCTGCATGCGGGAAGGAACAATAAAATCGCGCGCGCCCTCCGGCGTCGACTTGCCCAAAATGGGTGTCTCGACTTCAAAGAAATCGTGCGCGTGAAGGGCTTTGCGCAAAGCGAACGTGAAATCGGAGCGCAGCTTTAAATTGTGCTGCAGCGAAGGGCGACGCAGGTCCAAATAGCGATAGCGAAGGCGCAAGTCTTCTGCGATCTGCTCCTCGTCATCTAACGGAAAAGGCGGGGTTTCGCTCGTGTTCAACACCTCAACGCTCTCGACCAGAACCTCGATGTCGCCAGTGGCGCGCTCCCTGTTAGCCTGGTTGTTGGGGCGCTCGCGCACCGTCCCCGAGACCATCAGCGGCCACTCCGGGCGGATCTTCTCGGCGGTACGGAAAGCGTCGCCGCCTTCAAAGTCTGGGTCAAAAGTCAGCTGCGTGATGCCGTCTCGGTCGCGAAGGTCGATAAAAATGAGGCCGCCCAGGTCTCGGCGGGAAAAAACCCACCCCGTGAGCACGACTTTCTCGCCCACGTCCGACTTGCGAAGCTGGCCTGCGGTGTGCGTGTGGTAACTAAAGGTGTTCGAACTCATTTAACTCCTTGGCGTCAAAGCCTCTCTAAAATGCCTGCTTGCTTGCCTATTTCCGAGAATCCCTTTTTGTGAGCGGAAGAATTATTCAATTTTATCAAAACACCCTTAAAAATTATAGGAAAAATTCGGTATCGAAGCAGGTAGGGGCCCCAGAAAGAATAAGCGTCCCAAGGCCAAAAATACGTTAATTTTCCGCAAAGTTTTCTGCCGGTGCCAAAGTCTTAAAAAAAGTTTGGAGGCTTTTGGCAAGCAACAGCCCCTTCCCCTTCCCCTTCTCTCACTGCCCTTTTTCGCCCCTCCTCACCATCCAGACTCCCTCTTTCCGGGCGCTCTCTTGAAAGAGGAAAACGGTTCGACTAACCTTTGACACCAAGAGCCACAACGAGCATCGCTTAAGATGCCGGTCAATTAAGCAGACGCGAAAGCAAACGCGCGAGAAAAAGCGAAAACAAACGCGTCAAGCGTAAAAGCATTTCTCGGAAGGAAAAAGATGGCTACAACTGCGATTTTCGATATGGATGGAACGATTCTCGACACCCTCACTGATGTCACGAATTCGCTCAATTGGGCGCTCGAGAAAAACGGTCTGGCGCCACGCTCGATTGACGAGGTGCGCCTCATGGTGGGAAACGGGGTGAAGCATCTCGTCGAATGTGCCGTGCCTAAAAAGACGCCCCCCGCTCTTTTCGAGAAAGTCCTGGCGGACAACAAGGAGCACTACGCGGCCCACTGCAACGAAAATACACGTCCCTACCCAGGCATTATGGAACTTCTACGCAATCTTAAAGACGCTCATGTGAAGCTAGCTGTCGTCTCGAACAAGCCCGATGTGGCCGTGCAAGAACTTGTACGCGACGTTTTCGAGGGTCTTTTTGACGTTGCTTACGGCCAAAAAGATGAGATTCCGAGGAAACCCGACCCCGCCTTGGTGAAGCTGGCGCTGAAGGATTTAGGAGGTGCGGACGGACACGATGCCGTCTACATAGGGGATTCGGAAACCGATATTAAAACCGCACAAAATGCGGGTCTTCCCTACCTTCTTGTGCTCTGGGGATTTCGCACTAAAGACGAGTTAGAGGCGGCTGGCGGCAAAGATTTCATTACCTCAGCAGCAGAGCTTCAGAAAAAAATACTCAAAAGCTAAGAGACTCCAGTGGTTCGCGTGTGAGATACCCTTTCGGGGCGCGTTCTTAAGAGCGTGCTTTGCGAAACGCTTTTGCAGCGGCGCCGATGGCGTAGCCGCTACTCGTCCACGAGTTTCTCGAGATCTTCTTTGAAAGCGTCGTCTGTGGCGTCTTGAATCGGCGAGCGTTTGGTATAGGCCTCGACCATGACCTGCGACTTCCTGATGTCCTGAAGCGTTCCGGCACCGGCCACACAGCCTCCGGGACAAGCCATACCCTCCAAAAGGTAGCCGTCGTATTTGCCCTTCGTCGCCGCCTTGAGCATCGCGCGACATGAATCCAGCGAGTCTTCGGCGTGGACTTTGACCTCTTTGTCCGGGTGTTCTTTGTGAATCGCGTGGACGACCGCATTTGCCACCCCGCCTGCCACCGCATAGCCGCGGCCGTCGGCGCTGGCGTTGCTGAAATCGTTGTCTTCGGGTTTGGGAAGGTTCACGTAATCGATGCCCTTGGCCGCCATCATGCCCGCGACCTCCTCAAACGTCAGCACGAAATCGATGTCGCTTCTGACATCGGTGCGCATGGCCTCCAGCTTCTTCGCAGAGCAGGGACCTATAAAAACGACCTTGGCGTCGGGGTGTTGCTGCTTGATGAAGCGGGCAGTAAGCGTCATGGGCGTGAGCGCCATCGAGATGCATTTTGCCTGTTCAGGAAACTCTTTTTTCGCCATCGAGGCCCAGGCCGGACAACAGCTCGTTCCCATGAAGGGCAGCTTTTCGGGCACCTCGTCGAGAAAATCTTGCGCCTCTTGAAGCGTGGTGAAGTCGGCCCCCAGCGCCACTTCTTCGACGCCCGTGAAGCCTAGTTTCGAGAGGGCTTCTCGGAGTTTTCCGACATCACCCTTGCCGCCATACTGGCCGACAAAGGCGGGTGCGACGGCGGCGTAGACTTTTTCGTGATGTTGGATGGCGCGGACGACTTGGAAGATTTGAGATTTGTCGGCGATGGCGCCAAAGGGGCAATTGATGAGGCATTGGCCGCAGGAGACACACTTGTCGTAGTCGATATCTGCGCGCCCGTCCGCGTCCGAGCCGATGCAATGCATGCCGCAAGCCGACTCGCAGGGACGCTGGCGGTGGATGATGGCCGTGTAGGGACAAACGGCCTGGCACTTGCCGCATTTAATGCAAAGGTCCTGGTCGATGTAGGCGCGATTGTTCTTGAAGCTGATGGCGTTTTTGGGACATGACTGCACGCAAGGGTGCGCGAGGCAGCCCTGACACTGGTCGGTCACGATGTAGGAGTTCGTGGGGCAGGCGTGGCAAGCGAACTTGATGACGTTGATAAGCGGGGGCTCGTAGTAGGTCTCGGGACGCTCTGCCTCTTTGATGCCGTCCGATATTTTGGAGGGGCGGTCGACCGGGTTCAAATTAAGGCCCATAGCAAGGCGGATTCTCTCACCTACGATGGCGCGTTCCAGAAATATTGACTCGCGAAAAGTCGCCTTTGTGCCCGGCAAAATCTGGTAGGGCAGCTTATCTGCCCAGGAAAGGTCTTCGGTTGCCGAGCCTTCTACCTCGCGATTCATGACGGGACTATTTGTCGCGTCCAGGTCAACTTCACCGTCTGCGGCGTAAGGATTGTTGAGATAGGCAACGGCGGCAACCGCCTCAAAAACTTGTCGGCGAATTTTTGTCAGATTCGTGTAGACACCGCGCATCGTATCAGCCATGTGTACCTCGCTTGTTCGGTTCGTTGGGGTTGAGTGGTTCTTAAAAAAGCTTTTCCAAATTCTCGAGAAGATCTTCGCGCTTCACGTTCTCCTGCGTGTGTTCTTCCATGTTGCGGAGAGAAACGGTATGGGTGGCCACTTCGTTCGGGCCCAGTACCAAAACGACTTTCGCATTGAGCTTGTCGGCTTGCTTGAACTGCGACTTGAGCGAGCGCGCTTGGTAGTCGGCCTCTACCCTAAAGCCCTTCTCGCGAAGAAAAAGGCAAAGCTCAAAGACGTCGTTTCGCAGCGACTCATCCGTTTTTGCCACGTAGATGCAGGAAGGTGCAGGACCAGCCAAATCGACTCCCGCCTCCTCTAATGCAAGCATGATGCGCTCGAAGCCGACGGCAAAGCCGATGCCCGGCGTCGCCTTTCCACCCACGAGCTCCATGAGACTGTCGTAGCGCCCGCCTCCCCCAATGGCAGACTGCGCGCCAACGCCGGCGGTTGCCTCGACCTCAAAAACGGTCTGCGAATAGTAGTCAAGCCCGCGCACGAGAGCGGGGTCTTCGACGTAGGAAATTCCCGCTTCGTCCAGGTATTTTTTAACCTGGGTGTAGTGAGCGGCGCACTCCTCGCAAAGATAGTCCGTGATTTTGGGAGCGTCTTTCATGATGGCTTGGCACGTTTTATTCTTGCAATCGAAAGCGCGCAGAGGATTCATTTCTGCGCGGTTTTGGCACTCGAGGCACATTTGGTCGGCGTGGGCGCGGATGAAGTCGGCGATCTTCTCGCGATAAGCGGGGCGACAAGCCGCGTCTCCCATGCTATTGATTTTCAAGACGAGGTCCTTCTTGGTAAGGCCCAGAGCCTGGTAGAACTGCATGAGCATGATGATGACCTCGGCGTCCATCGCGGGCTCGTCTGAGGCCAAAACCTCCACGCCTATCTGGTGGAACTGGCGAAGGCGGCCCTTTTGCACGTCCTCACCGCGAAACATCGGACCGGCGTAGTAGACCTTGGCAGGCGCTCCCCCCTGCGGAACGAACGTGTTTTCAACAGCCGCGCGCGCAAAGCCTGCTGTTCCCTCAGGGCGAAGGGCCAGGCGGTGCGCTGCTTTCAGCTTCTCTTCCCCGCCGTTTTCCAGGACGTTTGCGAAGTTTGCTCCCGAGAAAACCCTGAACATTTCTTTGCGCACCACGTCGGTTGAAGTGCCGATGCCGTGGACGAAAACGTCAATCTGCTCGAAGGCGGGCGTCTCGATTTGAGAAAAGCCGTAGCGGGAAAAGAGGTCAGCGGCGACATCTTGCATGCGCGTCCATGCTCGCATGCGAGCACCGAAAAGATCTTCCGTTCCTTTTGGTTTGTGTAAGTCCATATGTGTGCCCTGTTGTTCAGTTTTTATTGTTGCGTCTTGATGACGTCCTCGATAAAAGCGAGAATATCCTCGTAGACGACCTCGTTTTTCTCTTCGTTCAATATTTCATGACGCATGCCGGAAAACATCTTCCCCGAGACGTTTTTGTAGCCGCGCGCTCGCAAAAACTCCTGTGCATCCTCCCACTTCTTGCGTCCGCAAACGATAGGGTCCTCCTCGCCGGCGATAAAAAGAATGGGCAGGTCTTCATTTCCCATCTCCCAATTCTCCACGTTATACGCATTTTTGAGAAGAGCCAGAAGGTTTGCGTATCCGTTGTAGCTGAAGTCGAAACCGCACAGAGCGTCCTCGTCGTAGGCCTTCACATTTTCCTCGTTGGCCGAAAGCCAGCGCAAGGGATGCGTTCCGGGCAGCCCTTCGTTCGCTTTTGCGAAGACGAGATTCTCGAAGAATTTCGACGATTTCTTCTCGCCTTTGATCTTACCCAAGGAAAGCGCGAGGTAATAGCCGAGACCAGCCGACGGGTTGGCAGCCGGCGCGCCACAGACGATGAGGCCGGAAAGAGCTCGGTCGTACTTCTTGATAAAGGAGCGCACGACGAGAGAACCCATCGAGTGGCCGAACAAAATGAGCGGCTTGTTGGGGTAGTTTGAGACGGCCATAATCTGGACCTGGCGTGTGTCCTCGACGATGGCGCGGCCGGTCTTGTCGTAAAAATAACCCAGATCCTTCTTAACCTTGACCGATTCGCCGTGACCTCTATGGTCGTTGATGATGCTCGCGATGCCGTGTTGGGCGAGAAAAACCATGAAGTCTTCGTAGCGTTCTTTGTGCTCTTGCATGCCGTGCGAGAACTGCACGACGGCGCGCACGCGGTCGGGATGGGCGAAGCCACCCTTTGGAGCAATCTCGAGAATAGAGAGCGGGCACTCATCGAAGTCGGAAAGGACGCGGAATTCGCGCTTGTCATATTGCGCTGGAGCTTTTCTTGTTGTTTTCGACGTTTTTTTCCTCGATTTTTTTGCCGTCCCCTTCGGGCTTTCTTCCATCGCTCTCCCCTCTTCTTTTTTCTCTCGTCTTTTCTGTCCTTTATCTTTAATCATGACTTCTCCCTTTGCTTCGTTTTTGGTTTTCTTTCGCTTTCCGGCAGGGCAAACTTCCCAGCAACACACAGTATTCTCGGCAGTTCGCTAAATATTTCCCCCCGGGCCCCTAAGCCGTTGCAGGGCTGCACCCTGCGCTTAGTTCTTCGAGTACACCTCCTGGCCGGCAATAAAGGTCTTTTCCAGATCTAAATCGTCGCTCAAAACGAGGAAATTGGCCTTTTGACCGGGAGCAATGGTGCCGCAAACGGTATCGAGGTTATTCGCCAAAGCAGCGTTTGCGCTTCCCATATTGAGCGCCTCCTCAGGCGTTGCAATCCCCCACGCGACCACGTTTTGCACGGCTTTGATAAGTCCTATCGTCGAGCCTGCCAAAGAGCCACCCTCCACAAGACGCGCCTCTCCATTTTTCACAATCAGGTCGAGCTCTCCCAGCTTAGAGGGGCCATCAGGCAGTCCACCTGCGCGAATGCAGTCGCTGATAAGGACACAGTGGGCGCGTCCCTTGGCATTCATGACAATCTCTGCCGCAAGCGGGTGCACGTGGTTACCGTCCAGGATGAGCTCGGAGTAGGTTTTGTCGGCGGTTAGAAGGGCCGCAGCCGCAACTCCCGGACGGCGATGGTGCACACCACTCATACCGTTAAAGGTGTGGATGAACTCGCTCGCTCCCGCATCAATGCAAGCAAGCGCTTCTTCAGCTGTAGCGTCAGTGTGGGCGAGTCCCACCACAACACCCTCGTTCACAGCTTTTTGCGTGAAGGCGGGCGCCTCTTCATACTCTGGCGCGATGGCGATTTTCTTGACCGCACCCTTGGCAGCCTCCTGCCACGTTTTCAATTTCGAGAAGTCCGGCGGGCAAAGAAACGCGGGGTTTTGCGCGCCCTTGTGTTTCTCGGTAAAGAAGGGACCTTCCAGGAAAATGCCTTCTATCTGGGCTTCTTTGAGCTCGCCTGCCGCCGCCTTCTCCTCTTGGATTTCTTGATAGGCAGCCACAGCCGCACAGGCCTCCGTCAGGTCCTCGGTGGTTTCGGTGAGGGTGGTCGCAAGCCAACTTGTGACGCCGTACTTAGGCAGGTCGGCGCAAATCGCGACGAGCGCCTCTGGGGTCGCATCCATCACATCCGAGCCCACGCGCCCATGAATGTGCGTATCGACAAGGCCAGGAGCGATAATTGCGTCTTCAAACGCGAAAAGCTCATAGTCTTCACGGGGAGCCTCTGGGCTCCAGCCTTGGAACGTGCCGTCCTCAACAAGGAGGTAACCGCCCTCTTGAAAGCCTTCCTGCAAAAGGAACTTCTTCGCTTTAATCGCTCTTTTTTCTGCGCTTTTTCCCACAATAAACCTCACTTTTAGCTTGTTTGATTTAAAGCTTCGCCGTGTCCTGCAAAAAGGACTTGCAAAATCTGCGAGGGGTCGGAAAAGTCCCAACTCTCGCCGTCGCGCACGAAATTCACGACGATATCTTGGGAGACCGTCTGGGCATCATCTGCGGCCATCGCGTCCAAAATGTTTTTGGAGAGCATGCTTTGAATCTCGGCCGCATTGGACTCCTGCGCTTTGGTGGTGATGGCATCCCCCAGCGTCTGCTGCGTCACGTTCTGCATGACGGAGGTGATATCGGCGTTGGTGGCGTGCACCGTCACGCTCGCCGCGTCCCCGTCAATCGCAACATCTCCCAGCTCGTAGCTGAAATTCTTCAAAAGCGAAGAGGCAGCCTCCTGCTCCGAGACACCAAAGCCCAGGAAGGGATTTTGATTGTCGGCAATAAGCGCGCTTTCCTCAGCAGAGGAAGAATTCTTGAAAGCAGAAATCGCGCTTTCCACCTTTTTCGAGACAACCGTGGTCTCGTCCGCCTGACAGGCCGAAAGCGCAGCGGCGGCGCCAAGGCCGCAGACGAGAAGCAGCGCGGCCGCGACGAGAGAGAGAAAGCGCGAAGCTGCAGAGCGCCGAGCACCCCGCGGCAATTGTTTACAGATAATCGGCAATTTCTATCCAGGAAAGCAAGAATTTGCGATTCTCTTTGTGGTGGCGCGCAAGTTCAGCTGCGGCCACGATCGAGGTCCAGTTACGCACAACCTGCAAGGCGGTGTCGGTCTTCTCGCAATATTTCTCGATATATTCGTTGGCTAGATCTTTGTTTTCCAAAGAAAGCTGCAGGTAGGTAACGGCAGCATCGCCGTTACCGGAGCCCTGAGTGGCATGTGCCCAGTCAACGGCGTAGAGCTTTCCGTCGTCTCCGACAATCACGTTGGAAGGAACGAAATCGCCGTGGCATACATCGTGCTTGTTGGGCATGCCATTCAGACGCATCTGAAGATCGTAGCGCGTCGTCGCATCCAAATCCTCAGTAAGAGAGCTGATCATACGCGCGTACTTGTCCTTTTGGCGCTGCAGAAGGGGCGCACGGTGGTTGTGAATATCAATCTGGAAATCTATGAACTGGTCGAGGTACTTCTCGCGCCTCTTTGGATCCTTTTCCATCAACTCTTCTATCGTTTTGCCCGGCACGTAGCTCGTGACAAGAGTCCAAGCGCCATCCTTTTTCTCCACCGAGATGGGCTCAGGCGTGTTGATGCCAGCCTCTGATGCGCGCGCCAGGTTCAACGCCTCGTTAAAAATCTCCGAGGCGGCCTTCTTCGAATTGAAAACCTTGATGATTTTGTCGCCGTCTTTGTAAACGACTTTGTTCTTGCGTTCCAGGATTTTCTCCATGTTTACTCCTCAATCTTTTCGCGGATTCGTGAGTTTCTTGGCTCTCTGCCTATCCAGTTCTTCGCGATTGGGCAACCTTGTTCAGCCTTGCTTCGCCAAACCGGCTTCTACTCCGCGTAATCGTTAGGCTTACGACCGTAGTAAGCGTCCAGGTAGAGCTGTTTAATCTCTTCCATCAAAGGATAGCGAGGGTTGGCTCCGGTGCACTGGTCGTTAAAGGCCTGCTCGGTCATCTCGTCGAGCGTATCCAAGAAGTACTTCTCATCCACGTCGTAGTCCTTGATGGTGGGCTTGATGCCAACTTCAGCGTTGAGCTTATCAATCGCCTTCAGAAACTTCTCGAAAATTTCGTCGTCGTTTTTGCCGGTAATACCCACGTATTTGCCGGCCTCAACGTAGCGCTCCTTAGCCTCGGGGTAGGCGTACTGCGGGAACGTCCCCATCTTCACCGGCACATCGACCGCGTTGTAGCGCATGATGCGGGTCAAGATGATGGCGTTTGCGACACCGTGGGGCAGGTGGTGGAAAGCTCCTAGCTTGTGGGCCATGGAGTGGTTCACGCCGAGAAAAGCATTGGCGAAGGCCACGCCTGCCATGCAAGAGGCGTTTGCCATGTGCTCTCGAGCCTCGGGGTCCTCGGCACCGTTTTTGTAGGCGCGGGGCAGGTAGTCGAAGACGAGCTTGATGGCTTGGAGCGAGTAGGGCTTCGTGTAGTCGGAGGCCATGATGGAGACGAGCGACTCGAGGGCGTGCGTTAAAACGTCAACGCCGGAGGCGCTCGTGAGGCCCTTGGGCTGGTTCATCATGTTGTCGACGTCGACGATGGCCATGTTGGGCAGCAATTCGTAGTCTGCAAGCGGCCACTTAACACCGGTGGAGGCATCGGTGATGATGGCGAAAGGTGTCACCTCAGAGCCGGTTCCCGAAGAGGTGGGGACGGCAACGAAATAGGCTTTCTTGCCCATCTCGGGGAACTTGTAGACACGTTTTCTGATGTCCATGAAGTCCATGGCCATGTCCTCGAACTGGACATCAGGGTGCTCGTACATGACCCACATGATCTTGGCCGCATCCATCGCAGAGCCGCCACCCATCGCGATGATGCAGTCAGGCTCGAAAGCGCGAATCTGCTTCACGCCCTCCTCTGCGCATTGCAGGGTAGGATCAGGGGCGACATCCCAGAAGGCAGAGTGGACAATCCCCAAAGAATCCAGCTTGTCCTCGATGGGCTTGGTGTAACCGTTTTTGTAGAGGAACTGGTCGGTCACGATAAAGACGCGCTTTTTGCCCATGTCTTTGAGCTCGTCAATGGCCCCTGGCATGCAGCCGCGCTTGAAATAAATCTTTTCCGGTAGTCTCATCCAAAGCATATTCGTTTGCCTTTCTGCAACAACTTTCGTGTTAATGAGGTGCTTGACCCCAACGTTTTCAGAAACCGAGTTTCCACCCCAGGTACCACAACCCAGCGTGAGAGAGGGTTTCAAACGGAAGTTGTAAAGGTCTCCGATACCACCTTGTGAGCTTGGCGTATTGATAAGGATACGAGCGGTCTTCATGGCAGCGGCGTGCTTGGCCAGTTTCTCCGTCTCGTTTTTAGCGTCAATGTAAAGTGAGCTCGTGTGGCCGTAGCCGCCGTCGGCGATAAGGCGCTCTGCCTTGGAAACGGCGTCGTCAAAATCCTTTGCGTGATACATGGCAAGAACGGGGCTCAGCTTCTCATGGGCGAATTCCTCTTTGGGGTCGACGCTTTCGACCTCGCCGATAAGAACTTTCGTCTTTTCCGGAACCTTAACGCCTGCCATCGCGGCGATGTCGTGGGCCGACTGGCCGACGATCTTGGCATTTAAGGCGCCGTTGATGATGATAGTCTTTCTCACCTTGTTGAGCTCGCCGGGCTTCAAGAAGTAAGCGCCGCGATGCTTGAACTCTTCTTTGACCTTCTCGTAAATGTCGTCGAGCACGATAACGGACTGCTCAGAGGCGCAAATCATGCCGTTATCGAACGTCTTGGAGTGCAGAATAGACATGACAGCAAGTTTGATGTCTGCCGTGGAGTCGATGATGGCAGGGGTGTTTCCCGGACCAACGCCGAGCGCCGGCTTTCCCGAGCTATACGCAGCCTTCACCATGCCAGGGCCGCCGGTTGCCAAAATGATGTCGGCGGTGCGCATGAGCTCGTTTGTGAGCTCAAGGGAGGGCTCGTCAATCCAGCGGATAAGTCCCTTGGGCGCTCCTGCCTTCTCGGCAGCATCGCGAACGATACGAGCCGCCTCAATCGTGCACTCTTTGGCGCGCGGATGCGGAGAGATGATAATGGCGTTTCTCGTCTTCAAGGCGAGAAGACATTTGAAGATGGCGGTCGAGGTGGGGTTGGTCGTAGGAATAACGGCTGCAACGACACCCACGGGCTCGGCAACGACTTTGTAGCCACCGGCGATGTCTTCCTCGATAACACCTGCGGTCTTCGTGTTTTTGTAGGCGTTGTAGATGTATTCGGAGGCGTAGTGGTTCTTGATAACCTTGTCCTCCACGATTCCCATGCCCGTCTCTTTGACGGCTTGCTGAGCAAGAGGAATACGAGCTTTGTTGGCAGCCATAGCCGCCTCGTAGAAGATTTTGTCGACTTGCGCCTGGTTAAAGGTGGCGAACTCGGCGTCGGCTTTGCGCATCTCTGCGATGGCTGTCTTCAAGCTCTCCAGCGAGTTGATGGGAGCGTCCGAAAACTCTTTGAGCTTGGGGGCCTTGGCGGCAGGCGCAGTCTTCGTGAGATTGGCGCTTACGTTTTTAGCGCTGGCCTTCTTCGCGTCTTTTTTGACGTCTTTCTTAGAAACGGCCTTTTTTGCTGCTTTAGCAGGCGCTTTCTTTGCGGTCTTTTTTGCCATGTGGCAACCTCCATAAAAACGAATGAATACTATGCGCAAGATTTGGCGAGCTGAGATTGCAGGAAAAAAAGTGCCTGCAAGTTCGGTTAAAAAACCAAATTCTTGCAGGCACTATGGTACTACAAAAAGGGGCCGAAATTGCCCTCTGCTTTTAGGAACGTCGCTCCTTTTTCAACAGGTTTCTCGAAACTTTTATTTCGCAAAACCTTGGTTTCTCGTTATACAGCAGATTAGAGCTTGATTTCAATATCCACACCCGCAGGAAGGTTCAGATGCATCAGCTGATCGACCGTGGTCGAGGACGGATTCAAGATGTCAATAAGGCGCTTGTGCGTGCGCATCTCGAACTCCTCGCGAGAATCCTTATCCTTGTGCGGTGAGCGGATAACGCAGTAGCGATTGCGCTCGGTCGGCAGAGGGATAGGGCCGGAGACCTTTGCTCCGGTCTGTTGCGCGGTGGCAACGATTTGCGCAGAGGATTTATCGACGATTTCGTGATCGAATCCCTTTAAACGAATTCTAATTTTTTGACTAGCCAACTTATATCCCTTCAATTCTTATTTTGTAATGCTCATTTCGTTTATATTGTGCGGTCTGTCTTGAGCTCGTCGTCCATCTAAAGCGCGTGGGCCGCGAGCTCGCGTTTCTCGACCCGAAGCCTTACGCGTTTCCGCCTGCCTTCGTAACAATCTCTTCCGAGACCGCCTTAGGCACCGGCTCATACTCACCAAACTGCATCGTGTAGGAGGCACGGCCCTGCGTCTGAGAACGAAGGTCGGTCGCGTAACCAAACATCTCACCCAGAGGCACTTTCGCGCGAATGACCTTGGCATTTCTGCGGTCTTCCATGCCCTCAATCTTTCCTCTGCGGCTTGAAAGGTTGCCCATAACATCACCCATGTACTCTTCGGGTGTCTCGACTTCGACGTCTTCGATGGGCTCGAGAAGAACGGGGTTCGACTGCTTAAGGGCCTCTTTGACCG
Organism: uncultured Coriobacteriaceae bacterium; assembly: GCA_947426865.1. Lineage (GTDB taxonomy): Bacteria > Actinomycetota > Coriobacteriia > Coriobacteriales > Atopobiaceae > MGBC105563. The sequence goes on along the minus strand of CANEFS010000001.1, from coordinate 20,831 downwards.
CCATAGAACCGGCAATCTTGAAGGCCGCCTCGGATGAGTCGACTTCGTGGTAGGAACCGTCGTTCAGCGTTACCTTAACGTCAACGACGGGGTAGCCTGCGACAACGCCGGACTGGAGGGCCTCTTGGATGCCCTTGTCAACCGAAGGAATGTATTCTTTAGGAATAACACCGCCGACGATGTTGTTGACGAACTCGTAGCCCTCACCGGGCTCGCGAGGCTCAAGGTCGATAACGGCGTGGCCGTACTGACCGCGTCCACCGGACTGACGGATGAACTTGCCTTCCACGTGTTGGACGGCTTTACCAGCAGTTTCGCGGTAAGCAACCTGCGGTTTACCTACGGAGCACTCAACTTTGAATTCGCGGCGCAGACGGTCGACAATGATTTCAAGGTGGAGCTCGCCCATGCCGGCGATGATGGTCTGGCCGGTCTCATGGTCGGTGTGGACTTGGAAGGTCGGGTCTTCTTCAGCAAGCTTGGCAAGACCCACGCTCATCTTCTCCTGGTTCGCTTTATCTTTAGGCTCGACGGCAACGTCGATAACAGGATCGGGGAAGTCGATGGCTTCCAAAACGATGGGATGTGCCTGGTCGCAGAGGGTGTCACCGGTCGTCGTGTCCTTCAGACCAACCACCGCAACGATGTCGGCGGTCGAGCAGGACTCGCGGTCCACGCGGTCGTTCGCGTTCATCTCAAGGATGCGGCCCAGGCGCTCTTTGTCGCCCTTCACCGAGTTATAAACGTAGGAGCCTTTCTCGGCTTTACCTGAATACACACGGATGTAGGTCAGCTTACCGACGTAGGGGTCGGTCATAATTTTGAAGGCAAGTGCCGAGAAGGGCTCGTCGTTAGAAGCCTTGCGCGTCTCGGTCTCGTCATTTTTGGGGTTGAAGCCCTCAACGGGCGGAATGTCCAAAGGAGAAGGCAGGTAGTCGACGACGGCGTCGAGAAGCTCCTGGATTCCCTTGTTTTTATAAGCGGAACCGACGAAAACGGGGTTCAGCGTGTTTGAAATCGTGGCCTTGCGGATGGCCTCTTTCAAAACGTCGGTGGGGACGTCCTTGTCCTCAAGCACGAGTTCCATGAGCTCGTCGGAGGCGTCGGCGGCAGCTTCCAAGAGCTCTGCGCGCTTCTCGTCTGCAAGGGACGTGAACTCGTCGGGGATGGCATCCATTTTCTCGGGGTAAATCATGCCCTTGTCATCCTCTTTGAAGTCCCAGGCCTCCATCGTGACGAGATCGACGATACCCCAGAAGTTGTCCTCGGCACCCATGGGAAGCTGAGCAGCAACGGCCGGTGCTCCCAAGCGATCTTTCATCGTCTCGATGGCGTTTAAGAAGTCAGCGCCCACGCGATCGTACTTGTTGATGAAGGCGATGCGCGGGACGTTGTAGTTGGAGGCTTGGCGCCAAACGGTTTCTGACTGAGGTTGGACGCCTGCGACCGCGTCGAAGACAGCGACGGCGCCGTCGAGAACGCGCAGGGAGCGCTCTACCTCGGAGGTAAAGTCGACGTGACCCGGGGTGTCGATAATCTGGATGACGTGGTCGTTCCAAAAGCACGTGGTAGCAGCGGAGGTAATGGTTACGCCGCGCTCCTGCTCTTGCTCCATCCAGTCCATCGTGGCCGCACCTTCGTGGACCTCACCGATTTTGTGGTTCTTTCCGGTGTAGTAAAGAATACGCTCGGTTGTGGTGGTTTTACCGGCATCAATGTGAGCCATGATTCCGATGTTTCTGATGTCTTTTAGCGCATATTTGCTCTCAGCCATCTTTTATATCTCCTTGAAACTTGTCTTGTTTTCGTTTGTTGGTTTCGGGTGGGTTAGGTTCTGGTTGGTTTTTTGTTAGGTTCTAGTCAGTTTTTGGTTAGCTTTTGGTCAGGTTAAAACGCCATGTTTTACCAGCGATAATGCGCGAAGGCGCGGTTGGCCTCGGCCATTCTGAAGACGTCCTCACGTTTCTTAACGGAAGCGCCAACGCCGTTCGAGGCATCCAAAATCTCGTTTGCCAGGCGCTCGGTCATCGTCTTTTCTTTACGAGCGCGCGAGAAACCCACAATCCAGCGAATGGCAAGCGTGGTTGCGCGGCGAGAGTTAACCTCCATAGGAACCTGATAGGTTGCACCACCAACACGCTTGGGCTTAACCTCGAGCGTGGGACGCACGTTGTCCATAGCCTTCTTAAAGACCTCGAGAGGATCTTGGCCAGACTTCTGGGCAACCTCGTCGAAGGCTCCGTAGACGATTCTCTCGGCCAGAGACTTTTTACCGTCAAGCAACACCTTGTTGATGAGTTGCGTGACAAGGCGGTTGTTGTATTTCACATCAGGGGTGATTTCTCTTCTTTGAGCAGCAGCTCTGCGCATTGTTTCTCCTCTTTACTCTTTTGGATTCTTGAAATTGGTTGTTTTAATTCATCGCTTCTCGTCGCCTGGAGGCGTCTACGACTTCTTCGTTCCGTAGCGGGAGCGAGAGCGCTTTCTATCCTCGACAGCGGCGCAGTCGTAAGCTCCGCGAATGATTTTGTAACGGACACCAGGAAGGTCGCGAACACGACCGCCACGAATCAGCACGATGGAGTGCTCCTGAAGGTTGTGCCCTTCGCCAGGAATGTAGGCAGTTACCTCGATACCGTTAACCAAACGCACACGCGCAACTTTACGCATAGCCGAGTTTGGTTTCTTAGGGGTAGTCGTATACACACGAGTGCAAACGCCGCGCTTTTGCGGATTACCCTTCAGAGCTGGGTTTTTAGACTTCGATTTGATGGTTTTTCTGCCCTCACGGACGAGCTGGTTAATAGTAGGCAACCTGTTCTCCTTTTTCTGGTTTTACCTTACATTTCTCTTTTGTCTGCGCTGTTTTGCTGCATGTATTGCACTATTATTTAATGCAATTTCTATCTGCAGCGTTTTTCGCTTGCCCCTCTGCTCTTTTTTGGCGTATTTTCTCTTCCGTTTCCTTCCGAGAAAACCCTCTATCTGCCTGGGGTTTTCCCCATAATGTGCAGATAGGACGTACGCAGCGTGAGAAAAGACATTAAACGCAATCTAGCTGCCTGTCAATTGTCCACGGTGCCGGGCGTATCCATGTGCTTGATGTCAAAAAGGAAAAGGTCGACGTAGGGCGCGAGTGCACGGATCGTTTCGCAAGAGGCAAGCCCAGAAGCTTAAAACGCGCAAAAGCACCTTGGAAAGCCACGAGGTGCTTTTTGTAAACATCGGTGATGATCTTTGCGCGGTTTAAAGAAATCGACGGCGCCCACGTGCGTTATTGCTCCTTAAGAGCGCAGATGCCGGCGTAGGGCCGTCGGGAATTCCTTTTAAAGGTTTATTCTCCATCCTCAAGAAGTTCCTCTCGGCGAGAAACCTGTGAGAGCAAATCGTCAAGCGAAGTTATGTCTTCGTTGATAACTTCCTCGTCGTTGTTCCCCTTTGAAACCGGGTTGCCCAAAAGCTCCTCGCTTGAAGGCACAGAGGCAGAAGGTGCAGCGGCTCCCAGCATGATGTCTTCAGCGTCGGGCGAGAAGACCATGTTCAAAAGCTCTGAGAGATCGTCTTCGTCGGCAACGTCGTCGTCCTCCGGGGGCTCCAGAATGAAGAGCAAGTCGCGCGCGGCAAGGCCTTCGCGGAGCTCTTCGATCGCTTTGGCGCCAATGCCGTCAATCTTTAAGAGGTCCTCCTCAGTGTTGCCAATGAGGTCGCCCACGCTCTCGATGCCCTCCTCGGAGAACTTGTTCGTCCAGCGTTGGGAGACGCCCAAATCGTCAAAGAGGTAGAGCTTAGCATCCTCGGTGGAAAGCGTGCGGCCGTTGCGCGAGAAGTATCCCGGCATCTCCTCCTCCGACCAGTGCAGGTCTTTGGGCAGCCGCTCTTCAAGCGCCTTGATGTCGTCGGGGGCCCAATCGGGAATCGTCTTGGCCGCAGATGAGGTAGCACCGGTGATGGGCTCGCCGTGGTAGGTAAGGCCCACTTCCTCGTAGGCTTTAAGACCGGTGCCTGCAGGAATCTTCTTTCCCGCAATGACGTTGGACTTCAGATCCATGAGGTTGTCCACCTCACCCTTAATGGCGGCTTCCGTGAGGACGCCGGCAGTACGGATGAACGAAGCTGACGAGAGCCACGAATCGATGGAGCTTGCAACCTTAAGCGTTCCCAGAATCGTAGGCTCAGCCTCGGGCGGAATGCCGCCAGCCAGCGTGATTTTCTCGACTTCGTCAGCGAACTCGTAGCGGTCCACATACTGCCCGAGAAGATACTTCGAGTCGCCGGGGTTCGTGATTTGGACGCGGCGAAGCATCTGGCGCGCGATGACCTCGATGTGCTTGTCGTTGAGGTCGACGCCCTGCGAGGTATAGACGTCCTTGACGGATTTGACGAACGTGTGCATCGTCGACTCGATGTCGGTCAAGCGACGAAGGTTTCTGAAGTTCACGAAGCCGCGGGTAATTTGGTCGCCGGCGCGGACCTCGCAGCCGTCCTCGATGCCCGGCATGAAGCGCACAGAGGCAGGAACGGTCTTGGTAGCCAGAACCTTCTTCTTGTTCTTGGTGTCAACGATGGAAAGCTCGTAGTTGTTTTGCGCGGGAACGATATGCAAGATACCGGAGGCAGAGGCAAGGTCGGCCTCGCGTCCCAGAATCTTCTCGTTCACGTTGCCGACGACGTCGAACATACGTCCAACGGTAGGAAGACCCTGCGTAATATCGTCAGCACCTGCAACACCGCCGGAGTGAATCGTACGCATCGTCAGTTGCGTTCCCGGCTCACCAATCGACTGAGCAGCGATGATGCCGACGGTCGAGCCAATGTTGACCGGGCGCTTCGTCGAAAGATCCCAGCCGTAGCACTTCTGGCACACGCCGTACTTAGAGCGGCAGGTGAGAAGAGCGCGGAGCTCGACGCGCTTCAGGCCGGCGTCAACCAGGCGCTGCAGGTCGTCGGCGTCTTTGATGTATTCGTCTTTTTTCAGCAGCACGGTGCCGGGTTTCTCGGAACCTTTGGCGTCCTTGGGAACCTTCACGTCATCAAGCGCGCAACGGCCAATGAGGTCGAGGTTCAAGTCGCTCGTGCCCGGAAGCACGAGGTCGTAGGTCACGCCTTCGTGAGTGCCGCAGTCCTCCTCGCGCACGATGACGTCTTGGGCAACGTCGACGAGGCGGCGCGTCAAATATCCCGAGTCAGAGGTGTGCGAAGCGGTATCGACGAGACCCTTGCGTGCGCCGTAAGTGGAAATAAAGTATTCCAGCGGGCGCAGACCTTCCCTAAAGTTTGCCTTGATAGGCAGGTCGATCGTGTCACCGGACATGTCGGCCATGAGGCCACGCATACCGGCCAACTGGCGAAGCTGCGTCTTCGAACCACGGGCGCCGGAATCGGCCAACATGTAGATTGGGTTTTCTTCCGAGAAACCCTCAAGCATGATGCGGGCAAGCTCGTCGGTGCAGCTCGTCCAGGCCTCAACGACCTCGGCATGGCGCTCGTTCTCTGACAGGAATCCCATCTGGTAGTTCTCGTTGATGGTGTCAACGTTAATCTGCGTGTCGGCGATGAGCTTCTCTTTCTCCTCTGGAATGGCGGCATCCCAAAGAGAGATGGTCAGTCCTGCGCGCGTCGCATAGTGGAAGCCGGAGTATTTAATAGCGTCCAAAATAGGCTCAACATCTGCGAGTTTGTAGCGGTTTGTGCAGTCGTTGATGAGGCGGCTCATGTCTGAGGACACTATCTTGTAGTTGATAAAGGGGTAGTCGGCAGGCAGGCATTGACGATTGAAGATGATGCGTCCGACGGTTGTCTCGAAACGAATCGGCTTCTTCGTGACGTCGTAGTCCTCAATCTTGGCCGGCTCTTGCACGACACGGAAAATCTTCTTGCCGTCCTCTTCGACGTTGGCAGTCTCCTCGCCCAAACGGATGAGGACCTTCGCTTGCAGATCAAGGTCGCCGGAGTGCGCATCGTAGGCGGAAAGCGCATCGTCGAAGCTATTAAAGATGCGACCTTCCCCCTTGGCGCCTTCCAGCTCTGAGGTCAGGTAGTAGACACCAAAGACCATGTCTTGCGAAGGCACGGTCAAAACCTTACCGGAGGCAGGTGAGCGGAGGTTGTTCGAGGAGAGCATGAGCACACGCGCCTCTGTTTGGGCTTGCGTGGAAAGCGGCAGGTGTACCGACATCTGGTCGCCGTCGAAGTCCGCGTTAAACGGCTTACAAACGAGCGGATGCAGATGGATTGCTTTACCCTCAACGAGCACGGGTTCGAACGCCTGGATGGAGAGGCGGTGCAGCGTTGGTGCGCGGTTCAAAAGAACGAGGCGGTCTTTGATGACCTCGTCCAAGATATCCCAGACAAGCGCGTTGGCGCGGTCGATGGCACGCTTGGCGCCCTTGATATTCTCGACTTTGCCAAGCTCGACCAAGCGGCGCATCACGAAGGGCTTGAAGAGCTCAAGCGCCATCGTCTTAGGCAGTCCGCACTGGTGCAGCTTCAAGTTAGGATCGACAACGATAACGGAGCGGCCGGAGTAATCAACACGTTTACCCAGAAGGTTTTGGCGGAAGCGGCCCTGCTTACCCTTGAGAGACTCGGCCAAGGATTTGAGCTGGCGACCACCGCGGCCCGTGACGGGACGTCCGCGACGACCGTTATCAAAGAGGGCATCGACGGCCTCTTGCAGCATGCGCTTCTCGTTGTTCACGATGATGTCGGGCGAGTCAAGATCAAGCAGGCGCTTCAAGCGGTTGTTGCGGTTGATGACGCGGCGATAGAGGTCGTTCAGGTCAGAGCTTGCAAAGCGACCGCCGTCCAGCTGCACCATCGAGCGCAGCTCCGGAGGCAAGACGGGGATGACGTCCAAAATCATGTTGACCGGATCGTTTCCGCCCTCCAAAAATGCGTCGACAATTTCAAGGCGCTTCACGGCCTTCTCGCGCTTTTGCTTCTGTGACTTGTCGGAAGAGATAATCTTTCTGAGGTTCTTCGATTCGGCTTCCAAGTCAACGTTTTTGAGAAGATCGCGCACGGCTTCAGCGCCCATGCCACCCTTGAAATACATCGAGTAGTAGCGCTTCATCTCACGGAAAAGCGATTCGTCGGCGATAAGCTCACGCTCCTTCAGGTTCATGAACTTGTCGTGAGCCTCGCGGCGAAGCTCCTTCTCTTCTTTGTACTCCTCGCGGAGGTCTTGAATCTCAGACTCAAGCTGCTCTGGCGTCATCGGCTCAATGTCGCCGAACTCCTCTGCGGCTTCTGCCTCTTCGCGCAGGCGACTAATCTGCTCTTCGCACTCGGCGTCAAGCTCTTCTAAGTCTGCGGCGAGCTCTTCTTGCAAATCAACGGCGTCAGCGTCGCGCGCCTCTTCGTCGACCTCGGTGACGATGTAGGAAGCGAAGTAGAGGACCTTCTCGAGATCTTTCGACTTAATATCGAGAAGACGCGAGAGCGGGAAGGTGTTGGGGCTCTTGAAGTACCAAATGTGCGAGACGGGCGCGGCCAACTCGATGTGGCCCATGCGCTCGCGACGCACCTTGGAGGTAGTGACTTCGACGCCGCAGCGCTCGCAGACGATACCCTTGAAGCGAATACCCTTGTATTTTGGCGGCGTACAAGCGCACTCCCAATCCTTCGTAGGACCAAAAATCTTCTCGCAGAAAAGACCGTCCTTCTCCGGCTTTAGCGTGCGGTAATTGATGGTCTCAGGCTTTTTCACCTCGCCGTGCGACCATGAGCGAATCTGGTCGGCGCTTGCCAGGGAAACCTTAATTGCATCGAAATCGGTGGAATTGAAATCTGCCACGTTTTTCCTCTCTATTGTTTAGCTGCTGTTTGCGGCTTTGTTGCTCTTTGTGGTTTAGCTACTGTTTGCGGCCTTGTTGCTCTTTGCGATTTAGCTGCTGTTTGCAGCTTTGTTCGTTTGAGCGTTTTGTGCTTATTGCTTCTTTACTTATATATCAGTGTTACTGCTGCTTCTCTTCCAGCTCTTTCTCCTCGTTTTCCAACTCGGGGATATCGAGAAGATCTTCCGTTTCAATCGTTGCTTCGGCAACGGGAGTGGCCTCTGCGTCAGCGTCAGCGGCCTCAGCGCCCTCGCCAGCGGCAGCGCCGTCGGCCTCCGCGTCAACGCCTGCAACTTCTGCCTCGGGTTTCTCGGCTGAAGGAGCGTCCAGAATGGACTCGACATCTGCTAGCTCGTCAACGGAGCCGTCGGCCAGGTTCTCAACGGAGAGCCCCTCTGACTCAGTCATCTCAAGCGAGCCGTCGGCCAGAAGCTCAAGGTCAACTTCCGTCTTCTTCTTGTAGGAGATGGGCTCGATGGCAAGCGCGAGCGAACGAATCTCGTTCACAAGAACCTTGAAGGCCTCGGGGATGCCAGGAGTCGGCACGTTTTCGCCCTTGACGATGGCCTCGTAGGTCTTCACGCGCCCGTCGGTATCGTCCGACTTAATCGTGAGGATTTCTTGCAACACGTTGGCCGCGCCGTATGCATAGAGGGCCCAAACTTCCATCTCTCCAAAACGCTGACCACCAAACTGCGCCTTACCTCCCAACGGCTGCTGAGTGATAAGCGAGTAAGGGCCCGTGGAGCGGGCGTGAATCTTGTCGTCGACCATGTGGCCAAGCTTCAAGATGTAGGAGGTTCCCACGGTGATGGGGTCGCGGAAAGGCTCGCCGGTGCGCCCATCGTAAAGCGTCATCTTGCCCAGATCGTTCAGCTGCGGGACGAACACCTCGTTCATCTTCGAGCCGTACTCTTCCTTCGCTTTGTTCAAAAGATTCGTGTTCGTGCGGCGCAGGCACTCGGCCACTTCGCTGCCGGTGGCGCCGTCAAAAACGGGTGTCGAGACGGGCATCGGGCCGGGAACGTATTGCTTGGAGTGAGCGCTTTCCGTATCCCAACCGTTGCTTGCACACCATCCCAAGTGGCACTCAAGAAGCTGTCCCATATTCATACGGGAGGGCACGCCCAAGGGATCGAGAAGAACATCGACGGGGGTACCGTCGGCCATGTAAGGCATATCCTCCACCGGCAAAATGCGGCAGACAACACCCTTGTTACCGTGGCGACCAGCGATTTTGTCACCTTCTGCAATCTTTCTGCGCTGAGCGACGAAAACGCGGACCATCTCGTTGACGCCGGGTTGTAAATCGTCGCCTTCCTCGCGGCTGAAGTATTCAACGTCCACGACGCGACCGTAGGCACCGTGCGGCATGCGCAAGGAGGTATCGCGAACGTCATTTGCCTTCGTACCAAAGATGGCGCGAAGCAGACGTCCTTCTGCCGTCTCTGCCACTTCTGTCTTAGGCGTCACTTTTCCGACGAGAATGTCTCCCGGGCCTACCTCTGCGCCGATACGGATAATGCCGTTGTCGTCCAAATCTGCCAGAGCCTCTTCAGAGAGGTTGGGAATCTCGCGGGTAATCTCTTCTTTGTCAAGCTTCGTGTCGCGCGCGTCAATCTCGTGGCGCGAAATGGAAATCGAGGTGAGAAGGTCTTGTTGGACCACGCGCTCTGAGACGACGATACCGTCTTCGTAGTTGAAGCCTTCCCAAGGCATGTAGGCCACGGTCAGGTTGGCACCAAGGGCAAGCTCGGTGTGGTCAACGGAGGTTGAATCGGCAAGCGCCTCGCCCTTCTTCACTTTCTGTCCGGCGTGGACGATGGGGCGATGGTTGATGCAGGTCGACTGATTGGAGCGCTGATACTTAGGCAAGTTGTAGGTTATCTCGCCTTCACTCTTGGTGGAGAGGGTGATGTGGTTTGCGTCCACCTCTTTGACCGTTCCTGCATACTCAGCGGTGATGACCTCGCCGGAGTCCAGAGCGGCGCGACGCTCCATACCGGTTCCCACGTAAGGAGCGGTGGGGCGCAGAAGCGGCACGGCCTGGCGCTGCATGTTGGCGCCCATGAGCGTACGCTTCGCGTCATCGTGCTCCAAGAACGGGATGAGGGTCGCGGCCACACTTAAAAGCTGGCGGGGCGAGACATCCATGTAGTCAATCTCTTTAACGGAACACTCTGCAGGCGCACCAAAGGAGCCGTCGAAGTCGCGGGTACGGGCCACGACGCGCTCAGCACGGCGCAGCTTTCCGGTCTCGGGCGAGACCTCCAGGAGGTGTCCGGTTTTAGGATCAATCAGCGTATCGGCAGGTGCGATAACGTGTTTTTCTTCCTCGTCTGCCGTCATCCACTCAATAAGGTCTGTGGCGACGCCCTTCTCGACTTTGCGATAAGGGGTCTGGATGAAGCCGTACTCGTTGACATTTGCAAAAAGCGCGAGCGTTCCGATGAGGCCGATGTTGGGGCCTTCCGGAGTCTCAAGCGGGCACATTCTTGCATAGTGTGAGTTGTGAACGTCGCGCACGGCAGTCGGTACGTTCGTACGCCGAGAAGAGCCTGACTTATGGCCGGCTAAACCTCCGGGTCCCAAAGCAGAAAGACGGCGCTTGTGGGTGAGGCCGGAAAGCGGGTTTGCCTGGTCCATGAACTGCGAGAGTTGCGAGGAGCCAAAGAACTCCTTGATGGCGGCTACAATCGGGCGGATGTTGATGAGTTTTTGCGGGGTGAGGTCTTCCGGCTCGTTGGAGGCCATGCGGTCGCGGACCATGCGCTCCATGCGGCTCATACCAATGCGGAACTGATTTTGCACGAGCTCACCGACGGTGCGCACGCGGCGATTTCCAAAGTGGTCGATGTCGTCGACGAAGCAATTGGGGTCGCCGTCGCGAAGGGCCAACAGGTACTTCAGCGCAGAAACGATGTCCTCTTTCGTCAGCGTGTAGACACCTTTTTTCACATCCAGGCCAAGCTTCTTGTTGATCTTGTAGCGACCAACCCGCGCTAAATCGTAGCGCTGCGGATTAAAAAAGAGGCCCTCGATGAGGGAGTGCGAGGCGTCGACGGTAGGAGGCTCGCCGGGGCGCTGGCGCTTGTAAAGCTCAATGAGAGCTTCTTCGCGTGTGGTGGCGGTGTCGGCCTCAAGCGTATCTTGGATAACGGCCGAGTCGCCCAGCAGCTCCTTAATCTCATCGTCGGTGGTGGCGATGTTTAAGGCGCGCAAAAGAAGCGTGGCGTTTTGGCGACGCTTGCGATCAATGGAGACCACGAGGCGTCCGTGCTTGTCGATTTCGAACTCAAGCCAAGCGCCGCGTGTGGGGATGAATTGCACTTTTTGCACGGGCACGCCAGAGTCCACTTCTTTCGAGAAGTACACCCCAGGTGAGCGCACGAGCTGCGATACGACCACGCGCTCGGTGCCGTTGATGACGAACGTGCCGTAGTCGGTCATGAGAGGAACGTCTCCCATGAAGGTGAACTCGGGCTCTTGAATTTCACCCGTTTCTTTGTCGATGAGGCGAGCCATGACGAACAAAGGCGCTTGGAAGGTCATGTCCTTTGCCTTGCACTCCTCTACCGAGTGGGGAGGATCGTCGAATTCGTGCTCACCAAAAACGAGCTGCAAAGTTCCCGTGTTATTCTCGATAGGAGAAGCATCTTCGAAGATCTGCTTGAGACCCTCCTCCATGAAGCGCTTGTAGGACTCCTTCTGAACGCGAATCAGATTGGGGAGTTCCATAGCAGGGGCGATTTTGCTAAAATCAACTCGCTCAGTTTTTGTTGTTGGGGATTTGGTTGAAGATTTTACGGTAGCCACCAGGCATTTCCTCCTTCAAAAACGACAAATCTTTTTGCGTTTTCGCTACGTTTCTATTTCGTCTGCAGTTTTTGCAGCGACCCAACATTGTCTAAAAAGAAAAGGCATAGGTCAAGGTACAAGGCCTAATTTGTCGAATTATTCGCCTAGTTGTGAAATATTTATGAATTTTTTCTGGACTATGCCCCCTCCCCTTTCGCGCTCAAGAAAAAACCCCTGCTCAGGGCAGGGGTTTTCAAACTCCAAATGTGGAGAAAATGTGGTAAGCGACAGTGCTTATTTAAGGGCAACGGTAGCGCCAGCCTCTTCCAGCTTCGCTTTAGCCTCTTCAGCGGCGTCTTTCTTAGCACCCTCAAGAACGTTACCAGGAGCGCTCTCGACGAGGTCCTTCGCCTCTTTCAGGCCAAGGCTCGTGATCTCACGGACAGCCTTGATGACCTTGATTTTCTCGGAACCAGCCGACTCGATAACGACGTCGTAGGAATCCTTCTCCTCAGCACCACCCTCGGCGCCAGCAGCGGCACCAGCGGCGGCTCCACCGGCCATAACAACGGGAGCGGCGGCAGACACCCCAAAGGTCTCCTCGAGCTCTTTAACGAGCTCAGAAAGCTCGATGGCGGGCATGTCTTTTAATGCTTGGATGATATCTTCTTTTGAAACTGCCATTTTTAAATCCTTTCGGTTTTAGTTTCGTTTCGTTTTGTTCTTTTCGTTTCGCCTCTTGGGAGGCTTTTTGCGTTCGTTCTCGTTTAAGAACGTGTTGCTGGCCGCTTCTTTTACGCAGCTAAAGCAACGTTTTTAGGCAGCCAGCTTAAGCAGCCTCTTTCTCTTTCTGCTCTCCAATCGAGGACAGAACGGTGAGAAGGTTTCTCTGTGGACCGTTGAGGACCCCCACAAGACCGCGGAGCGGTTGTGCCAGGGAACCGACCACTTTTGCGAGAAGTTCTTCTCGGCTGGGAAGATCTGCGATAGCGTTGACCTCTTCAGAACTGACCAAAACTCCATCGCTAATACCGCCTTTAATCTCGAGCTTCTCAAGATCTTTCGAAGTTTGCTTGATGGCTTTAGCGGGACCGACAGGGTCAGACTCGTAGAAGACGTAGGCACAAGTTCCCACGAGCAGGTCGTCTAAGTTGGGAAGTTTGTTCTCCTCTAAAGCGAGCTTAACCAGGTTGTTTTTGTAAACCTTCATCGTTGCTCCCGCCTCGTGAAGCTTGCGACGCAGGTCTTGAGCTTCGCGCACGGTAAGGCTGCGATAGTCGATTATGAAAACACCCTCGGCCGCTTTGAAAGAGTCGTTAATCTCTTGCAGCATCTCCTTGTTTTGTACGGATGGCATCTAAACACCTCCTTCTTGCCTCTCGAGCATGTCGCAAAGGGGCAATCTACAAGGAGTTTTGTAAAAAAGCCCCGCTGCTGCAGCAGACGGGGCTTCAAATTCAATCGGTGCTTGTGGGCGTCAATCGTTTGCGGACACAAGCTTCTTTGAAGACCACCTCGGCAGGCGAGCCTCGTTGCGAGTTCTCTTTAAACCGTGTTTTCGCTCACTTCTTGCGAGCTAAAACCGTGGTGCCGGCTGTCTTGGGCAGCAAACATGCTTTTGTTTATAAGCGCTCGCTTGGCGGTGGACACGGCGTTTTGAGCGCGTTCACGTTCAAGCGAGTTGTTATTGTGAATAAACTTCTTTCTTCTGTCAAGCGCGAGGCCGAGAAACCTGGGCGGTTTGCTCTCCCCCTGCGCTCTCGCTTGCGTTCAACGCCTAAAGATTCGTGTCGACCTTGGCGCCCGGTCCCATCGTAGAGGACACGGTAATCGACTTCAGGTATTTACCTTTAGCGCTCGACGGTTTCACGCGAACAATCTCTGTGATAAGCGCGTTGTAATTGTCGGTTAAGTCCTCTACCGAGAAGGACACTTTGCCCAGAGGCACATGGCAAATGCCGTAGCGGTCGGCGCGGTACTCCACGCGGCCACCTTTAAGCTCTTTTACCATCTTGGCCACATCTTGGGTAACCGTTCCCAGTTTGGGGTTAGGCATCAAACCGCGAGGGCCCAGGATTTTACCGATGGTTCCGACCTTGCCCATCATAGGAGGCGTGGCGATTGCCGCATCGAAGTTGATGTTGCCGTTTTTAATCTCTTCGACCAGGTCGTCAGCGCCCACGATGTCAGCGCCTGCATCTTTTGCCTCTTTGGCTTGTTCGCCCTCGGCAAAGACGGCAACGCGCACGGTCTTTCCGGTTCCGTGAGGAAGGGCAATGGAGCCACGGACGGATTGGTCCGCTTTTCTCGTGTCAACGCCCAAGCGCACCGAAACCTCTACGGTCTCGTCGAACTTAGCGTGAGCGTTCTCCTTGACCTTGGTCAATGCCTCTTGTGGCGAGTAAATCGTTTCTTGGATGGCCTCTTCGGCTTTTCTGTATTGCTTTCCATGCGTTGTCATTATTCTTTCCTTTCGTGGTCACAGGGCATGACTACCCTCCCACATTGATAAGTCCCAGACTGTTCAAGTACCGAGACGAACCTACTCGGCCTTCTCCTCCTCGCCACCTTCTGCCTCAGTGCTATCAGCAGCGGCAGGAGCAGCAGGAGAGGCCTCTTTCTTGCCACCTTTCTTAACGGCCTTGCGTGGCTGAGAGGATTCCATGCCCTCAACCACAACGCCCATGGAGCGCGCGGTACCGGCGATAATGCGGGCGGCATGCTCGACGTCGTTCGCGTTCAAGTCGGCCATTTTCATCTCGGCAATCTTCTCAAGTTGAGCTTGCGAGATTTCGCCGACCTTCTCGGCCTGGGGAACACCCGAGCCACCTTTGATTTTCAGCTCCTTCATAATGAGCTGCGCGGCGGGCGGGGTTTTGGTGATGAATGTGAAGGAGCGATCCTCGTAGACCGAAATCTCGACGGGGATGATGTCTCCGTGTTGGTCTTGCGTGCGTGCGTTGAATTCCTGGCAAAACTGCTGGATATTGACTTGCGCACCGGACAGAATGGGTCCAATCGGGGGCGCGGGCGTTGCTTGTCCTGCAGGAATTTGCAACTTAACGATGCTTACCGGCTTTTTTTCTGCCATTTTTCTTTCCTTTCGTGGTCACAGGGCATGACTACCCTCCCACATTGTTTCCTTTAAGCCGAGACAATCTGGTCAAGGTTGAGCTCGACCGGGGTCTCTCGACCAAAAATAGTAAGGGATACCTTGACTTTTCCGCTCTCGGGAGCGACCTCAGTAATCGTGCCGTCGAAGTCGGCGAGCGGCCCGGAGACCACGCGAATCGACTGGCCTTCCTTGAAGTCGGTCTCGGTGCGCTTGGGCTTGCCTTTACCGCCCGTGGCGCCTCCAACGCGGCGCATCATCTTGTCAAACTGCGCGCGCGTCAAAGGCGCCGGCTTTCCGTCGATGCCCACGAAGCCGGTAACACCGGGGGTGTTTCTCACGACCGACCAGGAGTTGTCGTCGACCTCCATACGCACCAGGACGTAGCCCGGATAGATGTTGTGCTCGCGCGTGATTTGCTTACCGCCCTCTTTGACCTCGGTTACCTCTTCCGAGAAAACCTTCGTGTCAAAAACATGGTCTTGCAGACCAAACGACTCGATGCGGCGCTTGATTTCGTCTTGTACGCGCTTTTCGTAACCAGAATAGGTGTGGATGATATACCAATGCTTTGCCATGCCTAGCTCCCAATGAGGCTTCGAATATCGTCGAATTTAACGAGACCTTTGACAACGCCAAGGTCAATTGCCCAAACAATGAGTCCAAAGATGATCAGCAAAACGATAACGGCAATCGTGTAGTTGCGAAGCTCTTTTCGCGTGGGCCACGAGACGCGCTTCATCTCTGATTTGATGTTCGAGAGAACACGCACGAAGCGCCTCCAAAGGCTTAGGTTCTTCGCTTTTTCTTTCTTCTTGTCTTCGAGCTTGGCAAGACGCCCCAAAGCATCATCTGCCTGGACCTCTGCCATAGCGGCAGCTTTAACAGCTTTTTTGGAGGGCGTGCCTTTCTCTTTTTCTTCACGCAGAATGCGCGCGGTTTTTTCCTGCTCTACTTTGGTCTTTTGAACCTCTTTTTGAGCAGCCGCAATTTTTTTATCGATTAAAGAGATTTTCTTATCGCGGCGTTTTTGAATCTTCGCCTGCTTCTTCGCTTTTGCAGCGGCTTTTTTAGCCTCTTTCTTCTCTTCTTTTGTGAGGGGATGATCGAGAACGCTCTTTTTCTCAGGAGCCTCTGCGCTCTTGCCGTCCGCGCCCTTGATGCTCTCCTTGGCGCCTGCCTTTACATCCTTGACAGCGCCCTTAGCGCCTTTAGCACCTTTGGCGTCTTTAGCGCCCTTGGCACCTTTGGCGCTCTTGTCGCACCCTCCCCCAAGACCAAAGAGCTTGCCAAGAGACTTCTCGCTTGCAGCAAGTTGCGCCTCTTGCGTGGCCTGCGCCTCTTGACGCCGAGCCTGACGCGCCTTTCTCGCCGCTCTTTTCTGTCTGTTCTTGTTCGCCATATATTGTTCGCTTTCTCAATAAAAGCCAATTAATTACTGGCAGCCCAGGAAGGACTCGAACCTCCAACCATCGGTTTTGGAGACCGCTGCTCTACCAATTGGAGCTACTGGGCTGTTTTTCCTAGCGCGTCTCTTTGTGCAGCGTAT
Source organism: uncultured Coriobacteriaceae bacterium (assembly GCA_947426865.1). Lineage (GTDB taxonomy): Bacteria > Actinomycetota > Coriobacteriia > Coriobacteriales > Atopobiaceae > MGBC105563. The sequence continues at coordinate 4,537 of CANEFS010000001.1, read as the reverse complement.
GCTTTCTGCACCAGCGACAGTACTTCTTCAACTCAAGACGATCTGGATGAGTATTCTTATTCTTGTACGTCGTGTAATTGCGACGCTTGCACTCTGAACACTCGAGAGTTACCAGGGTACGCATGGAATTTCCTCTTTCTTTTTTTGTCGTAAAAAAACACGCCCGGGGCTTCCGAAGCGTGTCTGAATAATTTAGCAAATAATCCGGCGTCATGCAAGGTTTATCTCATTATTTCCGAGAAATCCTTCGCTGCCGAGAAACCCCTGAGGGGAGTTGTCGCCCCGGATGATTAGGAAAGCCCCTCGGGCAGTAAAGCAACCGCCCGGGGGTTAAGAAAACCCCTCCGGTGGCCGAGGGGTTTCATAACGTGCTTTAGGGCGGGTCTTAGTTATTGGAGCATTAAAGGCAGAAACCGAAAGCCACCCCCGTCGTGTCGGTCACAAAAAGTCTTCCCTGAGGATAACCTGAGTTCATGACGTATTGCGCCATGGGTTGTCCGCCATACATAGTTGAGAGCGGAAAGACGGAACGATACCACCAGCCGGTAGACGCTCCTTTAAATGTCATTTGAAGCTTATCGTTTGGAATGGTTCCATTTGCATCCATTTGCTGCTTGAACCACTGATACTGCGTTCCTTCTGAACTCAACATCGTGTCGTATGGTGCCATCGAGCCATAGTATTCCTGCTCATTCCAATGTATGACACCATTGACTTCTGCAACGGAGGGCTCCCAGAGTTTGTCCTGCGTCGCGGTAATATTCTCTGTATTTTTCGTCATGCCAAAATTGTTCGAAAGCTTTGAGACGGATACGATTTTTTCTTTAAGATAGTCCGGCAGATTATCCATCATCGTTGTGTTCAAATAGCTTCTCAAATTTGACGCTTCCCAACCCCCGTTTACCGTGGACTCGACGTTGTACTGAGTTTGCGCGGGAACCTCTGCGCACATGAAGGTAAGACCTGCTTTTTTGCCGGTATCGGCGGCACTATCACTGGTGGCCGCAGCGTCTGCGCTGCTGGCAGCGTCTACGTCCGCATCTTCTGGCGAGAGTGTGTCTGCCATGATGCCTATAACGCGGACCTCGCAGACCGTATCGTCTTTTAGCTTGAAGCGTTTAATCTGGTCGTTAATGACACCATTTTCATCGCAAATCCCATATTCTGCTGCAGTTTTATAGGGATTGTCCGACTTTTGAATCAGCTGCGAAATTTGTGCGAGCTCTTCGAATTTATAGTCATCAAGCGCTTTGCCCTTCTCGGGAGTTGGCGTGAAAAGGTCACAACCACTTAAAGCGAGGGGTGCCAGCAATGCCAGCACCCCACACATCACATACGTTAGTACGTTTTTAAAAAAGGTCTTCACGTTTTTCTTCACGGTTTCGTAGTTCCTTTGGGCTACGTTGGTGTTTTGAAAAACTCCTTTGGGCTCGTTAAGCTGTCGTGCGCGTTCCTTGCAAGGCTCGGGCACAGCTCAGACGCCTTATTTTTTGGCGGCGAGCTTTGCTTGAGCAGCGGTCAAACGAGCAATCGGCACACGGTAAGGTGAGCAGGAAACGTAGTCAAGACCCAGCTTGTAGTAGGTGTGGATGGAATCGGGGTCGCCTCCGGTCTCACCACAGACACCACACGTAATGTTTGGGTTGGCCTCGTGTCCACCCTTAACGCCTGCGTCAACGAGCTTAGCAACGCCGGGGTCGAGTGTCTCGAAGGGGTTCGTGGGGAGAAGCTTCTTCTTCAGGTAGGTGGGGATAAAGGAGCTCTCGACGTCGTCGCGGCTGAAGCCAAACGTGGTTTGCGTCAAGTCGTTCGTACCAAAGCTGAAGAAGTCGGCCTTCTTACCAATCTCGTCAGCAGTGAGGGCAGCGCGGGGAAGCTCAATCATCGTACCGATAGGAATCTCCAGCTCGACCTTCTCGCGATCTTCAACGCCTGCGATTACACGCTCAGCCTGCTCGCGAAGGACGGCGAGCTCTGCCTCGGTGGAGACGAGAGGAATCATGATTTCAGGCATCGCATCGATTCCTTCTTTTTTCAGCTGCGCGGTCGCGTTGGCGATAGCGGTGATTTGCATGTCGGTGAGCTCGGGATACATAATGCCCAGGCGGCAACCACGAAGACCGAGCATGGGGTTGGCCTCGACCATAGCGTCGATGCGTGCGAGAAGATCGACCTTCTCGGCGATAACATTGGGGTCGGCGTCGGTGGCCTCAAGCTTGGCAATTTCTACGGCAAGCTCGCGAGGATTGTCGAGGAACTCATGGAGAGGCGGATCGAGCAAACGAACGATAACGGGGTGTCCTGCCATCGTCTTGAAGATTTGCAGGAAGTCGCCTTGTTGGGCTTGAAGAAGCTCTGCGAGAGCCTTCGACTTCGTCGCCTCGTCGTCGGCCAAGATGAAGTCCTGGATGATGCGCTTTCTGTCGCCCAAGAACATGTGCTCGGTACGGCAAAGGCCGATGCCTTCTGCGCCAAATTCAAGGGAGAGCTTGGCGTCTTCTGGGTTGTCGGCGTTGGCGCGAACGCCCATGGGACGTCCATCGGCTGCATCGGTGCGAATCTCGTCTGCCCAGGTCAGGATGGTCTCAAGGTCGCCCGTGAGCTCAGGCTGGACGAGCTCGACGGCACCCAGCATGACTTGTCCTGTGGTTCCGTCGATGGAGATGAGGTCACCTTCGTGGAGAACGATGTCGGTGCCAGAGACAGCAGCGGTCTTGTTGGCAGCATCAATTTGAAGTGCCTCAACACCGCAGACGCAAGGGGCGCCCATGCCACGCGCGATAACAGCAGCGTGGGAGGTCTTTCCACCGTGCGAGGTCAGAATACCTTCAGCGGCAACCATACCTTTGAGGTCGTCGGGGTTCGTCTCCCAACGGACAAGAATGGACTTTCTGCCCTCAGCCTCCAGGGCAACGGCGTCGTCAGAAGAGAAGACGACTTCACCCACAGCAGCGCCGGGGCTAGCGTTTAGACCGGTAGCAATCACGTTAAGCGTTGCATTGGGATCGATTTGAGGGTGCAGAAGTTGGTCGAGTTGCTGCGGATTGACGCGCTGGACGGCCTGCTCTTTGGTGATGTGGCCCTCTTTCTCCATGTCGATGGCGATTTTGAGGGCAGCAAGAGCCGTACGTTTTCCGGCACGCGTTTGAAGCATCCAAAGCTTGCCGTTTTCAATCGTGAACTCGATGTCCATCATATCGTGGTAGTGGTCTTCAAGAAGCGTGAAGATCTTCTCGAGTTCTTCGCCTGCCTCTTCCAGATTCTTCGTGTGTTTGAGCTCAGCGATGGGCTCGGTGTTACGAATACCGGCAACGACGTCTTCACCCTGGGCATTTACCAGGAAGTCACCGTAGAATTCCTTGTCGCCGTTGGCAGGGTTGCGCGTGAAGGCAACGCCGGTGGCCGAGTCATCACCCTTGTTTCCGTAGGCCATGATCTGCACGTTGACGGCGGTTCCCAAGTCATCAGGAATCTTGTTTTGCTGGCGGTAGAGGATGGCGCGCTCGTTGTTCCAAGAACCAAAGACGGCCTCGATGGCGAGGCGAAGCTGCAGGTAGGGGTCCTCGGGGAAGACGGGGGTGCCGTTGACGACGACCTCGGGATGGGCTTTGGCGTCCACATTTTCCGAGAAAATCTTCTTGAACTCTTTGACGAGCTCTTGAAGGTCTTCAGCGGTAAGGTCGGTGTCAGCTTTCACGCCGCGCTTGGCCTTAAGCTCGTTGATAGCGTCTTCGAAAAGGTCGCCGTCGATGCCCATAACAACATTGGAGAACATCTGGATGAAGCGGCGATACGAATCCCAGCCAAAGCGAGGGTTGTTGGTTTGCTCGATAATGCCCTGGACAGACTCGTCATTCAGACCAAGGTTCAAAACGGTATCCATCATGCCCGGCATGGAGAAAGGAGCTCCCGAGCGAACGGAAACCAGCAGCGGATCTTTAGCATCGCCGAGCTTTTTGCCCATGCGGTCCTCAAGGTCCACGCGAGCGGCGTCAATCTCGTCATAAACGCCCTCTGGCCAGGTGTTATTGTTGTCAGAATAAGCAACGCAGGTTTGGCAGGTGATAGAAAATCCCGGAGGGACCGGAAGGCCAATCTTTGCCATCTCGGCAAGATTTGCTCCCTTACCACCAACGACGTAGTTCATCGAAGCGTCGGCTTCGGTGATATCCTTGCCGTTCTTGTCGATTCCCCACCGATATACTGCTTTTTCTTTTTCAGCCATAATTCTCCTCTTTCCGATTTCTGACTTGGCTTTTTGTTTTCTTAAGCGGCGCGTTTGCCACGTTGGGTCCGTGTTCACAAGCTATGAGTATAGTAGTTTTTCTGCCTTCATGCGCGCGACTTTTCCGCTTTTTTTCATTCCGCCCCAAAGCCCTAAAGTTTCACATCTAGTGCAATGCGGTCACAACTAGTGCAACGAATTGCATGAGGTGCGACCAATCCTTTCTGTTTCTTGTTTCTTTTGGCTTCTGTCTTTTTGCATCTTTGTCTTAAGCGCCTGGACCTAAAGGAGGTCTAAGCAAAGACTAAAGGA